>CALAUY010000030.1 GCA_937892015.1 uncultured Bacteroidales bacterium | reverse complement strand
CTCCTTATCATATCGCCTTCGTCATCGGCGGCACATCGGCGGAGAAGAACCTGCTCACGGTGAAACTGGCCTCGACGCATTACTATGACTCGCTGCCCACGAGTGGTGATGAGACCGGTCGCGCTTTCCGCGACATTGCGCTCGAAGAGCAACTGCTGAAAGAGGCGTACAAGATAGGTCTCGGCGCACAGTTCGGCGGCAAGTACATGGCTCACGATGTGCGCGTTGTACGTTTGCCGCGACACGGTGCCAGCTGCCCCATCGGACTCGGTGTCAGTTGCTCGGCCGACCGCAACATCAAGGCGAAAATCAACAAAGACGGCATCTGGATTGAGAAGATGGACGACAACCCCGGAGTCCTTATCCCCGAGGAGCTGCGACGCGCCGGTGAGGGTGACGCCGTACGTATCGACCTCAACCAACCGATGGCAGACGTCTGCAAGATTCTCACTCAATACCCTATCGGGACGCGCCTGTCGCTGAATGGCACGATTATTGTAGGAAGAGATATTGCGCACGCCAAACTGAAGGCACGACTCGACGCCGGTGAGGGGATGCCCGACTATATGAAAGAGCATCCTATCTACTACGCCGGACCTGCCAAGACGCCCGCGGGCATGGCATGCGGCTCGATGGGTCCCACCACTGCCGGACGCATGGACCCGTACGTCGATGAGTTCCAAGACCATGGTGGTTCGCTCATCATGCTCGCTAAAGGTAACCGCTCGCAAGCCGTTACCGATGCCTGCAAGAAGCATGGCGGCTTCTATCTCGGCTCCATCGGAGGACCTGCCGCTATACTCGCGCAGAACAACATCAAAGACATCCGATGCATCGAGTACCCCGAACTGGGCATGGAGGCCATCTGGCAGATAGAGGTGGAGGATTTCCCCGCTTTCATCCTCGTTGATGACAAGGGCAACGACTTCTTCAAGCAACTCAAGCCCTGCAACGGCTGCAACATACTGAAATAAACTATTGGCAGAAAACAAACAAAACTGGTGGAAACGGTTGCGGGCTAAGTACCGCGTGGCCGTAGTGAACGAGGATACGCTCGAGGAACGGATGCACATGCGTCTGTCCCTCATGAACCTCGTGCTGCTCTTCGTAGCGGCTCTGATTATCTCTTTCCTCCTCTTGGCACTGATTATCTGGCATACGCCCCTCAAGAACTACTTGCCCGGCTTCAACGAGAATATCAAGCAGGACCTTGTACAGCAGACGTACCGCATCGACTCGCTACAGAACGAGCTAAACCTGCAAGCAGTTTATCTGAACACCATCCGCGACGTTGTGAGTGGCAACGTCAACTCCGACTCCGTACCCTCGCTCGACTCGCTGACACGCATCCGTAAAGAGGAGATGTTGGCCGAGCGTTCGCTCATCCTCGAGAATTTCGTGAGCGATTACGAAGCGCGCGAGAAAGACAACCTGCTCATGTTCGACCCTGCCGTCTCCTTCTCTGCGCAGACGTTCTTCCGACCTGTACAAGGTGTTGTGACGCAATCGTACAACCCGAACGAGGGCATCTATAGTGTACAGCTGACCGTGCAGAAAGATGCCAACGTAGCAGCAACCCTGACCGGCACTGTCGTCTTTGTCGATTATGTGCCCAACGAGGGATGGATGCTCATCATGCAGCATGACGGCGACTATCTGAGCATGTACTACGGACTACTCAAACCGTTCAAACAAGTGGGAGCCATCGCCCAGGCGGGAGAGACGCTCGGGCTCGTCAACGAGTCGTCAGTACGCTTCGCGCTCTGGCAACGCGGGCTACCACTCAACCCCGAAGAGGTGGTGGTGTTCTGACGGAACAACTAACAACAATGTTTAAGCACCAACGAAGTGAATAGTATCAAAAAGCAACTCGCCATATTAGGTTCGACCGGCAGTATCGGTACGCAGACGCTCGACATCGTGCGCACTCATCCCGACCGTTTCGGGGTCTATGCGCTTTGTGCGCGCACGTCCGTAGAGAAGCTTATCGCGCAAGCGCGCGAGTTCCGGCCGGTCGTCGTATGTATCGCAGACGAGAGCCTCTATGCGCCTCTACGCGAAGCATTGCAGGACCTATCTATCGATGTGCGGGCTGGTGACGATGCCATCGCCGAAATGGTCACAGCCGCGCCAATAGACGTGGTTGTGGCAGCCATGGTAGGGTATGCAGGACTGCGGCCGATGATGGCGGCTCTGCAAGCCGGAAAGAGCATCGCACTCGCCAACAAAGAGACGCTTGTTGTGGCCGGTGAACTAATCCGCCGCCTCGCCACAGAGCACGGGGCAGACATCCTGCCGGTTGATAGTGAACATTCGGCAATCTTCCAGAGTCTCGTGGGCGAAGAGGGCAACGAGATAGAGAAAATCCTGCTCACGTGCAGCGGCGGGCCTTTCCGCACGTGGCCGATAGACAGGATTGCGCGCGCAACGGCCGAGGATGCACTCCGTCACCCCAACTGGCACATGGGCGACAAGATAACTATCGACTCCGCTTCGTACATGAACAAAGGGTTCGAGGTTATCGAGGCCAAATGGCTCTTCGGGGTTGATGTCGAACGCATACAGGTGTTGGTACATCCCCAATCAATCATCCACTCGGCGGTACAGTTCCGTGACGGGGCAATCAAAGCGCAACTCGGCGCGCCCGACATGCGCCTGCCGATACTCTACGCCCTTACCTATCCCGAGCGTATCGCAACCGATTTGCCTCGCGCCGACCTCTTCCGGGTGCGAGACCTCACGTTCGAGGAGCCTGACACCACACGCTTCCCGTGCCTCGCTCTGGCATACCAAGCCGCAGCACGGGGCGGCAATGTGCCGTGTATCATGAATGCCGCCAACGAGGTTGCCAACCTCGCTTTCCGACAAGGCAAGATACCCTTTCTTCGCATGGCAGAGATTATCGAAGAGACGATGGCACGCGCCACGTTCATCCCTAATCCCACGTACGAAGATTACGTTGCATCCGATGCCGAGGCCCGGCACATTGCAGGGACAATTTGTAAATTTGTAAATTTGTAAATTTGTAAATTTGTAAATCAATTGTCCAATCAATCGTCAAATCGTAAATCGTCCAATTAATCTCAAATCGTCAATAACTAGTCCAATCGTAAATCGTCAAATCGTCAATTATAATGTCTTTTCTTATTCGAGCACTGCAATTCATCTTAAGTCTCAGTTTTCTGGTGATGATACACGAACTGGGGCATTTCACGTTCGCGCGCATTTTCGGCGTGCGGGTGAACAAGTTCTATATGTTCTTCAACCCGGGACGTTCGTTGCTCCGCGCCAAGAAAATCAACGGTCGCTGGCAGCTGCGTTTCTTCGCCGAGAACGTGCCGGAGAACCAGAAAGTGGCGATGGATGCCGATGGTAACCCGCTGCTCTGGGAGAACGACCCCAACGAGAAAATCCGCAAGCGTTACGCCAAGAAAGAGGCACTGACCGACGAGCAATGGGACGACATCGAGGTGCTATACAATTTTGGCCGCAAGATAACGCGCCGTGCGGGCCATCCCAAGTTCACCATCATCGAGCCTGAAGACCTGCCGCTACTCGCTGACGACGATTGGCGTAAGTACCCTGAGACGACCGAGTGGGGCATCGGATGGTTGCCACTGGGCGGATACTGCGCCATTGCCGGCATGGTGGACGAGACGACCACGGCCGAGCAACTGGGCTCAACGCCCCATCCGTGGGAGTACCGTGCACAATCGACGTGGAAACGACTGCCCATCATCACCGGCGGCGTATTGGTGAACTTCATCGCTGCACTCGTCATCTACAGTGCCGTCTTCCACCACTGGGGACAAGACTATATGCCGCTTGAGAACGCCACGTATGGGATGCATTTCTCCGATGCCATGCTCTCCGAGGGGTTCGTGCAGGGTGACCGTATTGTGAAGATAGGTGACCGTGTGCCTGACAGCCGTGCCGACCTTGTCAACTGGATGGTCGTTGAGGGCGAACATCACGTACAAGTGCTGCGCGGCAACGACACCATCAGCCTGACGCTCTCCGACGGCTTTGAACAGAAGATACTTGCCGACCAAAGTACCGCTTTCTGCGATTTTCGCTTCCCGTTCGTGGTGGCCGACCTCATCGCAGACGGACCGGCAGCACGTGGGTTGATGATGGCGGGCGATAGTGTCATCGGTGTGGGCGACAAGCCCTGCTTTATCTACCAAGATGTTGTGGCCGAGCTGCAGCAACATGCGTGCGATAGTGTCACTATCACGTACGTACGAGCGGGCGAACGACAGACGACGCGCCTCTTCATCGGCGATGAAGCCAAGATGGGAGTCTATCCCAAGAGTCCCTCCGAGTTCCTTGCTGTCAAGCATGTCGATTATGGTGTCTGGGAATCTATCCCTGCCGGCGTCTCTTACGGCTGGCAGACGCTGGTCAATTACATTAAGCAGTTCCGACTCGTCTTCACCAAAGAGGGGGCTAAATCGCTCGGCGGTTTTGCCGCCATCGGTTCACTCTTCGCACCCGTTTGGGACTGGCACAGTTTCTGGCTCATGACGGCGTTCCTCAGCATCATCCTCGCTTTTATGAACATCATCCCTATACCGGGGCTTGATGGCGGGCATGTCTTCTTCCTGCTTTGGGAGATGATTACCGGCAAAAAACCGAGCGACAAGTTCCTCGAAGTGGCCAACACCATCGGACTGTACCTCCTGCTGGCGTTGCTTATCTATGCCAACGGCAACGATATCATCAAATTCTTCATGCACTAAACGATGAAAGACTATTTCGTTCACGAGAGTGCCTTTATCGATGACGATTGCACAATCGGTGCGGGCACGAAAATATGGCATTTCAGCCATCTCATGCGCGGTTGCATGGTAGGAGAGCACTGCAATATCGGCCAGAACGTGGTGATTGCGGAAGGGGTACGCATAGGCAATGGCTGCAAAGTGCAGAACAACGTCTCCATCTATCAGGGCGTGACGTGCGAGGACGATGTGTTCCTTGGTCCGAGTATGGTGTTCACTAACGTTCTCAACCCGCGTGCAGCCGTCTCGCGTAAAGACGAGTACCGCCCTACCCTTCTCCGCCGCGGTGTCACGGTAGGTGCCAACGCCACTATTGTCTGCGGACACACGCTCGGCGAGTACTGTATGATAGGGGCAGGAGCGGTCGTTACCAAAGATGTGCCGGCATTTGCCCTCATGACCGGCGTTCCGGCACGACAGATTGGTTGGGTCAGTCGTCACGGCGAACGACTCACTTTCGATGCGTCCGGTCATGCCATCTGTGCCGCCACCGGCGAACACTACGCCCTACAGGGGGATATTTGTAAATTGGCAAATTTGTAAATTTGTAAATCAATCGTTAAATCGTTAAATCGTTCAATGGTTAAACTGTTCGAGAGGGTATAGAGAGGGTATAGAGGCCGTTCGAAAAATGTATGACAAAAAACGCTTTTATTAAGTCGGAATAACGTAATATCGGAATAACGTAATATCGGAATATCGTCAATCGTAAATTGTCAAATCGTAAATAACTAGTCCAATAGCCCGTAAGGGCGGTAAATTGTCAAATCGTAAATTGAAAAGGTTTTTTCTCTTTCTGCTCCTTTGGGTGCCGCTGATGTTGAGTGCGCAGCGGGTCACCGTGAATGGTTACGTGACCGACGCGCAGTCGGGCGAACGTCTCATTGGTGCGGCCGTGTTAGACACGCTCACGCATCAGGGGTCCGTAACGAACACAGCGGGTTTCTACACCCTCTCGTTGCCCGTGGGTCGGCACGCCATACAAGTCTGTTACGTGGGTTATCATCCCTCCGAGCCCATCGTGCTCGACCTGCACACTGATACTCTCATCTCCGTTTCTCTGCGCAGCAACACACGCCTCGAAGAGGTGACGGTTGTCGCCCATCAATCAATCTCCGGGCCGCAGTCGGCACAGATGTCGGCCATTGAAGTGCCCATCTCCCAGATTAAAGGCATCCCTGCATTGGGCGGTGAGGTGGATATTCTCAAAGCGATACAGCTGCTCCCGGGCGTACAGTCAGGCAGTGAAGGCACAACCGGCATCTATGTGCGCGGTGGCGGACCGGACGAGAACCTCATCCTGCTCGATGGCGTGCCACTATACAACGTCAACCACCTCATGGGTTTCTTCTCTGTCTTCAACGCCGATGCGGTGAAGAACGTGACGCTCTATAAGGGCAATTTCCCCGCACGGTATGGCAGTCGACTCAGTTCGGTCATTGATGTGCGACAGAACGATGGTAACGCAACCGGTTATCATGGCAACCTCACGGTTGGACTGCTCTCTGCCAAGATTAACCTTGAGGGACCTATCTATTGGAACAAACGCGACTGGCAACGCTTTGCGGCGGGAGATACGGTCAGAGCACAGACAACCTTCAATTTCTCGGCCCGACGCACATATTTCGACCTTTTCACTGCACCACTGATGGCACTCATCGCCAAAGCTGCGGCCGACCTGAACGCCACCGGCGGATACTATTTCTACGACGTGAACGCCAAACTCAGTCACACGTTCTCCGAGAACGACCGTCTCTCCGCCTCTTTCTACTCCGGCGATGATGTCATGTATCTCCGCTACTCGTTCGATTGGTCGCTGATGAACGAACTGAATAAGGGCAACCTCAACATGCGCATGGGATGGGGCAACCTCGTTGCTGCGGCCAACTGGGAGCATCGTTACTCGGGGCGACTCTTCTCGAACACGCAAGTAGCATTCACCCGTTATCGATACCGTCTCGGCGAGACGCTGAACGAGAACTACACGTACCGGGATGCTGACAACAGCAAAGTGACGGGCGGGTTCGAGCAGTCGATGGGCTACAACTCCAACATCTACGACGTGAGTGCCAACACACATTTCGAATATACGCCCAACAACCGCCACACGCTCAATTTCGGCGCGGAGTTTATCTACCATCAGTTCCAACCGTCCGTGAGCAATTTCTTCATCGCCGACTTGGGGGAAGGGATGACGTTCAAGCTCGACACCACCATCCTCGGCGGAGAGTTGATGCGCGGGTACGAGAGCACGTTGTACGTGGAAGATAGTTATACGCCCTGGTCATGGCTCAAACTCAACCTCGGACTGCGCGGCAGTCTCTACCATACCGGTGGCAAGACCTATCCATCGCTCGAACCACGTGTGGGCATGCGGGCACTCATCACCAAAGACCTCGCATTCAAGGCCAGCTATTCGTACACCTCGCAGTACGTTCATCTGCTTAATTCATCAAACATATCGCTGCCCACCGACCTCTGGGTACCCGTCACGAAGAATATCCCTCCCATGCACGCGATGATTGCCGCTGCGGGATTGTCGTACGACATCTTCGGACAACTGGAGATATCTGTTGAGGGTTACTACAAGCGCATGAAGAACCTCATCGAGTACAAAGATGGTGCCACCTTCTTCGGTTCCAGCACCGGATGGGAAGATAAAGTGGCGGTGGGAGACGGTTGGAGTTATGGTGTCGAACTGCTCCTTCAGCGCAAGGTAGGACCCGTCACCGGTTGGATAGGTTACACGTGGAGTCGCACCATGAGGCAGTTCAATCGCGAGGGACAAGAGCTCAATTTCGGGCAACCTTTCCACGCCAAGTACGACCGCGAGCACGACCTGAGCGTCACCCTCCAGTACGAGGTGTCCAAGAAAGTGGACCTTTCCGCCACGTTCGTTTATGGTACCGGCCAGCGCGCCACGCTCGGTACGCAAGTCTATCACGACCCCACGCTCGAAACCGAGAGCAACTACTATCCCACGCAACGACGTATCATCCGCGAGCGTAACAACTACGTCATGCCCGACTACCATCGGCTCGACATCGGTGCGAATTTCCATATCCCGCACCATCGCAGCGGCGATCCCTCGCGCTCTAAAGGTGGGTGGTTGATGCATGCCGAACACCAAGTATATGTCGGCGTATATAACGTTTATTGTCACATGAACCCATACTTGCTCTACGAGAGTGGCGGCAAACTGTACCAGATAAGTCTCTTCCCGCTGTTACCGAGTATCAGTTACAACTTCAAATTCTGACTTGCATGAAAAAGACGCTATATTTATCGCTCCTTATCGGTTGCATGGCTCTCACGGCTTGCGAGAACATGTTCAACAAGATGATTACGTACAATGGCAACGAAGAAGAGGCCGTTCTCTGCCTCAATGCCGAGATACTGCCCGATGCGCCCCTCAAGGTGTATCTTACCCGCTCGTGGTTCTTCCTCGACTCTGACCGTTTCATCGGCAACCCCAATTACGGACAGACGCGGCGGGGGATAGTCGGAGATGCCAACGTAGAGATGCAAGTCAATGGTGGCGACTGGATGCCCCTCACGTTCGTGGCGGTGAACGACACCACCCTCTACAACGGTCAACATGAGGGGAAGAGTTACTACACCCTCTCGTACAGCCTCAATGCGGGTGACCAAGTGACTATCCGTGCATCACACCCCGACTACAAGACCGTCACTGCCACCGAGACCGTGCCACCACAACCGCAGTTCACGTGTGTTCAGAACGACACCCGCAACAAGGTTCTCTCGTTCACCCTCTCCGTTGATGCACTGCCCGCCACGCACGATGAGGTCATCTTCTTCTCCGTCATCGCGTACGGGCAACAAACCGACACCTCGTCCAAGATAGTGAGCAGCAATTACTCAACGGAGGTGTACGTCTATGACACTATCGTTTACCGCAATCCCTTCGTCGGCCAAAGGCTCTACTCCGAAGATTTCATGTTCTCCGAGTACAACTTGCCGCGCACGACACACAACCTCTACACCCAGAACGGGCCTCTCTTCACCTCTGCCGACCATTTCGTCGAACCGCACCAACTGACGCTGCTGCTCGACCTCGACCGAATAAACTATGCCGGTTATTATTATGGCGATGTGGTTGATACGCTCGGCAGAGACACTACTTTCCAATACCAAGGCATGCCATACGGACGGCATATATGCATCGACTCAGTGGTCGTCAGTGTTTACGTCAGCAACCAATCGTATTACATGTACCGAACGACTATCCTCGGTCGCAATGGCACTACGTCCGCGCCCGAGATCTCGCTCTACGATGATGATGGCGGCGATGATATTGGCGACATCTTCGAGGACATCTCCGAGATTTTCGATGAGTTGGGCACACAAGAAGGTACGCAAGTCTATTCCAACGTTGATGGAGGACTCGGGCATCTGAGTTTGCTCAACCAACGCAAACAGACACTGCCCGTGCATCTCGAGTGGGACTACAACGGATACTCTTATTATGATTGATAATCACTTACTATTATGATTCAACGAATACAGTCATTGTACCTCTTGTTGGCGGCAGTGTGTGCCGTCATCACCCTGTTCGTAACGCCCGTGTCGCTCGTTTTGCCCGACGAAACGGCGCTGCGCTCTATTTACTCGTTAGACATGTCCGTATGGGGGTTGTACGTCATCATCGGTGTTATTGCAGCACTCGCCCTCATCGACATCTTCCTCTTCAAGAAACGGGTCTTGCAGGCGCGACTCAACATCTTCACTGTCGTGGCTTGTCTGGGCTTCTATGCCCTACTCGCCATGTACGTCTGGTTCGCCGTGCAGCGTTTCGGTGCCGAGTGGTACATCAACTGGTCGGCCGGACTGCCCCTGATTGCCATGGTGCTCGTATTGATGGCCACCCGCGCCATACTCAAGGATGAAGCAGCAGTACGTGCTGCATGGTCAGGACGACTGAGATGATGGAAACGCTACTCGGCAAAACATTACCCGAACTGCAGGACGTGGCCCTTGCAGTCGGTCTCAAGCGTTTCGCGGGCAAACAGCTCGCCGAATGGTTGTACGTACGACGTGCCACCACGTTCGATGAGATGACCAACATCTCCCTCGCCGGACGGCAAGCCTTGGCAGAGCGTTACACCATCGGACGCTCCCGACCCGTGGCAGAACAGGTCAGCCGCGACGGTACGAAGAAATACCTCTTCGAGGCACTGACACCTCACGGTAAGCAGTTCGTGGAATGCGTCTTTATTCCGGATGCCGACCGTGCCACGCTCTGCGTCTCCACGCAAGCCGGCTGTCGAATGGGGTGCCGTTTCTGCATGACCGGCGCACACGGTTTTCACGGACATCTCTCCGCGGCGTACATCCTCAACCAGATCTTCTCTATCCCCGAGTCGGCACAACTCACTAACCTCGTCTATATGGGTGAGGGCGAACCCATGGACAATATCGGGCCGGTACTTCGCTCACTCGAGATTATGACGGCCGACTACGGTTGTGCATGGTCGCCACACCGCATCACCGTCTCCACTGTTGGTGCGGGTGAGGGGCTCGACCGTTTCCTCAAGCATAGCGAGTGCAATCTCGCCATCTCGCTCCACAACGCTTTCCCCGAAGAGCGCGCGGAGATCATGCCCGCCGAGCGACTACGACCCGTGCGGCAAGCGCTCAACTGGGCAGCACAGCAAGATTTCCGCCACCAACGCCGACTATCGTTCGAGTACATCGTCTGGCACGGCATGAACGACACCATGCGCCATGCACAGCAACTACGCCGACTGGTTGCACCCTTCGCCCCGCAGTGTCGCGTCAACCTCATCCGGTTCCACGCCGGTGTCGATACCCGTTTCCCCGCTACCGACGACCGGCAGATGCAGTGGCTCTGCGACTACCTCAACGACAACGGTATCACCACCACTATCCGCCGCTCCCGAGGCGAAGATATACTCGCCGCATGCGGGATGTTGGCCGGCAACCCCGATTTGGCACGCTTCTTGCAGTGAGTTAAGCGTATGAAAAAATCGAGTCTTTTGCTTTATCTGACTATTGTCGCACTACTCTGCCCGGCCATGCTCGGGGCAAAGAAGAGTGCCGTGCCCGACAGTCTCTTGCAGCGCGACATCACCATCGGGGATGTCACTTTCCGCATGATCCGCATCGATGGAGGAGCGTTCGTCATGGGGGCCACCCCCGACCAGTACGATGAGCATCTGGTCTCCGACAAACCGGCCCACACGGTCGTTCTTAGCCCGTTCTACATCGCCGAGACCGAAGTGACGAACGCATTATGGCGAGCAGTAATGCCCGACCGGCGCTTCATCGAGGATTGGTACGACCCCACCCAACCCGTCACGTACATCTCGTGGCACGATGCCCAACTCTTCGTCAGGCGACTCGACAGCCTCACCGCACTACCTTTCCGCCTTCCCACAGAGGCCGAGTGGGAGTATGCGGCACGCGGGGGCTCCAAGAGCAGAGGATACCGCTTCGCCGGCAGTGACATCTGCGACTCCGTTGCGTGGCATACCGGTAATGCGGGGTTTAAGAAACATGAGGTGAAAAAACGATTGCCCAACGAACTGGGACTGTACGACATGACCGGCAACGTGAGCGAGTGGTGTCAAGACCGCTTCGGACCGTACTATTACGGCACTGAACCCGACCCGCAAGGACCTACCGAGGGCGACAAACATATCGTGCGAGGCGGCAGTTTCGACAACTGTGCCGACAATATTCATATCTCGTGCCGACAGTATTTCCCGCCGGAAGAAACCAACAACTGCATCGGACTGCGTATTGCCTTTACCCTGCCCGACGACCCGATGATGAAGCCACTCAACGCCGAGCCCGAACTGACACGCATCGTCAAAATTGAGGGTAAGCGGCTTAAGTTCCTCTACGTGCCCGCCGAGCAACCCTATTATATCGCCGAGACCAACGTCAGCAACAGTCTGTGG
>CALAUY010000029.1 GCA_937892015.1 uncultured Bacteroidales bacterium | reverse complement strand
GCGGATGATACAGTGGGTCGTATCGACGCTGGGATCCACCGTCTCGATGGGGGTGCTGATGGAGCTACCCTTCACGTAGCGCCCAATCACATTGTCGCCCATGCGCAGGGGCAGCGTCTGCTTGAAATGGAATACATTCTCGATGACGATGAGCGAGCCGCAGTCCTGCTGCTCCTCCTCTTTTTCCGCCTTCCCGATGCGCACGCCGAACTGTCTGTGGCAGTCGGGGCACTCGAAGACCAGGGTCTCGCCCTGCCGGTAGCGGGTTTCGTCGAAGGTGAGGTAATGGTCACATTTCGGGCAGCGTACTCGTTTCATGGATCTCTTACAACTTCATGACCCAGCTGGAAGCGAATTCGCGTCCCTCGTGGTGGAGTGTGGCGTTGCGGTTGTAGGCCTCGGCCTCGTCGTGGAAGCCGGTGAGCACCACGCGCAGCATCTTGCCGTTGTCGTGCACGGCGGCGTTCTCGTAGCCTCGCTGCTGTAGCTCAGCCACGTAGCGCTCCGCATTCTTGCGGCTCACGTTGCAGGCCAGCACGATGGCGTATGGTGCGGTGTCGGCGGTCTGAACTTCAGCAACTACCGTTTCGATAACAGCTTCTTCTTCAATGGTTCCGCTTTCGTTGGTTGAAGGAACTTCTATCACGGATTCTGCCTTCGCCGTAGCCTCCTGTAGGGTAGCTTCCTGCGGCTCTGTCGCCACGTCTTCCGTTGGGGGGAAGAGTAGGGTGGCCTGCTGCACGAGACGCTCGCGCTGCGGTTGCATGGGCGGTGTGAAGAACAGTCCGATGAGTAGCACAGCGGCAGCGGCCACGGCATAGCGCAGGGCGCGGCGCGGGATGCGGATGATGATGTGCTTGTCCGTGTCGTGGAAGCCTTCCGACGAGCTCTTGTGCTCGTCTGCCAGGCGGTTGCGGCGCTCGAGGGTCGTGAGCTTCGGCATCCGAAAGGCGTCGAGACCATAGAGCGCGGGCGTCGTCACGCCAGCCTGGCACGATGAGAAGCCGATGTTGCCGTCCTCGTCCTGCGTGAAGATACCGATGCTCCCGAAATCCACCTGTCCGTCGGCCAGCAGCTGCTGGCGCAGCAGCAGCACCATGGTCTGCACCTGGCGCTTCGCCTCCGTGGCGGAGCAGTGGAGGGTCGCACGGAGCACGCCGACCAGCAGGCCGTCGTCGTCCGTGAGCTCTGGGTTGAAGCGTACCACCCGCAGGGGAGGGAAGAACAGCTCTTCGCTCTCCACGCGGCGTGCGTTGCCCTCATGGGCCACGAAGGCGCCCAACTGCGGGACAATCACGCAGTTATGCGTGAGCAACAGGTACTCGATATGTCGGGATAGCATATTCATCGCTGCAAAGTTAAGACATTATTTCCGATTTCCACGCATCATTTCCTAAAAAATCTCATTATTTTTTTATTCTTTTGTGGTTTCGTGCACAATTTTATATCTTTGCGGCCAATAACGTTTCTCCCGTGCTTCGGGAGGCAGAATATAAACAATGTACGCGCTTGCGCGCAAGAACCCTCCTCTCATGAAGTCATCTCTCACCGTTTATAAAGCTTCGGCCGGCTCCGGCAAGACGTTCACGCTGGCTGTGCACTACATGAAGCTGCTGATTCTGGCCGAGGAGCCGGGCGAGTATGCCCGCATCCTGGCCGTCACCTTCACCAATAAGGCCACGGCTGAGATGAAGGACCGCATCCTCGCCCACTTGTATGCGTTGGGTCAAGGGTACGCCGACCGCGCTTTCTTGGACAAAGTGCAGCAGATTCTGCGTGGCCGCGGGTGTGCACTGAGCGAGAACGCTATCCGTGCACGGGCGGCACTGCTGTTCGAAGATATGCTGGCCCACTACGACGACATACAGGTGACAACCATCGACTCGTTCTTGCAGTTGCTGTTGTCGGGACTGGCACAGTCGCTGGGACTATCGGCGAATTTCGCGGTGGAATTGGATGTGGAGCACGTCATCACGAGTGCTGTCGATCAGTTACTTTCAACGCATATCGACGAGCAAGAGGGCTTGGCAGACACTATCTCGTCGTACCTGACCGAACAGATGGACGATGAGGCCGGTTGGGATATACGCCAGTCGCTGCGCGAACTGGCTTCAGAGCTGTTCAAAGAAGCCGTGCAAGAGTCGATGAGTGACGCGGATTTCGACCGCAACCGCATCCGCGCTTTCAAGACTGCTGTCAGTTGGACTCGTTCACCCGACTATGCCGCTCTTTGCCGCACCTACGAGTCGCTGCACGCCCGCATCGACGAGGTGAGGGCTCTGGTAGGCGGCAAGAACTACGCGGCTTTCGTTGAGAGGGTAGGGACGATGGTCAAGGGACGCAAACTGAAATCGACCGACAAGCCATTAGGCGCACAAGATACAGCACGTCTGGACCGACCGACTGCACAGACGGCCGATATGTACGAGCAGCTCAGAACCCTGAACGACCTCTTTACGGCGCACAAAGAGGACTATATGCGTTGGTACTTCACGACTGAGCATCTCAACGACATGATGCTGTTGACCTATCTGCGCAACCGCATCCTCACCAACCTGCAAGACGCTAACAGTGTGTTACTGGCCGAGACGGCACATAAGCTGGCCGCGGCTCTTCGCCCCGGGGATGCCGATTTTATCCTTGAGCGAGCGGGCATCCGTTTCCGCCACATCCTCTTAGACGAGTTCCAAGACACATCGACCCTGCAGTGGGACAATTTCTGCCGACTCATCCGCGAGTTGCTTTCGGGTGGAGGCACGACGCTGATAGTAGGCGATACCAAGCAGAGCATCTATCGCTGGCGTAACGGCAACCGACATATCATGGAACATCTTGAGACGGATTTTGCCGATTATGCCCGTACTGAATCCCTCCGCCGCAATTTCCGTTCACGCAGAGAGGTCGTGCAGTTCAACCTACAGCTCTTCAGTCGATTGCCGAGCATGGTGGAGACGTACAGCGGTTCGCCGATAACGCTCTACGACGAGGGTTATGCAGAGAGTCGATTGCGCGACTATTACGTCTCGGAAGCTCACGAGGGCGGGTTGGTGCATTTCCGCGCCTACCCTTATGATAAGGGCGGGCGTGCGCACGTATGCGAGACGATAGTGACCGACATGTTCGTTCAGATGGAGGAGCTGCTCTCGTCGGGCGTTCCGAGCAAAGATATCCTCATCCTCATCCGCAGACGCGCCGATGCCGCGCCCATCACGCGCCTGTTCCGCATGTTGCGCAACGACCGCAACACTTTCCCGCATCTGAGTCGTTGCGAGATAGTCTCGGCCGACAGTTTCACGTTAGACGGCTCAAGGAGCGTCAATGTGGCAATATGCGGGCTCAAGTACATCTTGCGCCAAGACAGTGTCGCCCGAGCGTATATACGGTACTGCTGCCCTGAGGTCGATTGGGAGGCGTTGGGGAGCATCCGACGCAATCTGCCCCTGACGGAGATGTTGGAAGACATCATCCGACTCTGTCTGTGCAAGGACGGCGTTTTTCAAGGCGATGATATCCTCTATCTGAACAGCCTGCAAGACAAGGTGCGCGATTATGTGGGGCAGTATGGAGCCAATGCCGAGCAGTTCATCACCTACTGGGACGACTCGCTACATGCAGAGACGATAGGTGCGGCCGAGACGGACGCTATCCGTTTGATGACCATACACAAAGCGAAAGGACTGGAGGCGAAGAACGTGTTCGTGCCGTTCTGCGACTGGGAGATGCACCGGAACGGGGCGAAAGAGCAGTTGCTCTGGTGCGTTCCCGCAGTGCAGGCCGAACAGGCAGATGCTCGTCTGACGTTAGTGCCTGTCAGTCGCGAACAGAGCATGCAGTCGGCAGGTTACGCGCGTGAGTATGAGGCCGAGAACGACGAGGAGTTGATTGACAACCTCAACCTGCTCTACGTGGCGTTGACCCGTGCTGCGGACCGGCTTTTCGTGTCAGCTGACCTCAAGCGCGATGCGGGTCAGACGGCAGGGCAGGCGACCAATGCCGGTTCGCTGCTGCTCCATGCTTGCGGATTGGCCGACGCTTTCTCTGAACTGTCCGACGGCACGCCTTTTGTGGCGTTCACTGCCGGGCAGATGACTCTGCCGGACGAGCCTGACGCGCCCAATCGTCGGCCCGAGGCACTGCCGCAACCGTTCTCGTTCAAGGAGGCCGAGACCATACAGGCCTCGTATCGGTTGTCGCCCGTGAACGTCGAGTTCCGACAGTCGCAAGACTCGTTCGTCTATACCATGTATGGGGCGGCGAACGGTCAGGCAAACCTCGACCGACGCGCTTTTGGCAACATCTGCCACGACATACTCGCCCGCGCGGAGCGGCAAGACGACGTGCCGCACGTGATTGACCTGTTCGCGCGTCAAGGCATCATCCGTGATGCGACAATCCGCGCACAAGTGGAGCAGACGCTCAGCAGGGCTTGGCAGCACGAGCAGATGTGCGACTGGTTCAGTGGGCGATACACGTTGTTGCGCGAAGATACTATCCTCTTGCCGGCTCGTCTGCGCGACCTCTTCGCCCGCGATGAAGAGAGGTCGATTCACAGGGCTACTGACGAGGTGACCGAACAGCGGCCTGACCGCGTGATGACTGAAGCAGGCAAGGCCATCGTACTGGACTATAAGTTCGGCGCAATGAACGAGCGAATCTATTTCCCGCAAGTACGACGATACATGCGACTGATGCGCGAACTGGGCTACACACACGTTGAGGGATATATCTGGGCGGCAGAAACGAATGAACTGATAGCGATAAAGGAGGTCGAGTCATGACTTTTATTGAGCACGTAACACATGATCTGATTGACCGCGGATGGAGCAGCTTGCAGGACCTGACTGTCGTTTTCCCGATGCGCCGCGCCGCGCTCTTCATGAAAGAGGAACTGAAGCGTCAGATCTTGGCGCAAGGGCTTGACCGCCCTGTTGTCGCTCCGCGCTTCACGACCCTCAGCGAACTGGTGGACGAGCTCTGCGCGCCGTATATGCAACCCGACGACGAGATTCGCTCCGTCTGTATGCTCCACCGCATCTTCTGCGAACAGACGCACACGGACATTCCGATTGATATTTTTTACGGTTGGGGCAAACAGCTGCTTACCGATTTCAGCAATGCTGACCTGTCAGAGACTGACGCAGCGCATCTCTTCGCCCATAGTGCAGACGCACGTGCTCTGGAGGTGACGCATCTCGATGAACAGACACGCCAACGCCTGATGGAGTTGGTTGCCGGTAGGTCGGTGGATATGGCCGAACAGGACTCGCTCCGCAGTCGTCTGCAGGCTCTGTGGCGCTTATTGCCAACTATCTACGAGGAGTTCGGTCGTCAGCAACGAGCGGCCGGAGTGGGATATGCCGGTGCGCGCTGTCGGTTCGTGACCGACCATTTCGAGGAACTGATTGCGCCCGGACTCAAGGACCGAACGTTCGCTTTCGTCGGGTTCAATTATCTGTTGGGGCAAGAACGTCGGTTGATGCAACTACTGGCCCCGCAGTCGTTGTTTTTCTGGGATCATCAAGAGTCGTTCAGCACCAACGCTGACGCGTACAAATATACGGCAGCAGGTATTCGCATGTTCGGTCAGGACTTGTCAGAGCAGCAGGAAGAGACGGGCGTTCGTACGGTGGATGTGGTGGCAACGGCCACTTCGGGCGCACAAGCACAGTTCGTGCACCAATGGCTCGCAGAGCGCGCAACAACTACAGGTCGCGTGGGCATCGTGATTGCCGACGAGTCGATGTTGGAACCGGTCATCTACGCTTTGCCGCCTGCCGTGTCAGGTCGAGCGAACATCACGAAAGGTTATCCGCTGCGCAGTACCAAAGTGTATGCCGACATCGTGACCTATCTCTCCGACAAACGTCACGACCGTCAGCAGGGCGAGACTTTCGCGGACGTA
This sequence comes from uncultured Bacteroidales bacterium, assembly GCA_937892015.1. GTDB lineage: Bacteria > Bacteroidota > Bacteroidia > Bacteroidales > Paludibacteraceae > Colicola. The sequence continues at coordinate 1,983 of CALAUY010000029.1, read as the reverse complement.
CTGCGCCGACTCAGTGATAACATTGCAGCCACTATCGACAGTGAGCGCGAACACGCCGAGGGCAGCTGGCAACAGGCACTCATCCAAGAGTCGTACTACCAAGCGCAAGTGGTGCTGAACCGCTTCTGTGGGCTGATAGAGGACGGGACGCTTGCGGGTATCACGCAATTGAGCACTCTCCGCAACCTACTACGACGACATCTCGAGACAGTCTCTCTGCCTTTCCATGGCGACCCTGTCACGGATATCCAAGTCATTGGCGTGCTTGAGACGCGACTATTGGATTTCGAACATCTGCTCATCCTCAACGTCGAAGAGGGCGTACTGCCCAAACATGAGACCGATAACAGCTTTATCCCGTTCTACTTACGGAAATACTACCACATGCCCACGGGCAGTGAGAGCGCGGAAGTGTATGCGCACAATTTCTTCCGTTTGCTGCGCCGTACGGACGATGCCACCATCCTTTTCTGCGATGCTACGGACGGCAACAACAAGAGGAGCATGTCGCGTTTCTTGATGCAGATGCTCACCTCGCCCGAGTTCGTTGTACGCAAGCACCGCCTGGTCGAGTCGGCCGTCCTGCCCATAGACGAACTGCCATTGGTGACTCCGCGCGAAGCGGGTGAAAAGCCGCGACTGTCACTATCGCCCTCCGCAATCAACACCTATCTGCGTTGCCCGATGAGTTATTACTTACGGTACGTGCAGGGCATCGATGCCACGCAAGAGCGCGGTATCATCATGCAGCAGAACGAGCTGGGGACGCTCATCCACAACACTATCCGCGCTGTCTATGATGAGGTACTTGGAGCGACACCCGCGATTGTGCAGCCCGAACAGGCAGGGCGACTGTTAGATGCACATGTGATGGACCGAGCGATTGAAGCGGGATACAGGGCTATCAATAAAGAGTACCGGAGTCGCCACAATACGACGGACGATGTTTTCTTGCCCGAAGAGCATAAGGCCGAGACGCTTGTTGCACGAACGCACGTCAGGCACGTGCTGGAGAACGATGCGCGTTTGGCCGCACGTGGACTGACCATCGTCAGTATGGAACAACCGTACTTTTTCGATTTGCAGGTGCCGGACGTGGGTAAGGTGCGCATAGGCGGGTTTATCGACCGAATAGATATTGTCGATGGGCATCTGCGCGTAGTGGACTATAAGACAGGCCATTACGACGCAAAGAAAACAACAGCCGGCTCGTTGTCGGCTCTGTTTGAGAGTGGCAGTCGGTTCGGCTATTTTTTGCAGACGCTCATCTACTGCGTTGCCTGTTTAGACGAGAAGAACAGCAAGCATCTCAACCCTAACCGCAAACCGGTCATGCCGGCTCTGCTTTTCACAGGGAAGAAGGCGCACGACCCGTCTCTGCTGCTCAACAAAGAGCCCATCTTGGATGTCGAACACACCATCCTGACCGAGTTCACCGACCTCTTGAAGCAAAAAGTGGCAGAGATACTGACTGCCGACACGTTCAGTAACGTGGACGACTACAACACCTGTTCCCACTGCCCGTACGCCCTTCTCTGCAACAGAAATTAGGTCTCGTTTATGCTCAAGTTATTTTTACTCCATCGAGGGAAATATGAGTGAGTAAAAAATTGGGGGATTTTTTATGAGGAAAGCAGTGTCGGGTGCAGAAGAAAGGAAGTGTCAACAAAAGCTGCGCAAAATGGTGCAAAATCGTATGAATTTTGCATTTTTCTTGCATTTTATTTCTACACTCGTGGGCTCGTGTAGCCAATAAAAGCTGCGCAAAATGGTGCAAAATCGTATGAATTTTGCATTTTTCTTGCATTTTATTTCTACACTCGTGGGCTCGTGTAGCCAATAAAAGCTGCGCAAAATGGTGCAAAATCGTATGAATTTTGCATTTTTCTTGCATTTTATTTCTACACTCGTGGGCTCGTGTAGCCAATAAAAGCTGCGCAAAATGGTGCAAAATCGTATGAATTTTGCATTTTTCTTGCATTT
>CALAUY010000028.1 GCA_937892015.1 uncultured Bacteroidales bacterium | reverse complement strand
TTCTGCCTCATCGTAATCAGAACCGCGGTAGTAGTTGTAGTCGTCACCGGCAGGGTCGTTGAGCGGAGAGAACAGGTCGTTCTGCCATTGACTCAGCACGGCGGGACTGACCTTACTGCGCAGCGCATTGACGTAGTCTTGGTAGGGCTTGATGGTAGTGCCTCCCTTGTCATACTCGAACGTCTTCTCTTCTGCGTTGCTCAGTCCGTCGAGTCCCACATCTTGTGCGGTGCGGGCTCCTGCATCGCTGGCGAAAGCGTTGACCGAACTGTTCGTTTTGGCCACACGTCCCCAGATGGTGTTCTGCGTGCTGCCATCGACATCCGTGCCGGAAACGGGTAGGCCGCTCTCAAACGATTTCTTGCCGTCCTTGAGCACATCTTCGCTGATGTCGCCCAGTTGGATATAAAGATCACCGCCGGCGTAACTCGGGTCGCGGTTGGTGATGAAGGGGTCCATCAACCAGAACTCGAGGTACTCGATGTTGGCTTTTTCGAAGTCGGTGTTATCCAGTTTGCGCATGATGCCGCCCCAGCGCGACTCGGGGTTAGTGAGTCGTCCGTCGGTACCTATCTCGTCGGCCACGATATTGTACTGTCCGCGTTCGGACGGGTAGAAAGCAAGGTTGAGCACACTCATACGGGTGTCGGCATTCGCGAGGTTTTGGCGATTGGGGTATATCTCCGTCTCAAGAATCATACGGACGCGCTGGTCGCTGCGTGCATCGGCATCGTTTCGGATGTGTGTCGGCGTGTTGGGTGAGGGCGTTATGGTGCCGAAGATGGGGTCAACGTTGTACCATGCAAGCAGTGCACGATTGCGGCCATAGAGGATGTTGTCGCTCAGTTGACTCTCGGCGAACTCACTCGGCGTACTGGCCAGATGCCAGTAGTTGGGGTAGTGGATGTCGATATTCGTTTGTGCCGCCTCAAAATCATCGATATAGGCCGTACCGGCTTTTCCCACGTCGCGCGTGTGGCCCGGGATGAGATGAGCGAACTCGGCGTTGATGCTCAGCGACGAGGGTTGTGTGGCCGTCACCCATGGAATCTTGTCGAGCACATTGGTCAGCCACATGAACTCGGTTTTCCAACTACCATTAACGCCCCAGATGGTGTTGCTGAGCGGCTCCATGCCCGTGTTCACTTTCGTTGTCAGCGGGCGTTCGCTCAAGTGCATGATGGTGGCACCGAGGGTGAGGTCTTTATTGAACTCGTACTCCACATGTGCGCCCATAAGCGACTTACGCTGCATTGAGAACGTCGATTGGTTCTCCAGTTTCACGTCCACGTTCGTCCCCGCGTCGAGGATAGATTGGTTGAGGATAGTGACCGTACCCATCGTGTAATCGACCGTGTAATCGACGTTCTCCGTCAGTTTGGCACCACCGGCCGTGACAGTCACGCTACCCCGTGGCACGTTCATGGCACCCAACTGAATCTGACTGCCGCTCGTGCCCTGGTACTTGCCTTGCAGGGTGAACTTGTTCTTCTCGCTCATCTCGGCCGCGGCAATGAGCGTCGAGTCGTAGAGCTCTTGGAAGACGTACTTGTCGGCAATAACATCATCGCCGATGACGGCTCGCAGACCGCTACCGAACGGTTCGAGCATCGGGAAGATGATGCGGCCGTTAGAGGCAATGACGGTGTACCCCTCGATGAAGTCGAAACGTCCGTCAGGCGAACTGTTGTTCTTCTGGTCGAGGCGGTCAAGTCCCAACGCGCGGAGCAACTGTTTGCCCTTGATCTGACTCTCAGGCAGGTACTGTACACTGGTGCCAAGCGAGTCGTTGCGGTACATGATGTAGAGCTCGAACTTGTCGCGCGTCACTTGCGATGCGCCGAGTGAGTAGATGTTCTTCATCATCAAGTCCCACGTGCCGTAATGTTGTCCGGCACGGGCGGTATTGTGCGGATTAGGGGCAGAGCCTGATGCCTTCAACATCTTGAGGATGAGTGCGTTGGGCGCTTTGAGGTTGTCACCGCCGTCGGTGGAGAACTCGCCCACTTGATAGACCTGTCCGGCGTATGTGTACTCGTACGCTACGGCCAACACCTCGTCTTGGTTGAGTGCCTGTTTGAGGCTGATATAACCCAACGCGGCATTGAGCGTGTACTCGCTGGTGGTGAGTAGTCGTGCCGACTCAATCTTCTCGAAATCTTCACCGCCAACCATCCCGTTAAGGGCACTCAGAACGGTGTTGCTCTCTTGCAAGTCGCGCACGCTCGCATTGCCGGTGATGGTGGTATATAGACTGTTTGCTTTGTTCGTCGGGGCGGCCGAACCGGTGGCCGACCAGGCCGTGTTGTAGAAATGCTCGGGGCTGTTCTCGCCCAAATCGACAAAGGCGAGGATATTGCGTGCTTGATCGTACGTGCCGCGCTTGTTCGTCACCCACACCTCCACTTTCGTCACCTGTACGCCGCTCGCGATGTAAGGCAGCGTTGCCATTGCTTTTTCGTAGTTGTCGCGGAAGAAATAGTTAAGGAAATAGTGGCGGTTCTCGTCGTAACTGTCGGCCGTGATCTCAAAACTCGTCATCTGTGCCCCGCCTTGTGTGCTCACGGTTTTGCTCTCTGAGTTCTGTTGCGAGAGCAGGGCTTGCACCTTCAGTTTGCCGAACTTTAGGTTGGTTTTCACGCCGAAGAGGGCTTGTGGTCCGGAGATGAGGCTCGAGTTGAGGTCCATCGACACGTTACCCGCTTCTAAGCTCTGGATGATGTCGTCCTCACCGCCCTTGTATGCCAACTTGAGGTTCGTGCGGTCGAAATCGAACGACGACTCGGTGTTGTAGTTGAGGGTGAAATTCACTTTGTCGCCCACTTTGCCGTTAACGCTCACTTGTATCTTGTTGTCGAAAACGAGATGCCCGTTATTGCGTGCGCGCTGCGTAAGGGCCGGATTATCAATGAACTGCTGTTTCCATCCCAGACTCACTTCGGCCGAACCCTGCATCTTCAGTTGAACTCCGCCCGGGCCGAAGATCTTATCCGCCGGACCGATGTTGAACTTCATGTCAGTGATGTCGAACTTACGCTCGTTGTTGTGCTCCACTTCGCTGATTTTCTGTTGCCAGTACGTCTGCATGGCTTGCTGTTCGCTGTAGGCCATATACTCGGCTTCAGTCATCATGTACGGCGAGGCAATCTCCACCTCGCCCACTTTCGTTCGGATGATGTAGAGGCCTGATTCGGGGTCGAACTCTGTCACTGTCTGCACGTTGTCGGGATCGGTCAAGTCCATCGAAGTCGCCGGTGTCGTCAGTTGCTCGTACGTGTTGATTTCGTAGTTCTTCACTTGTATCGGTGCCCATAGTGCCGAGTCACGTTCTACCGGATTCTCCGCCTCGGGCGCGTCCGTCTGTGCCTGCACCCACGCGCACGCACACAGCAAAAGAGCCACCGTCAGCAGCTTCTTCCACAATTCTATATATGGTCTTTTTGTCGTCGTTGGCGTTACCGTTTTGTCTTTTCTCTTTGTCCCTTCGTTCCTATTGTTGTATTAGTCCTATTGGTCTTATTAGTCCTATTGGTCTTATTAGTCCTATTGGTCCTATTGGTCCTATTGGTCCTATTGGTCCTATTGGCCTTATTGGTCCTATTAGTCCTATTAGCATTGTTACTTACTTGACTCCTTGACTCCTCCCCTAAGGTAGGGGAGGAGTCAAGGAGTCAAGTAAGTAACAATGCTAATAGGACTAATA
>CALAUY010000027.1 GCA_937892015.1 uncultured Bacteroidales bacterium | reverse complement strand
CGCTACCTGGTGAGAACTTCTCCGTACCTTCTCTATACTCTCTTGCAACCTTCTCCGTAACCCCTTAACACAAAAAATCCACCCAAATTGCACTTTTTTTACTTTTTTTCACCCAAAAACTTGCATATGTCAGAAAAAAGTAGTAACTTTGCAGCCGCAAAGCGCTGCATATGTCGTTTTTCTTCTAAAAAACGGTACAAAGTTACAAAGAATTTCTGACATATGCAGGTCTTTTGCAAGAAAAAAAGGAAAATAATAATTATTAACGCAAAAATGGACGAAGAACCACCTAATAATGCAGAAAGTACGTGCAAAAAAGAGTCTTGGTCAGCATTTCTTGAAAGACTTGACCATTGCAGAGCGAATAGCGGAAACGCTGCACGAGGCCGTTCCCGTCAATGAGACTCTCCGAGTCCTCGAAATAGGACCCGGCATGGGCGTACTGACTCAGTTCCTCATCCAACACCCTACATACCAAACCACAGCCATTGAAATCGACCATGAGTCTATCCAATATCTCAATCAGCGTTTCAAAAACGATATAGGAAAAACCTTAACCCTCATCGAGGGCGATTTTCTGAAAATACCGCTCGAAACAATCTACCCAAATAGCGACTTCTGCGTCATTGGCAACTATCCTTACAACATCTCTTCGCAGATATTCTTCAAGGTACTGGAATACAAAGATCGCATCCCTGTCTGCGCGGGCATGATACAAAAAGAGGTGGCAGAGCGTCTCGCAGCTAAGCCAGGCTGTAAGGCATACGGCATACTCAGTGTTTTACTCCAAGCATACTACAACATCGAATACCTTTTTACCGTTCATGAAAATGTGTTCGACCCTCCACCCAAAGTCAAATCCGCAGTCGTGCGCTTCATAAGAAACGACCGCTCAAATCTGGGTTGCAACGAAAAACTCTTCAAGACAGTTGTAAAAACAGCATTCAATCAGCGACGAAAACAAATGCGCAACTCTTTAATGAAAATTGTGGGAGAAGATAATACTCTGCTCAAAGAGCCCATCTTTACTAAACGCCCCGAACAACTTTCTGTACAAGAGTTTGCGCTATTAACCAACATTATTGAACAGTCGCTTCTATGCAAAAGTAATTAAAAGTTTAATCTTACTAATCACGAACCAATGTCTGAACTGAGAATATTTTATAAGGAAAAAGAGAAAATCCGCATCGCTCGCAGTCTTGAAATACTCAAGGAAGTGGAAAAAAAGGATATCATCTGGATTGACCTCGTCGATGTAAAAGAAGAGGTGGAAAACGAATTGGAGAGTTTTCTGAAAATATACATCCAAGAAGACGAGGAAATCGAGGAAATCGAGATGTCGAGCCGATACATACAAACCGACGATTCCATCGTTGCCAACAGCAACTTCCTACAGGATAATTTCGATGTCGAACCCGTCAGTTTTATTCTGAAAAACAGCATTCTGGTATCCGTACGCGATGTGGATATGATGGCCTTCAACGACACGGTCAAGAAGATGTTCGTCAACACCCGCAATTTTCCCACAGGTTTTCACGTATTGGTAGCACTCTTCGAAACACGAGTCGAGTACGATGCCGACATGATTGAGGATACTACCGATGCCATCACACGTTTGTCGGAAAACATCACCAAAGCAAGCAACAGCGTCGATGAAGATGTCCTCATACAAATCAAGGACTTACAAGAAAAAGTGACCGTCATCCGACAGAATATAATGGATAAACAGCGCGTAATAAGTAATATTATGAAGTGCGATTTCTTCCCCGAAGAACTGCAACCGCGACTCACGATGATTATCAAGGATATAAACTCACTGTTCGAATATACGAAGTTCGGGTTCGACCGTCTCGATTATCTTCAGGATACGTTCTTGGGTTTGGTAAACATCGAGCAAAATAAGATTATCAAAATCTTCACCGTTGTCAATGTTATCTTCCTCCCACCGACACTTATTGCAAGTATTTATGGCATGAATTTCGACATCATGCCCGAACTCCATTGGCGATTCGGTTACCTTTTTGCATACATCCTCATGCTCGTTTTCACCGGAGTGGTTCTATTAATCTTCAGGCTGAAAAAGTGGTTGTAGATACTTTGTTGAAAACTATGTTGATTCATTTACATAACTTTTTATAACTTTTGGTTTTGAACAGCCGGCACGAAAATGAGCAAAATTATCAACAATACCACATTTCTGATTTTCCGCACTTTAGCGCGGTTATGAACGAAATGAACAAATAAATATAAATAACTATTTTAAAAAAGATATATAAGTATATATTTATATTCTTGCAAAAGTATGGACAACGAACAACTGATAGAAAACATCAATCGGTTACGCCGAGAGAAGAACGCTATCATCATGGCGCACTACTATCAAACGGCTGATATACAGGCAGTTGCTGACTTTATAGGAGACTCTCTTGCACTCGCTCAGCAGGCTAAGAAAACCGATGCAGACATCATTGTTCTTTGCGGCGTACACTTTATGGGCGAGACGGCAAAAATCATCTGCCCCGACAAGAAAGTGCTCGTTCCGGACATGAATGCGGGTTGCTCTTTGGCCGACAGTTGTAAGGCAGACGATTTACGCCGCTTCAAGGCCGAACATCCCGATTACACGGTTATCAGTTACGTGAACACCACAGCGGAAGTGAAAGCACTAACAGACGTGTGCGTAACCAGTTCGAATGCACGCAAGATAGTTGATACTTTTCCTATAGATGCCAAACTGATTTTCGGACCTGACCGCAATCTTGGTAATTATATCAACAGCATTACCGGCAGAAAAATGCTTTTATGGAATGGTGCTTGTCATGTGCACGAACGCTTTTCCACCGAACGACTAGTGCAAATGAAGCTGCAATACCCCAATGCCAAGATTCTTGCGCATCCTGAATGTAAAGCCACTGTCCTCGCGTTGGCAGACGTAGTTGGTTCCACTGCTGCACTGCTCGAATATGCTAAAAACGCCGATTTCAACGAGTTTTTAGTGGCAACCGAGTCGGGTATTCTCTTCGAAATGAACCGCGCATGTCCTGACAAAACTTTCATTCCTGTACCGCCCGAAATGAGCGAGTCGTTCGACGAGAAAGGCAACCTCATCCCGTGTGCGTGCAACGAATGTAACTTCATGCGACTCAACACCATGCAGAAACTGCACGACTGCCTCAAGTACGAAACGAACGAGATTCTCATCGCACCCGAAATTGCAGAAAAAGCAGTTGTCTGCATCAACCGTATGTTGGAACTGTCTCGCTAAATTATGGATAAAAAGTATGGATAAAATTATGGGTAAAATAGGTTTAGAATATCATGCAACGGTGTCCATAAGATAACCATAAGATAACCATAAGATAACCATAAGATAAAAAAGACGGCTTTATACCGAAAAAATACAATTAATTAACAACTATAGTATAACTTTTAAAAACTAAAAATTATGGTAAGTTACAAAGAACTTGGCCTTGTAAACACCCGTGAGATGTTTAGTAAGGCAATCAAGGGCGGATATGCCATCCCCGCCTTCAACTTCAACAACATGGAGCAACTCCAGGCTATCATCAAAGCCGCAGCCGACACCAAGAGTCCCGTTATCCTCCAAGTTTCTAAAGGTGCACGCAATTATGCCAACCAAACTCTCCTCCGCTACATGGCACAAGGTGCTGTTGAGTATGCCAAAGAGCTTGGATGGGAGAACCCGCAAATCTGTCTGCATCTCGACCATGGTGACTCTTTCGAACTCTGCAAGAGTTGTGTGGACTTCGGCTTCTCGTCCGTGATGATTGACGCTTCTTCTATGCCTTACGAAGAGAACATCGCCCTCACCAAGAAAGTGGTTGATTATGCCCATCAGTTCGACGTAACTGTAGAGGCCGAGTTAGGCGTTCTCGCCGGAGTGGAAGATGAAGTGGCATCAGAAGTAAGTCACTACACCAAACCCGAAGAAGTCGTTGATTTTGCCACCCGTACGGGTTGCGACTCGCTTGCCATCTCTATAGGTACCAGTCACGGAGCTTACAAGTTCACGCCCGAGCAGTGCACACGTGACCCGAAAACAGGTCGCCTCGTTCCTCCACCATTGGCTTTCGACGTCCTCGACGCTGTCATGGAGCAACTCCCCGGTTTCCCCATCGTGCTTCACGGCTCTTCTTCTGTTCCACAAGAGTATGTGGATATGATTAACCAATATGGCGGCAAACTGCCTGACGCTGTGGGTATTCCTGAAGAACAACTCCGCAAAGCTGCCAAGTCCGCTGTCTGCAAGATCAACATCGATTCCGACTCGCGTCTTGCTTTCACCGCTGCCGTACGCAAAGTGTTTGCAGAGAAACCCGCTGAGTTCGACCCGCGCAAGTATTGCGGACCGGCTCGCGACTTGATGATTGAACTCTACAAGCACAAAATCATCAACGTTCTCGGCTCTGACGGCAAAGCCTAATTTTATTGCATAATAATAAGACAACCAATTGCACAATTATAAGAAAAAAACCAATTGTACAATAAATAAAATTGTAAATCAATCGTAAATTGTCAATTGTCCAATCGTCAATTATTTAAATTATGGTTTTACCATTTATGACAGCCGAAGAGGCTGCAAGGTTAGTTCCTAATAATGCCGTTTGTGGCATCGGCGGGTTCCCTCCCGCCGGTGCTCCAAAAGATGTTCCTACTGCCATTGCCAAGATGGCTGAACAGCTGCACGCAGAAGGGAAACCGTACAAGATAAATATGTACACGGGTGCTTCTACGGGTGAGACGTGCGACAGTCTGTTGGCAAAAGCGCATGCAATAGGTTTCCGTACACCGTACCAGAACAAGAAAGACCTGCGTGCCGAGATTAACTCGCACGGATGCGACTATTTCGATATGCACCTCTCTGAGCCTGCACAGGATATACGTTACGGTTTTATGCCCAAACCCGAGTTTGCTATAATAGAGGCTTGTTACGTCAGCAATCAAGGAGAGATTATTCTCACTTCAGGAGTTGGCAACGTACCCACTTTCTGCCGTTTAGCCGACAAGATTATCATTGAACTCAACTCGGCTTTTCCACAGTCAATGCGCGGGATGCACGACATCTATATTCCTCTTGATCCTCCCGAGCGTAAAGAGATACCTATCTACAAGCCGTCCGACCGAATAGGTGACCCCGTGTTGCACGTTGACCCGAGCAAGATTATTGCAGTCGTTCGTACCAATCACCCGAACGAGGTTGGTAAGTTTACGCCGATGGATGAAGTCACAGAGAAGATTGGCGCAAATGTGGCCAATTTCCTCTTCGATGAGATGAAAGCCGGACGTATTCCCGCTACTTTCTTGCCACTGCAGAGTGGCGTTGGAAACGTGGCCAACGCTGTGATGCGCTCCCTCGCCAACAACGAGCATATACCGCCGTTTGAGATGTTCACCGAAGTGATTCAAGACTCTGTGATTGACCTTATCAAAGAGGGACACGTCAAGTTCGCTTCCGGTTGTTCACTCACGTGCAGCGCCGAGAAAATGCAGGAGATAATCGACAACATGGGTCTTTTCCACGATAAACTCGTTCTTCGTCCGGCAGAGATAAGCAACAACCCGGGACTCATTCGACGAATGGGTATCATCGCAATCAACACGGCCCTCGAAGCAGATATCTATGGGAACGTCAACTCAACGCACGTGTGCGGAACAAAGATGATGAACGGTATTGGCGGGTCAGGTGACTTCACTCGCAATGCGTACCTCTCTATCTTCACCACCCAATCGACAGCTAAAGACGGCAAGATTTCTGCGTTCGTTCCTATGGTCAGCCATGTTGACCATTCCGAACACTCAGTGAAAGTGATTGTTACAGAGCACGGAGTGGCCGACTTGCGAGGCAAGAGTCCTATACAGCGCGCACAAGAGATTATCAACAACTGCGTTGACCCTGTTTATCGTCCGATGCTTCAAGAATACGTCAACATGAGCAAAGTGGCACAAACACCACACACGCTCAGCTGCGCACTTGCAATGCACGAGGAGTTCCTTAAGTCGGGCGATATGCGCAATACCAAGTGGGAAAATTATCTTCGTTAAGTTGTGTATATTTAACTAAGTTAGTTGTATATAAAAATTAAGTTAGTTGTATATACCTAATTAAGTTGGTTGTATATACCAAATTAAGTTGGTTGTATATACCAAATTAAGTTGTATTCTATCTAATCCGTTTCCTTTATGAGGAACAAAGAAGAACTTAGTCATTTGAATCTGTTGGGTAAGAACAGTGTGTCTTACCCGACAGATTATGCACCTCAGATGCTTGAAACATTCGAAAACAAGCACCCCGAAAACGAATATGTGGTAACACTCAATTGTCCGGAATTCACTTCACTCTGCCCAAAAACAGGACAACCGGATTTTGCTACCATTATTATTTCTTATATTCCGCGCCTGCGGATGGTAGAGAGTAAGTCGCTCAAACTGTACCTCTTTTCTTTCCGTAATAACGGCGACTTTCATGAGGATTGCGTCAATATCATCATGAAAGACCTGATTCGTTTGATGGACCCGAAATACATAGAAGTAACGGGTCTTTTCACTCCACGCGGCGGAATAAGTATCTATCCTTTCGCTAATTATGGCGACAACGAGCATACTGAACTGGTTCAGTCTCGTCGGCGTGACCGCTTGGCGCAAGTGCTCAAATAAAATACTGTTATAGATAAAAGATACGATACTATAAAGAAAAGTTATTATACTACAGATGAAAGATGCGATTCTTATATATAGCGGCGGCGTAGATTCTACCACGATGCTGTACGAGTACCAAGAGCGTATAGCATTGGCGTTGAGTTTCCATTATGGCAGCAATCACAATGAGCAGGAACTGCGTTTTGCTCGGTCGCATTGTGAGCACTTGGGTATCAAACATATCGTCATTTCTCTCGATTTCATCGGGCAAATATTCCACTCTTCTCTGCTGGAAGGAGCTGCCGAAATACCCGAGGGTAACTACGATGACGAGAACATGCGTTCTACTGTCGTGCCTTTCCGTAATGGTATTATGTTGTCTGTTGCGGCAGGACTTGCCGAGAGTGAAGGACTACGTTACGTGATGATGGCCAACCATGGCGGCGATCATGCTATCTATCCCGACTGTCGTCCCACGTTCGTCGATGCAATGAGTGAGGCAATCTCAGCCGGTACGTACGAGAATATCCGTATTCTTGCGCCATATACCCACCTCACCAAAGCGGATATAGTGAAACGCGGCGCAGCGCTGGGTATCAACTACGCCGACACATGGTCTTGTTACAAAGGCGGCGCTGTGCATTGCGGCAAGTGTGGCACATGTATGGAACGCAAAGAAGCCTTCCGCCTCGCCCACCTCCCCGACCCAACATATTATCTAAATTAAAGTGTTAAATAGTTAAATAGTTAAATAGTTAAATCAGTAGTCCATGAGTTGCATACATTACTTCCGTCTCTGCACAATATATGCACCGTTATAGAGTGGATACATATCTTCCGTCTCTGCGCAATATATGCACCGTTTTAGAGTGGATACATACCTTCCGTCTCTCTGCACAATATACTGCAATGTTTCAGCAGTCGATACATATGTCTGTAACTCCTGCACTCCTGCACTTCTGAACTCCTAAAAAAAATAATATCATGTTTTACGTTCAAAAGACCATCACCATTTCTGCAGCGCACAACTTAATGCTCTCGTATCAGAGTAAGTGCGAGAACCTGCATGGACACAACTGGGTTATCACCGTTTATTGTAAGTCGAAAACGCTCAATCAAGACGGGATGGTAACTGATTTTACCGACATCAAACGTATCGTAAAGAACACTTTCGACCACAAGTACCTCAACGAGGTGATGGATGTTAATCCGTCAGCAGAGAACATCGCCAAGTGGATTTGCGACCATATTCGCAATGCTTACAAAGTGTCCGTGCAAGAGTCCGAAGGTAATATTGCCATCTACGAAAAAGACGAATAAAATGACATAGTTTGAAGCTTCGCGTTTGACATAGTTTGAAGCTTCGCGTTTGAACAACCTCAAACAATCTCAAACAATCTCAAACAATCTCAAACAACCTCAAACAATCTCAAACAACTTCAAACAACTTCAAACAACATCAAACAATGAGTAACTTTTTTCGCATAAACGAGATATTTTATTCCTTGCAGGGCGAGGGAGCAAATGCTGGTAAACCTGCCGTGTTCGTACGGTTCAGCGGTTGCAATTTATCCTGTTTTTTTTGCGATACTGATTTCTCTGCGTACAGGGAGATGTCAGTCGATGAAATTGTGGAAGCTGTGTGTGCTTTTCCAACCGATTTTGTGGTATTAACCGGTGGAGAACCTACTCTTCAGGTGGATAAGTTTTTGGTTGACGCTTTACATCGAGTGAATAAGTTTTTAGCCATCGAAACGAATGGAACAAAAGATATTGATGGAGATGTCGATTATGTAACACTTTCCCCGAAAGAAACGAGAAAATTGGCGTTAAAAACGGCAGATGAGGTCAAAATTGTGTATGTTGGACAAGATGTAGAGAAATTTCGCGATTGGATAAGTGCTACTCATTATTTTTTACAGCCGTGCAGCAGATTGGTCGATGGTCAATGGGTCGATAATAGAGATGAAGTTATTCGTTACTGTTTGGAGCATCCTAAGTGGCGGTTATCACTACAAATACATAAAATTCTTAACATCAGATAATCATGAAAAATATCGTTTTTTTTACTGGTTCAGGTATATCCAAAGAGTCGGGTATTCAGACGTTCCGCGATGCGGGTGAAGGACTTTGGGAGAACTTCTCTATCGAAGAAGTTTGCACGCACGAAGCTATTCTGTATAACCGCAAAAAGGTGATTGATTTCTATAATATGATGCGTGGTCAGTTGTTGACTAAACAGCCTAATCCTGCCCATTTGGCCATTGCCGAGTTAGAAAAACGTACTGACCTCAACGTTCAGGTCATCACGCAGAATGTGGACGACTTGCATGAACGTGCCGAATCTACGCACATCACTCATCTGCATGGTGAATTGATGAAACTTCGCTCGTCGAATAATGATTGTGCTTGGGTGTCTCAGAATGAGATACCTAACCTGTTTGAAGACGGCTACAAACAACGTTATGAGGATAAACATCCGGATGGTTCACTACTTCGACCCTACATTGTGTTCTTTGGAGAGGCCGTGCCGGAAATGGAGCCTGCCATTGAGTTGGCACGCCAAGCGGATGTTTTTATGGTGATTGGCACTTCTCTTGCCGTCTATCCAGCTGCTTCTCTATTGATGTATGTACGCGAGAATGTGCCCATCTATTGTGTTGACCCGGGTCTGCCCGAGTTAGGTCCTTACGCCCGTAGAGTAACACATATCCGCAAACCCGCCTCTATAGGCGTTCCGGAAGTAGTAAAAATGTTCGTTTGATACACGGCGAAGCGTTCAAACTATTCGGTTATGAAGAAAGGCAAAATCTTACTTGTGGACGATGCTGCGGGTGTTCGTAAGGCATTGGAGATAATCTTATCTCCCGTGTTTGCTGAAGTACGATCTATCCCGTCACCGAATGTGTTGATAAGTACCCTTGAAGATTTCCGGCCGGATGTGGTGTTATTAGACATGAATTTCACCGCATCTGCCAATACAGGTGGAGAGGGTTTATATTGGCTCACAGAAATTAAAAATCGCTTTCCTCGTATTGAAGTAGTCCTTTTCACCGCGTATGCAGACGTGGATGTGGCGGTAGAAGGCATGAAGCGTGGCGCATTCGATTTTATTGTCAAGCCATGGGATAACACCAAAATGATTTCCACTCTTCAAGCCGCATATAACAAGAGTGTTCATTCGTCTTCTTATGTTACCCCGAAAGCGGACAATAACATGTATTGGGGAGATAGTGAACCCATGAGAGGTCTTCACTATACGTTGGAAAAAGTTGCACCTACATCCGCAACAGTGCTGATAACGGGCGAGAACGGGGTAGGAAAGGACCTTTTAGCTCGGGCTATTCATGCGGGAAGTCAGCGTAGCAGTATGCCTTTTGTGGCATTAGATGCGAGTGCTGTTCCTCAGACGCTGTTCGAGAGTGAGTTGTTTGGTCATGTCAAGGGTGCTTTCACGGGTGCGCAAACGAACCATAAAGGGCGAATTGTACAGGCGGAAGGTGGAACGCTTTTCTTGGATGAGATTGGTAATATTCCATTGCATTTGCAGGCAAAACTATTGCGCGTCTTGCAAGAGAAAACAGTTTGTCCCGTTGGAGGAAATGAATATATGAGAGTAGATTTTCGTCTTATCTGTGCCACAAATGCTAATCTTTCGCAAATGGTAGAACAGGGGCAGTTCAGAGAGGATCTCTATTATCGTATCAACACCGTGCATTTGCATGTGCCCGCTTTGCGCGAGAGACCTGAGGATATTGTGCCTTTAAGTGAACTGTTTATTGCTCGTTATGCCGACAAGTATCACCGTCAGGTGAAAGGGCTCGACCATTCAGCCGTCAAGTTTCTGCGTCAACAACCATGGAAAGGCAATATCCGCCAATTGCAGAACAGCATTGAGAAAGCGGTTATCTTATCTGAAGGTGACTACTTGACAGCCGCTGATTTTAACAACGAAGATCAGCCTTACATTCCTAACTGCTCTACCGATGAACAATCTGTTCGTGATATGTTACAGCGTTATGGCGGCAATATATCCGCCGCTGCAAAAGCACTGGGAATCAGTCGCCCAACGCTGTATGCCAAACTAAAGAAATACGGATTATGACTTTACCCGTTTGGCTGATAGTGCTTATCATGTTTGCTGCTGTCATTATTACGGCAGTGCTCACTGCCCTGTGGGTACGACATAAGGACATCAACAAAGTGGCATATATGATGGATGCGTTGGAGGATGGTGAACTGAATTTTCGGTTTAGGGACAATACTCGTTTTAACCGTACACTCAATAGAATACGCACTATTTTTGAGAAACAGCACCAGGTCTATGAGCAGGAGTCATGGACACGGCTGATACGTGTACTGACTCATGAAATCATGAACACCGTCTCTCCCATTGCTTCGCTTAGTGATGCTTTGGCTAAATCGCTGGACGATAATGGTCATAGTTCGCTCGACCTGAAAGCGGGACTTGTCACTATCGCTGATTCTTCGGACAATCTCATTAAGTTTGTAGAAACGTATCGTGAACTAACAGGTGTTGCTCGACCTATACGTAAAGCCGTGCCACTGGAAGAGATAGTGACTCGTGTTATTCATCTCAGCAGTGAACAACTCGCCCGAAATGGAGCTACTTGTATCTACGAAACCGAAAATAAAGACTTGCTTCTTTACGCGGATACGGGTCAACTGCAACGAGTCTTTATTAACCTCTTATCCAACGCGTTGCAGGCAGATGCCAAGCATGTACGTTTTTATGGATACATGGAGCATGATGAGGTCGTTCTGACTGTTAGTAACGATGGAACACCCATTCCTGCCTCGAACCAAGAGCAGATTTTTGTGCCGTTCTATACAACCAAACCCGATGGTTCAGGCATAGGACTTGCGGTATCACGCACTATCTTGCGCCAACACGATGCCACTATCTCGCTGCTCGAAAGCAACGAACAGGGCACTGTTTTTCAACTACGTTTCCGCTGAAAAGTGTAAAGCTTCTTTACAAAAAGTGTAAAGTCTTACAGATTCTTTACACTTGTAAAAAACGTTAATAATATTGATAATCAATGTCGTTAACAGTTTGGCACGACTTGTGCTTATATGATGATAAATGTTATAAGAATGAGTCGTTTTTATATAATAGTAGTGTTACTGTGTTGCCTAATAACACCCGTATCATCGCAAAGCGTCATGTCGCTGCGCGAATGTATGCAATTTGCCGTAAGCAATGCAACCAAGATACGTATTCAAAAGGCTGCTATTGGTGATGCGCAACTGGCACGCAGAGATGCCGCTCTCGCCCTTTTTACTCCGCAGATAAGTGCCAACACCAATGCGTACTACAATTTTGGACGTAGTATAGACCCTCAAACCAATACCTATAATCATTCCACCTCTTTTCATAACAGTTACGGCGTGAGTGCTGGGTACGCCCTCTTCGATGGTTTTCAAGCAGTGAACAATTATCGTATCTCCAAGATAGGCGTACTAATTGCTCAGTCGGAAGAAAAACAAGTAGAGGCAGATATCTGTCTTGCAGTCATGGAAGCGTACTATAATGTGGTGTACTATAGTCGTTTGTGCGATGTTTATAGGGCGCAGGTTCAAGTGGCAGAAGCAGCCGTCATAAAGGCACGCAAACAAGAACAGTTAGGGCAGAAAGGCCATGCTGATGTCGTACAGATGGAGGCCGATTTGGCAGACAGGCAATACGAACTAACCAATACCGTCTCTACCTTTCTGACAGAACAAATCATTTTACAAGACTTGATGTTTTGGCCTATGGGTGACACGCTTGTGATTGACACGGTTTTACCTGAATACGAGGAAATTATGTTACCGGCTCGAAATGTGGTTGATTATGCTTTAGAGAATACCCCCATGGTGCAGGTGGCTGCTTACAAACAACTCAATGCACAACGTGAACTCTCCACAGCCAGGTGGCAAGTACTTCCCACATTGAGTCTGTACGCCGGTTGGAACACCAGTTATTTCACGCACTCAGGAGCAGAACCTGCACCTTTTGCCAATCAGTTTGTTAACAATAGTGGCGAGTATGTGCAATTGACTCTTTCTCTCCCTGTATGGAACGGTTTAAGCAGGTTCTCTCGAATCGGCAAGAAGAAACATGCCCTTGAGCGTGCATCTGCAGAACTGGAGCAACAGCGTCGCGACGTAGAGAGTGAAGTCAGACGAGCCGTGCGTGACCGAGACGGCAGTGCCGCAGCGTATAAACAGGCACAATATAAGGCACGAGTGCAGGCAGAAGCGTACGCATTGAATATGAGGAAAATGGAGCAAGGACTCGTCTCACCTTTGGAATTCCAAACAACTAATAATAACTACCTCAAGTCGCAAGCAGATGAAATGTATTCACTCCTCACTTTCCTTATCAAGCAGTCGGTGGTGCGTTACTATGCCGGAACAGACTATATTGAGCAGTTAATCAAGTAATAGAACTTTCGGAAAGTACTATAAAAACATAAACGAACATATTGAAAATACTTTATGGATAAGATTATTGAACAGAAGAAAGGTTGGCGAAAAGCCTTCACTCGCCGCGCTTTGCCCTACTGGGGCGGAGTGCTTTTTGTCGGCCTCGTCTTGTTTGTCATTTTTAGGTCGAATAGTAATACGCTGAAAGTGAATAAGGAAGGACTTACTATAGAAGCCGCTTCTTACGGTGAGTTTGCTGACTATATACGTGTAAGTGGCCGCATCGTTCCGATGGTCACCATACAACTCTCTCCACAAGAGGGCGGCATTGTGCAGCAAATCCTTATAGAGGAAGGCTCGATGGTGCATGCCGGTGATCCTATACTGGTGTTAACCAACGATAATCTCGATTTGCAAATCCTCAACTCCGAGGCCGAACTGGCGGAAAAAGAGAATATCCTCCGAAACACGCAGATACAGATGGAACAACAGAAACTGGATGTTCGTCAAAACCTCTTAGAGTACGGCACACAAGTGGAGCGGATGCATCGCACTTACGAGCAGCAAAAAGTGCTGTACAAAGAAAAACTCATAGCGAAAGAAGACTATCTCAAGGCAGAAGAGGATTACCAACTGGCAGTGCAGAAATACAATCTTATACGTGAACGAAGCAAGCAGGACAGTTTGTTTAGAGGAACGCAGATTGACCGTATGCAAGAGTCACTTGAGAACATGCAAATGAACATGCAAATGATAAGGAAACGCAAATCGAACCTCATCCTGAAAGCGCCCATTGACGGCGAGTTAGGTCTCCTTGATGTTGTTCTCGGGCAGAACGTAAGTGCAGGGGCTAAAATCGGGCAAATCAACTCTGTGGGCTCTTATAAACTTGAGGCGCAAATAGATGAACATTACATCGACAGGGTGATTCCCGGTTTGATGGCCACGTACGAGCGACAAGGAGAAACCTATTCGGCGCAAATCAGAAAAGTATATCCGGAAGTGCGGGATGGTAAGTTTAAGGCTGATTTTAAGTTCAATACAGTGCAGCCCGAAAAGATACGTGCGGGACAGACGTACTATCTGAACTTGCAATTAGGTCAATCCGAAGAGGCGGTACTGATACCGCGAGGCTCTTTCTATCAAAAGACCGGAGGCAAGTGGATTTATGTTTTGAACAAGGAGGGAACGAAAGCAATTAAGCGCGAAATACGTATTGGCCGACAAAATCCCCGCTTTTACGAAGTGACGGATGGACTCGAGCCGGGAGAGAAAGTTATCACTTCCGGATATGATGCTTTCGGCGACTTTGACGTACTTACTTTTTAAGAGAACTTCTTAATGATACAATAAACAAATCTTAGTGAAACCAAAAACAATATACCATTATGATTGCAGTAACTAATTTAAGCAAAGTCTTCCGTACGGAAGAGATTGAAACAACAGCGTTAACAGGCGTAAGTCTCGAAATCAATCAGGGCGAGTTTGTCGCTATTATGGGTCCGTCCGGATGTGGTAAATCTACTCTCCTGAATATCCTCGGCTTACTGGATACTCCCACATCCGGCAGTTACACCTTTCTCGGCAGGGAGATGTCCCAACTGAAAGAAAAAGAGCGGACCAAGTTCCGTAAAGGAAATATAGGTTTTGTCTTTCAGAGTTTCAACCTGATAGACGAGCTCAATGTGTATGAGAATATCGAGTTGCCTCTACGTTACCTGAACCTCTCCGCTGCGGAACGTAAAAAACGTGTCACCGACATCATGAAGCGCGTGAGTATCAGTCACAGGGCCAAGCACTTCCCGCAACAACTGTCCGGTGGACAACAGCAACGAGTGGCCATTGCACGGGCTGTGGTGGCCGAACCTCAACTCATTCTGGCCGATGAGCCAACCGGCAATCTGGACTCCAAAAACGGCAAGGAGGTCATGAACCTCTTGAGCGAACTAAACCGTGAAGGAACAACTATTGTCATGGTGACGCACTCTCCGAAAGACGCATCCGAAGCAGGGCGTATTATCAACCTTTTCGATGGTAAAATAGTCTCTGACGTAAAGAGTCAACTCTAAAGATAGAAGTCATGAAAAGTTATCTTAACTTCTTGTTACGCAACAAGTTGTATGCGGCAATCGAGGTGTTCGGTATAAGTGTCGCATTGGCGTTTATTATTCCATTGGTCAGTTACCTGACCGACATGTGGACAATAGACCATGAGAACCCTGACTACGCTCGCATTTACACTTTTACGTTTTATCCTTCCCAGCTTGCAGGTACGTTCGACCAACCCGAATTTCTTGAGAATAATATCCCCGAAGTCGAGGAAACAACGCTCTTCAGTTCTACTCGTCCGGCGGATATAAAGTGCGAGGATGAAAGTTACGGCATACAACTTCTGCTTTGTGACCTCAACTACTTTGATTTTGTACCGACGCGCTTCCTTGCCGGCAATCCTAATGTGTTGAGTGACAACACTTCTGCCTTGGTGTCAGAATCTTTTGCCGCACGACTTGGATACGGGCACGATGCAGTGGGTAAGCATTTCACTTTGGATGGTATTGAATATACTATTGAGGGCATAATAGCGAACTATGAGCGTTCAATCATGTTGCCACACGATGTAGTCATAAATATTGCCGGCCCTACCCTTCAGTACTATCGCGATCATCCGCAGCGTGTTCATCAGATGAACCACTGCCTTTTTCGAGTAAAACAAGGTACTGACCGCAAGCAGTTGACAGAGAAAATTATCGCTGCCGGCAAAGTGCACTACACCGAGCTCTACCGCGACGAGATACTCATTCGGGACTTGGCCAAAATGATGCAACTTGTGCGTTATGACGAAATAACCAAGCAGAGTAGCCATACCATGACGGCAATCAATCCTTATATCTTCAGGGCGTTGCTCGTACTTAGTCTTGTACTGTTGGTTTTTGCCCTTTTCAACTATATTGCCCTCAATATTGCGATGGGTACTTTCCGTGCCAAAGAGATGGCAACCCGTCAGTTGTTGGGTGCTACACGTGGGGAGATTGTGGTAAAACTGCTGTGCGAGTCGCTGCTGATGACCACCGTTTGTTTCCTTTTGGGTTTGCTGCTTTCTTTTGCGATACTGCCTGTTATCAACCAAGTCTTTCGTGTGGCATCCGTGGCGTTCACCGTGCGAGTGGCTCTCACTCCGCTGAATATAGTGGTTTATCTTTTGCTCATTTTGCTCATTAGTGTCGTGGCAGGCGCAGTACCGGCATTGATGCTCTCACGCTACAAACCGATTGACGTGGTAAAGGGTGAGTTCCGTAGTCGCAATAAGATGGTCTTTAGTAAGGTCTTTATCTTTATTCAGTGTCTCGTTACGATGGTCTTACTCACATTGGCACTCGTTTATGCCTTGCAGTACCGCAAGATGGTCAACCTGCCCCTCGGAGTGGAGGCAGACGATGTCTATTATCTGTATGGTCCGTACGCTCATCATGAGTTGGACCCGTGCGTTGAGGCTCTGCGCAGCTTGCCTTGCGTGGAGAAAGTGGGCAAGTGTGACGATTTTCCGGGCAGTGTCTCTTCTTGGGCTTTCCTCCCGATGGACAACGGGTACTATTCCATGGGCTACTACAATGAAAACGGGGAGAGGGATGACATACATGGAGTGCCGGCGGAGAAATTAATCTGTTCGCGCGAGGCGTTCGAGATATACGGCTTCACTATAGTGCGTGATTTTCACCGCGATGGCGAGCGTGTGGGCTGGCTTACCGAGACGCTTGTTGAGCAGTTGGGGCTGAACCACGATGACCCGCAACTGACAGAAGACCAAATGGAGCGTCTGGGTATAACCACCATCGGTGGTGTCATTGCTGATTTTAGGGCGAACTTCTATACGGATGAAGCGTGTTTTGTTTCGGTGCAAGAGGATTGGTACGAGAGTGCCACAGCCTATTACAAGTCGCTCGCAATCAAAACGGTCGGTTCGCATGCTGCGGCGGAGAAGGATATTCTGGATTGTATCAAACGCACATCAGACGATGCGTGGGGTGTCTATAAAGAGCCGCATCAGAAAGGGTACGTGCACGACTTACTTCGTGATAGTTTAGAAGACGAGCGTGTTTTGATGACCACCATCACCATTTTTGCCGCGCTGATGCTGCTGCTGTCGCTGCTGGGTCTTATGGGCATGAGTACTTGGTACGTCTCCCTTCGGCAACATGATGTAGCTATTCGTAAGGTGTTCGGCGGTACAGTCGTTTCAGAGACGCTCAAGAACGTGCGAACATACATGATTGTCGTGTTGTCGGCATGTGCAGTTGGCGTTCCTGTTGCGTATTATCTGAGCGAGCAACTGCTCGCGTCTTACGTCCATCGTATATCGCTTAGTGCGCTTATTTTCGTGACGGCTTTGCTGGTTGTAGTGGCTTTTTCGGCATTTGTGGTGACGATGCAGACGCTCCGCGTCACCAAAATGAACCCCGCGAACGTTCTCAAGAAAGAATAGAACGGTTGTCTCTGATGTGTATTCGCAGAGTGCCGTTTGTGGGTACAAAAGTGAAGTGTTCATCCGTGAAGGCTCGTTGAAAATCGCCGTTTTCAACGAGCTTTTCGGGTGTTCCAATGGTGATGCCCTGATGGGGAGTCATCAACCAGATGATGTCAGCAGTTTGGAGTGCGAGGTCGAGTTCGTGCGTGGAGATGACGACGGCTTTGTTCTCTTCTTGTGCCAGTTTGCGGAGTAAGAGCAGTGTCTTGATGCGGTTGGGCAGGTCGAGATGAGCTGTAGGTTCGTCAAGGAAGATGTAGGGCGTTTGTTGTGCCAATGCTTTGGCGATGAGCACCCGCTGTTTCTCGCCATCGCTGAGTTCGTTGAAGAACGACTTTCGTTTGTGCGCCATCTCGGTGTTGTTGAGCGCTTTGTCTATCTGTGTTTTGTCAGAGTCGGTGAGTACGCCCAACCAGTCAGAGTACGGGTAACGTCCCATTGCCACCACATCTTCGACCATGGCTTTATCGACAGAGAGTCGTTCGGTCAGAACGATGGCCACGTGTTGCGCTTTCTCGCGTTCGGTCATCTCGCGCACTTGTCGTCCATCCGGCATGGTGCACGAACCGCCCAGAGGCGGTTGCAGTCCTGCAAGAGTGCGCAGCAAGGTCGATTTACCACATCCGTTTTTGCCAAGCACGCACACCATCTCACCGCCTCGAATGGTGAGATTGAGGTTCTGTTGCACCGTTTCTTTTCCGTATCCGATGGTCAGTTGGTTGATAAGCATGGTTGGATGTAGTATGAAGCCACAGCGAGAGCAGTGATTAATAGTCCCTTGGGGTTAATCCGAAGTAAAAAGTCAAATCATTACTATTGAATGCCCAATCTTTCTCCACAGGTGGGGCGTCTGTTCCGCATTCAAATGTATAACCGGTAGTCAAAGTGTCGGAGAGGTATTTGTTTTCCGGTGCGTAGGGTTGGAGTACCTCATTGAAGTCAATGGCAATAACTTTCACCTCCGGAAAAGGGTAAGGCACATGTTTAGTTGCACGGTAGAAATGTCCATCTTTGTCGGTTATTGTTGTGTCATTAATAGCCAAATCCTCGCTTTGAATTAAGATAACCATGTTCTCCACCGGCTCTCCATTAAGACCATACACCGCGCCCGAGTTACTGATGTTGGAGTACCTGCCAATGGAAGAGGACAGATTGTGGCAACTTGTAAGGATAACCAAAGCAAGCAGCAAAAGTGCTGTCTTTTTCATCATTGTATAAATTTAGTTTTTGTTATTGTACTTCATTTATTTTTGTGGGCCGAACAGTCACATACCCGGTGCAAAGTTACTGCTTTTTTCTGATATATGCAAGTTTTTGCGTAAAAAAAAGCAAAAAAAGTGCATTTTGAGGTGCTTTTTTTGTGTTGAGGGGTTACGGAGATGGTTGCAAGAGAGTATAGAGAAGGTACGGAGAAGTTCTCACCAGGTAGCGATAAATGTGTAATCTATATATTAAGCCATGCGGGGGGGGATCTGAACACGCACTGCGAGGCAAATCGTCCGGAGCGCAGCGTAGGTAAGAATCGGACGAATAATACAATTGACAATTGGACGAGTTACGAGTTGACGATTTATTGACGATTTATTGATTATTGGACGATTGATGGACGCGGATGGGAGGATTTTTCCGAACACGAATCACACGAATCGGACGCACGCGTAGCGATCGTCCGAGCCAGCGAGGAAAGAATAGGAAAAGTTGTAGAAAATCAATATTGTTACGGTGACATTTATACAAAAACCTAAAAAACCATCTCTTGACCACTCACCCTCTGGTCTGTCCATTTATCGCTACATAGTGAAGACTCTTTCTATACTTCTCCATACCTTCTCCATACCTTCTCCATACCTTTTCCATACCTTTTCAGACCGGACTCTTCCGCTACCTTAAAAAACAAAACAAGTGCCCGTTTTGGGCACTTGCTTTAGCGGAAAGAGAGGGATTCGAACCCCCGGAGCCTTGCAGCTCGCCGGTTTTCAAGACCGGTGTAATCGACCACTCTACCATCTTTCCTTCACGGAATCGATTCGAAACGCATACTTTTGTGCATTCGTCACGTTTCCGACTGCAAAATTACTGCTTTTTTTTGATTCTACCAAATATTTTGCCAAAAAAATGCACAAAAGTGCACAAAAAATGCGTTTTTTTTTGCATATATGGATTTTTTTTCGTATCTTTGCACCCAAAATGGATGTAATACCACACATAAAAACACAAAAGATATGAAAATCGGCATTCCAAAAGAGATCAAGAACAACGAGAACCGTGTGGGTATGACCCCCGCGGGCGTTGCAGAGATGGTTAAGCACGGGCACTCCGTGATGGTTCAACACACAGCGGGCGAGGGCAGCGGTTTCTCCGATGCTGAATACGAAAAAGCAGGTGCACGCATACTGCCCGCCATTGAGGACATCTATCGCGAGGCGGAGATGATTGTCAAGGTAAAAGAACCCATTGAGCCCGAGTACAAACTGATTCGTAAAGGACAATTGGTTTTCACGTATTTCCATTTCGCATGCGAGCGTGAGTTGACCGACGCAATGATAGCGAGCGGTGCCATCTGTCTTGCTTACGAGACAGTCCAGTTGCCCGGTGGTGCATTGCCATTGCTCCAACCCATGAGCGAGGTGGCGGGACGAATGGCGACTCTCAATGGGGCTTACTACCTACAGAAAACGCAAGGCGGTAAGGGCAAACTTATCAGCGGCGTACCGGGCGTTTCTCCGGCACGAGTGCTCGTTCTCGGTGGCGGTGTTGTAGGCGAAGCGGCAGCGCGAATGGCAGCAGGACTTGGTGCCGAAGTGACCATCACCGACATCTCTCTGCCGCGCTTGCGTCAGTTAGATATCGAGACCCCCGCCAACGTCCACACGCTGTACTCGTCATCGCACAACATCTGCGAACAACTGCCGAACGTGGATATCGTCGTGGGCTCTGTGCTCGTACCCGGCGACAAAGCGCCGCACCTCATCACCAAAGAGATGCTCCGACTCATGGAGCCCGGGACAGTATTGGTGGATGTGGCCATCGACCAGGGTGGGTGCTTCGAGACTTCGCACCCAACGACGCACAGCGAACCCGTCTATACGCTCGATGGCATCGTCCATTATTGCGTGGCGAATATCCCCGGAGCCGTGCCTCATACGTCCACGCTCGCCCTTACCAACGCCACGCTGCGTTATGCATTGGCACTGGCCGACAAGGGTTGGAGACAAGCCTGCAAGGACGACCCTGCTCTCGCCAAAGGACTGAACATCGTAGAGGGGCAAGTGACGTTCAAGGCTGTTGCCGACGTGTTCCACTTACCTTATACGCCCATCGACCTCTAATCGCTGTCCGATATAGATATTGTCGGGTCGCTCATGAAGCCCGCAGTAGGACCACTGGTGGCGATAATGCAACGTGTAGAGAACGCATGTACTGCCGCCACGGGCGTACAATATCGGCGTTTGGAGGTGATACCGTGAGCGCTTTTACGAGATGTGCTCGCACGTGAGGCATTGATATGGCGGGATAAAGAAGAATGCATGTTCATAATGGTCGGGGTGTTTTACGGGATGAAACATTTTTGTCCGTTATGTATATACAGACCGCGCTGAGTCGGTTGAGTACCCAGTCGGCGACCATCGAGGGTGAACCAACCCGTATCGGTGGTCGCTGCTTGATTGTCGGGCGTGGCGAAAAGGAGGGTCGGGGCTCCGGAACCGATGGTTAGTTGCGGCAACGAGAGCGAGGAGATGGCAGTAGGAACGAACCATGCACGGAAAGCGTCCATCGTGGTGGAAGCACTGCTTAATACAAAACGACTGCCTTCACTGTTCAGCATATACACGTTCGATGCGGTGGTACTAACTGTATTGCCGACCATGTTGAAATAACTGCCGCTGCAAGAGACCTGTTCCGTCGGCTGAATATAGGCGTTCGTGGCACTGAAAACAACCGCCTTGTTCGTCATCTGCCAAGCTGCGCCCCAACGATTGTCAGGCACGGCGATGATATACGGCGTGTAGGCCTCAAGCGATGAGGGATAGTCGAAATACACCGTTCCCGCGGCATCGGCAGAGAAAGTGCGAATCCAGAAATTCTTGCCGCTGTCGGTGGCCGAACGAAACCAATCGACAGCACTTCCGTCGCACGTGATAGTAGTAGGCGCAAAAGGTAAGAAAAGGGTGTTCCAACCGGTAGTGCCGCCCGCGGCCAGCGTGAACGTACGCGTGTAACTGATGTCATCGGCAGTGAAAGCAATGGGACTGAAGAAATCGTGTCCGTCTGTCAGCGAAATAGTAGTGGCGTGAGCATTTTTGACCACATTCTTGCCACTCAAAACGCCAGGCACTTCTGCGCTCTCTGCCAGTAAATAAAGGCAGTTCGGGTTAGTGCTCGGAGTAATGTTGAACCCATCAAAATTGCTCATCGTTCGGAGATCTATGCAAGCCCGTTCGGAGCTCGTTATACTCTCGCTCGCAGGATGCAACGTAAATGTGCCGTCAGAGGCGTAAAGGATATATCCCGCAGTCATCTCCATCGGATTTGCGTTTGCGGTGGGATAAAAGACTTCAGCACGGCGAGTCTTGGTTTCGTCACCCTCTTCGTAACCCTGCACGTACGAGATGCGCAGTCGGTAGTACTTGCCGACAGTGAGTCCCGTATAAGCAAAATCGAGGTTGATACTGCTACTCTTCCCGACAACGATATTCTTCGAATAGGCCGTTGCATTCACATAACTATCAATACCTGTATTCGCCGCATCGTACTCGCGGAGCGAGCAGGCAAGCGAACTGACAAAATCATGGTAGGCATCGGTATTCGCGATGTTAACCGTCACCATCAGTCCACCACCATAGAGTTGTTGTGATTCATTGAGGTTAGATACTGTCGGCGTGATAGTAAGCGTTTGGGTGTTAGAGGCATCGCTCGTCTCGACCGTCACAGTGGTAGATAAAAGGACATAAGCATCGTTTGTCGAGCGCGCACGGGTGACACGCAGTGTCTTTTCGCCGGCACTGACGGGGGTGAAAGAGAAACGAACCGTGACCGTCTCGCCGGCAGGGATATCCGCCTGACGACCCATTACCGGCGTGCCATCTACGTACAGATAGAGATTGTCGTGGAAAGCTGTTGCACCGCCCGTGAGGCTCACGTTCACCGTCTGCTCGTAACCGGCATGAAGGTTGCCACTCACCGTGATGCTGTTGCACGTGGGGACAGATGCCGGCGCGGGACGATGGATGGTCAGCGTGTTATCACTGATAGTCGCCGTCATGCGGGAATGGGGCTCGTAGTAACAGTCCTGCCAAGCCGAAGTGCCGTTGGGGCGACTGACCACTTTGATATGATACGTGCCGTCCGCAACGTCCGCTGGGATACTGAGGCCGGAGAGCGAGGCATTTAGTGTGGTGTTGAACGATATCGAGGAACCACCGGTTACTTCAGTCAGTGTATGCGTTACCGCGCCGTTACCATCAATCAGTTGCACGGCGTAATCGAACGAGTTCGAGCCAAACCGAAAACTGCACAGCGATGCGTAGAGGTTAATGCCGGTGAAAGCAGCAGTTGCATCCGTACGGGTGAACGTCTTGCTCACATCGTTATCAGCAGCACCGAACGTCAGTCCTTCAAGGGCCAGGCAGAACGCTTTGCCACTGCTGCAATCAGGACAAATGCCGATGACGGCATCTTGCGAGAAAGAGAATCCATCGAGCGTGGAACTGCCGCCAATGCCCTGTTCATAAGGGTTGAGCAGGGCGAGACGAAAATATCCGTTGCTCGAACCACCCCAGCCCCAGTTGATATGGAAGAGGTCGTTCGAATCGTATCCGTCGCAGACAAACGAGTGCCCTCCTCCTGCGGACTGTCCGCCGAGAATAACGGGGCGACCTACTGCCAACTCGTTGTAGATGAGTTCAATCCAGTCGGTGTACGTATAATGTTTGCGTTCTACGTTCTCTATGCCGCTGTCGTAACCGAAATACGTTTTCAGGGCTTCCGTGATGCTCTCATTGTAAGCGGAACTGCCGCCTGCACTGCTGACATTGTAATTCATCTGAAGCGACCAACCGCAGTATTGCATCAAGGTGGCAACGGCCGTCTTGGCAGCATCCGAGCCGGCAGAACCGTAGGTGAGCGTCATGTCGTCCCATGCGAACGTAGTGCCGTTGAGTTCTGCTTGTGTGGAGAGATTGTTTCGGGCGGTGTAACCCGAGATAGTAGTGCAGACGGTTGTCGGTTTACGGTGATAGTACATCACTTGTGCCATCGCTGTAGCTACACAACCGGTCACCGCACGACCAATGACAACATCGTTGTTATCCTTGATTTCCGGACAATTGTTATTGTAAGGCTCGCCTTGATTCCAGCGCGTCTGAAGGAGCGGGGCTATACGCTGTTTGGACGTAACATCGCGAACAGGTGACAGTGCGGGTTGAACCGACTCGCCTTCCGGTTGCATGTCTATCCGCGCCAACTCCTCGGCGTAACAGTCGAGCATAAAAAGTAGTCCGTCGGGGCAGTCTTCGGGGTCGATAGCCCCGACGTCGGCATATCCCAAAATAGGCGCAACGCGATCATCGCCACTTACCACCACAAATCCACTGTCACCGCTCAGGTTGAACACATAATAATAAGGACTCTGCGCGGGTGATGCCTGCGCCTGCGAGTCTGTGCGCACGCGCGAACGACTTGGGGCAAGAGTCAAACTATTCGGCATCACGGACGTTCTTCCGCGACTCAATAAAAACGACTGCGCCTCCAGCATGGCAGCTTGTTGACTAATAGGAGCACCAAAAATCGGCAGACTTATCCAAAGACAGGTCAACAAACCGACTAACAGCGCATTTTGCAGTTTTTTCATGTTACACTCTTTTGTTTTCCGGGCATCCGTAACTTTTTGCACGGCACTCGTAATGTTTTATACGGCACTCGTAATGTTTTATACGGCACTCGTACCTTTTCACACGGCACTCGTGACGTTTTATACAGCATTCGCATTGTTCATAATACACCCGTAACGTTTGCGGCTGCAAAGTTACTGCTTTTTGATGATATTTGCAAGAAAAAAGTGCTTTTTGGGGCGAAAAAAGTGCAGAATCGTCAATTTGTCCACATTTTGTGTTAGAAAATGCACCTTTCTTTGCATATTTTTTAGTAATTTTGCACCGTGAAATTGTGCGCGCAACGTTTTTGACCGCCGCAAAGCAATAATCACACAACAAAAAACAGCTAAAACGGAGAACACAATATGAAAAACTCAGTGAAACGTATCGCTTTTGTCGCCGGTCTTTTATGGCTCGGTATAAGTAGTGTTTTGGGGCAAACAACAGTCTCTTTTTCTGCCGCAGAAATAGTCGCGGGAACTACCAAACAAGGTGTAACCGTCGGAACTAGTTATGCATCCCTATCACCCAACAAGCAAATTTGCAAAGAAGGATCTACGGCTACAAAAGACACCGTTCTTGAGATAAAAAACACTGCCTCGACATTTTCTGAATACTATACAGAAGTGAAATGTGCAGGTGGAATAACGGGGTTGGAAGTGCACGGAACAACAAACAATACTTCCGCTAAGGATGAAGCATTTCTATTCTGGAACACCACATCGCCATCCGCAACAAACGTCAGTGGTTCAATGTTGGTGAATTTTTCCGGATATGCCGGCAGTTGTTCCGACAATAATGTGAGTGTGAATATTCCGTCAGGGACTCAAACAATCCGAATGTATCGTCAAGTAAAAAAGTTCGATTCTACCACCAATACTTTCCTCACTTCGGGTAGTTTAACGTTTGGTTCAGGGCAAACATTTTATATTGTTGATTTAACAGTTACTGTGGCCGGGGGTGGCACTAATCCCCCCACGCCGGCAGACTCTTTGACAGATGCTACACTCAATGACCTCAAAGTTGACGGCACGACCATCTCCGGTTTCTCGGCAAACACGTACAGTTACTCATACACCGTGCCCTCAACACAGACAGCCCTGCCGGTTGTCAGTGCCACTCCGACGCGGAGCGTTGCCACTGCGACCATAACGCAAGCAACGAGCATGACGGGACAGGCATCTGTGTTAGTGACGGCAGGGGACGGCACCACTACGCAGACGTACACCATCCAGTTCTCGCAACAGAACGATACCACGCCGGTCAATCCGCCGGTCAATCCGCCCGACACCACCCCCGTCACCCCCCCATCGACGACACTGAGCATCCACGAGACAGAGATATACGAGTCGCCGGTCATCATGGGCGGATATGGCGGAACACTGTCAACGTTCAGTGGCCGCGAGTACGAGGTGTACTACTCGTCGTTCGACAACGACAACAACCTCACGGTAACAACCACGCCTATTCAGAAATCGAGCGGCATCACTACCTCCATCAGTCAATATCACTGCCAAGCAACGGACGGTTGGTTCGAGATGGAAACGAGCACATCGAAATCGAACTACACGATGTCTGCCACCGATGAGTTCCAAGCCGGCAGTTCGGCCATACATAAACTGCTGAACGACGGCTACTATAAGTTCCATATCCGCGGTTACGACCAATTCTCGTTCTACGGACGCGACAACAACGCGACAGAAAGTAAAGGTAAGCATTTCGAGGTGTACGTTGACGGCGTAAAGCAGACAATGACCTTGTCGAGCACGGCCAGTATTCGCCGGTTCAATATCTCAACCGGCGAGCACGTGATAGAGGTGAGAGGTGTCGGTGGAAGCAACAATGAGTTTTACGGCTTCTCGCTGCGTGTGGCATACGTGCCCAAACTGAAGCATTTGAGCGGTAACGACACGGCACAAGTCGTCTATCAGACGGCATCCATCAAGCCGATACGTTACTACCTGAAGAACCGCATCAGCGATGCAGAGCTTGTGTGGAACGGCAATGTAGCGACGGGCTTCACGCTCACGAAAACAGGCAGCGACTCGCAAGGTGGCGACACACTGACGCTGCAAGGCACGGCCAAATGCCCTGTGGGTACGTACAGTTACACCATCTCCGCTAAAGACTCAACGAACAATATCGTAACCAATATCAGTGGCTCTTTCAGTGTCGATACGAAAGTGGAGTGCACAACGAACAACCTGACGATGAGTGTTTTTGCCAACACGGCCATCCGCCCCGTCAGTTTCCGTTGTTACGCCACCGACATGGCGGCAGTCACGTTCACCGGCTCTATCCCGGGCCTGACGTTCGCGAAAGATACGGCCAACCACACGCTGACGTTGAGCGGCACTCCGACGCAAACGGGCATCTACCCGTACACCGTGAGCGTTGATGGTGGAAACACGATTGAAGGAACAGTGACCGTCAAGAACGATCAGCCAACCGTTCTCCCCGGTAAGCCCACACTGCTCGTTCTCTTCAAAAACAAAGAGGACAACGGACTCTATACCTACATCACCGGCAGCGGCAAATACGGCTATTTTGCGCGGCCGGCATCCGGCGAGATGGCCGACAACGCTCAATACAGCAACTACGATGCCATCATCATCTCTGAGGATGTGGATGCCACCGACCAAGAGGTCTTGGGCATCATCAAGTCCCTGAACAAGCCCGTGCTGAACATGAAAGTGTTCACGTACTCAAAGACGCGCCTGGGTTGGGGTAATCCCGACAATGGCAGTATCAACAACAAAGAGATGATTGTCCGTGAAAGTTCGCATCCTATCTTCAACGGCCTGACGACCCACGCCTCGCAAGACGGGTCAAGTACTAACGCCGTGACGCTGCTGACAGCCGTCAGCGACAACAAGGGTCTGATGCCCGCTGAGGTTAGTTATGCCGGCACTATCGCCCTCGCAGTGGCACCCAAACGTGGCGACAACTACGATGATGAAGGAGCTCTGCAGACGTTCATCCACGAGATTCCTGCCGGTATGCGTGGCGGCTACAAGTACTTGAGTCTGCCCATCGGCATCGGCTCAACAGCCAACCTCTCCGCCGACGGCAAGAAGCTGTTCGACAACATCATCTCGTACCTCACAACAACCGCCACCTCTACAGTCACCCTGCCCACGCTCCAGATTACACAGTTCACGGCTAACGGCACGAGTGGCGAGATTGACCAAGTGAACAAGACCATTACGGTGAGAATGCCCAAACAGACAGACCTCAGTGCCATCACCGTACAAGCGACCCTGTCTGACAGCCGCTGTTTCGTCACTCCCGAGAGTGGCGCGGTGGTCGATTTCAGCGACACGCATTACGGCGTCACGTTCACCGTCAGCGACTATATCAACCAAGCGAAATATATCGTCAAGGTACTCAACACGACCGACTTGGAAACGACTGAAGAAGAGGGACTTATCGTACAGGGAGACTACTTGAACAACCCGCGTGGCGTGTGGGTGAAAATCTTCTCCGCCAACGGACAGTTGATGACCACCACCAACAGCGATTTCTCGTTCGAGGCTCTACCGCACGGCATGTATATCGTCCGCAGCGAGAACAGCCTCATCAAAGTGTTGCACTAAACCGACATCAACAAATACACAAACAAACACAATCTAAACAAGTCAAGGCGGCCATTTCAGCCGCCTTGATGCTTTGTTTTGGTTCGGTTAGTACTGTGCGGCATCATATACCGCATCAGCCACTTCGGCACCGGCGAGATGCTCAATCAGGCAGAACGCGAAATCAGCCGACAGCCCGGGACCTTTCGCCGTGATGATATTCTTCGATTCAACGACCAGTCCACCGATATACGCATCGCCCAAATAGCCCTCAAAACCAGGATAACACGTGGCTTGCTTACCCTTCAAGATGCCCAGTTCGCCGAGAATAGACGGCGCGGCGCAGATTGCGGCAATAGGTTTGCCGGCGTTATTATGACGGACGAGCAGGTCGCACAACCAATCGAACTCACCGAGACGGCGTGAACCGCCCGGGAGGATGAGCATCTCCGCGTCCGTAAAATCGCAATCAGTGTGATGTTTGTCAGCCTCCACCCGAATATGGTGCGAACCGCAAACCATTTGTTCTTCTTCGCATGAGACGGTCGTGAGCGGCACGTTGGCACGACGAAGTAAGTCAACTGTTGTCAGGGCCTCAATCTCTTCGAAACCCGTTGAGAGAAACAAGTAATTCATACCTTTTGATTTATGATAATGTTGCGATTTTCTTATTTAGTAGTGAAATCGTACGTGATAGTGCCGAACACATCGGGCGCGTCGGCCGATTCAGCGGGCGAGAAAGTTGCCTGTTTGGCAGCATTGATCGCAGCGTTGATAAGTGCCTCGTTGGACGTGTTCGTCCCCTGTCCTTTCTTTGCCTCTATCACCTTCCCTGCCGCGTTGACGCGGATGCTGACAACCACTATACCCTCATCATTG
This sequence comes from uncultured Bacteroidales bacterium, assembly GCA_937892015.1. Classification (GTDB taxonomy): domain Bacteria; phylum Bacteroidota; class Bacteroidia; order Bacteroidales; family Paludibacteraceae; genus Colicola. The sequence continues at coordinate 13,157 of CALAUY010000027.1, read as the reverse complement.
GTGTTGTAACCCGGCATTGCCAGATTGCCGCGTAGGTTACGCCCGGCAAGACTCACTTTCGGTCCTTTTCCGTTGCCCGCACTCGCCGGATTGCCCGACGTCGAGCCTTGTTGCGACTCGCCCGACGTGTTGCCCGAACCGGACGTTGTGCCGGTGTTACCGAACTTACCCGCCATCAGGTTCTGCGCCTTATCTTTAGCAGCCTGCTCTTTGGCTGCTTTCTCTGCCGCGGCTTGTTCTTTGGCCAATCGCTCGGCCTCTAATCGTGCCTGCTCTTCTTGCTGTTGTTTGAGGCGCTCCGCCTCTTCTGCCGCTTTCCGTCGGCGCTCTTCTTCCGCTTGTTTTTGCAGCGCCAACGACTCATCGTCGTCTTGCACCATCATGTCGTTCGACGATGGAGCAGCAGGAGCGGGTGGGGTGGGTGTCACAACTTCAGGAGGCATCTCCGAGGGCTCGTACGTGTCGGCACCTCCCTCTACGTAATCGCCCAACGCCACCTCTATGCCCTCTTCTTCGGGCACGAAAGGTGCGTCAAGGTAATAGAACCAGAGGAACAAAAAGAGCAGCACCATCCCGAGAATGGCAGCCGCGATGCCCCATATTTTGCTGTCGTTCTTCACTCTTTCTTCGTCGCAATGACGAGTTTCATGTGATGTTGGTTGGCGATATCAAGCACGTGCACTACTTCGCGGTAAGCAATATCTTGGTCGGCATGAAGGGCTATATACATCGTCGAATCTTGCTCCTGAATTTGGCAGAGATAGGGGTCAAGTAATTCAGGGTCAACAGGCACGGGTTTGCTCTTACCTACGGCCACAGAGTAGTTGCCGAGATTGTCGATAAACACTTTGGCCACCACTTGTCGGGTGTTCGTTTGCGCTTTCGAGGTCGGTAAGTTAATCTTGATGTCGTTCGGTGCTGCCAAGGTGCTTGCCATCACAAAGAAAATAAGGAGCAAGAAGATGAGGTCAGTCATCGACGACATCGAGAAGGTTGCCTCTGCTTTATTTCTACGTTTGAGTGCCATCTTTACTATTTACGATTGGACAATTTATTTACAATTGGACAATTGATTGACGATTTTACCCTTCTCTCACGCTCCGGGTTCGTTGAGCAAGTCGAGGAACTCTAAGGTGCGACTTTCGAGCGTACGCACCACGCGGTCGATGCGCGACACAAGGAAATTGTACGCAAAGATGCAGAGAATGCCCACAATCAAACCGCCAATGGTTGTCACCATCGCTTGGTACATACCTTCTGAGAGCGCGGACAGTTCGATGACACCGCTGTTGGTGGATGCCATATTATAGAACACTTGCACCATACCGATGACCGTTCCGAGGAAACCAATCATCGGCGCGATACTGGCAATCGTGGCGAGGATAACGAGGTTCTTCTCCAGTTTGGCCACCTCAAGGTTGCCCACGTTCTCGATGGCCACCATCACGTCTTGCATCGGCCGACCGATGCGTGTGATGCCTTTCTCCACCATCCGCGATGATGGCGTGTCGTTCTCGTGGCAGAGTCGGAGTGCCTCGTCTATCTGCCCCTCGTGGATGTAATCCTTGATGCGGTCCATAAACGACTTATCCTCTTTCTGCGCCTTGTGGATAGTTACCAAACGCTCTACGAAAAGGTAGATACCCCACGCAAGAAGCAACGCCAAAACGACCATTATCCAGCCTCCGTATTGCGCCATGGTCCAGAGGTTCATCGAATCGTGTGCCACTTCGGGAGTTGCTACTGCAACCACCTCTTCAGCTGTCAGTGCAGCCTGACTGATAGTGTCTGTCAAATCAATTTGAAGCAGATTCATAACTGTGCTTTGTATTGTTTAATCGTTTCTTTTATTCCTAAATAAAGTGCATCGGCGATGAGTTGGTGCCCAATGCTCACTTCGTCTATCCATGGGAACGCCCTCACGAGAGGCGCTAGGTTATCCAGCGACAAGTCGTGCCCCGCATTAAGCCCGAGTCCCGCTCGTTTGGCCGTCTCTGCCGCCTCTCGGTAGTCGGCGATGGCGCGCTCAGGGTCGTGACGGAACATCTCGGCATACGGACCCGTATATAGTTCCACTCGGTCAGCCCCGCATCGCATGGCTCCTTCCACCATCGCCGGCTCGGCATCCACAAAAACGGACACGCGGCATCCCGCTTCGTGCAACGTATGCGTCACGTCCGTCAAGAACGCCCGGTGGCGCAACGTGTCCCAACCATGATTGCTCGTCAGTTGCTCGGGACTATCCGGCACTAACGTCACTTGCGCCGGACGTACGGCCGTCACCAACTGCACAAAGTCGTCCGATGGATAGCCCTCTATATTGAACTCCACATGCAACACCTCTTTGAGTGCGTACACGTCTGCGCGCGTAATATGACGCTCGTCCGGACGAGGATGAACAGTGATGCCCTGCGCACCAAAAGCCTCACAGTCCAGCGCAAAACGCACAACATCCGGCACATTGCCGCCACGAGCATTGCGCAACGTTGCCACTTTGTTGATATTTACCGAAAGCGTCGTCATCACTGAATTAGGATATTATTCCTAAATTCGGGTGCAAAGTTACTGCTTTTTTTTCAATTATGCAAGAGTTAGGACGAAAAAAAATGCGTTTAGTGGCCAAAAAGAGTCGTTTTTTGGTGGATTTTGGGGATTGTGATTCCAAAAATGCATTGCAAAAGTGATTTTCGGCAACAAAAATTTGCATATATCAAAATTTTTTTGTAACTTTGCACCCTGTTTTAATAAAATAGTAACAACAACACACAATAACATTTAGGAATTATGCCACACATCAGCGTAAAATGTTACCCCAAGCATCTCACGAAGAAAGAGATGGAGGCTTTTGTTGAAGACCTCACGCACGTTGCAGAAAAGCACCTTAAAGCGACGGAAGATTTCGTGTCCATCAGTTATCAGGAAATCCCTGCCGAGCAGTGGAAAGACGAAGTCTATGACAAGGAAATCAGGCTTAATATGGACCAATTAGCCAAGAAGCCGGGCTACGAAATGTAAACGTAAAAAAGTAACCCACAATATACAAAAGTGTACCATAAAGAGGATTACCACAATGATTAGATTGAATGCATTTTTCGAGTTGAAGGACGGTGTCAGTGCCGAGCAACTCACGGCCATCACCAACGAGCTTGTTGAGCAATCACGCCGAGATGAAGGCTGCAAAGGATACGACCTTTTCCGGAGTACCACTAACCCGCAAGTGTTTATGTTCTGCGAGTCATGGGAGAACGACGAGTGCTTGGAGAAACACTCTGCCGCGCCGCATTTCATGTCAGCCGTGCCGCAGATAGGTCCGCTGACCAAAGACGGCCTGAAGATTGAGCGCTACGACAAAAAGTTTAAAGTTTAAAGTTTAAAGTTTAAAGTTCAAAGAAACGAAATAAAGACTAATGGAAAGAACAGTGATTGTTGATGCGCTGAAGCGCACCGATTATGGAGAGAAGATATGTGTGAAGGGCTGGGTACGCAGTCGTCGTGGGAACAAGAACGTGAGTTTCATTGCCCTCAACGACGGCAGTACCATCAAGAATATCCAGATAGTGGCCGACGCGTCGAAGTTCAGCGAAGAGTCGCTCAAACCGGTGACAACGGGTTCGTGCATCTGCTGTGAGGGCACGTTGGTGGAGAGTATGGGGAAGGGTCAGGCGAGCGAGATTCAGGCCGACAGCATCGTTGTGTACGGCACGGTCGACCCCGAGCAGTATCCGTTGCAGAAGAAAGGTCTGTCGATGGAGTACCTGCGCACGATTGCACATTTGCGTCCTCGTACGAACACGTTCGGGGCAGTCTTTCGCATGCGTCACCACATGGCCATGGCCATTCACACGTACTTCCACGAGCACGGGTATTTCTATTTCCACACCCCGCTCATCACCGCCAGCGATGCAGAGGGTGCAGGACAGATGTTCCAAGTGACGACGAAGAACCTGTACAAACTGCAATACAACGAGGACGGACATATCGACTATTCGGACGACTTCTTCGGTAAGATGACCAGTCTGACCGTGTCGGGTCAGTTAGAGGGCGAGTTGGGCGCGATGGCATTGGGCAAGATTTACACGTTCGGTCCTACGTTTCGTGCTGAGAACTCGAACACGCCGCGCCACTTGGCAGAGTTCTGGATGATAGAGCCCGAGATTGCGTTCATGGACCAGAAAGAGTTGATGGACTTGGAGGAAGATTTCATCAAATACTGCGTTCGTTGGGCGCTCACCCACTGCATGGACGACCTCGAGTTCCTCAACCAGTTCGTTGATAAAGGGCTGATAGAGCGTCTGCGTGGCGTGGTGGATACGGACTTTGTCCGGTTGCCTTACACCGAGGGTATCCGTATCCTCGAAGAGGCGAAGAAGAACGGCAAGAAGTTTGAGTTCCCTTGCGAGTGGGGAGATGATTTGTCGAGCGAACACGAGCGCTACTTGGTAGAAGAGCACTTTGGCAAACCGGTTATCATGACCGACTATCCGCGCGAGATTAAGGCGTTCTACATGAAAATCAACGATGACGGCAAGACCGTTCAGGGCACGGACGTGCTGTTCCCGCAGATTGGCGAGATTATCGGCGGTTCGGTTCGCGAGGAGAGTTACGACAAGTTGATGCACGAGATTGAGTTGCGCCACATCCCCATGAAAGACATGTGGTGGTACTTGGATACTCGCCGTTTCGGTGCTGCTCCTCATGCCGGTTTCGGTCTGGGTTTTGAGCGGTTGATGCTCTTCGTAACAGGCATGCAGAACATCCGCGACGTCATCCCCTTCCCGCGCACACCGAAGAACGCCGAGTTCTAAACTGCTGCGTTTTGAGGCAACAACGAAAACAATATTAACACACACAAATAGTAATACTAATGAAAAAGACAGTTCTACTAATCATTGCTTGCTTCTGTTTGAGCAATCTATTTGCACAAAGCGGACAGCAGGAGATGTCATCGTTTCATGTAGGAGATACTGTAATGGTTGATGTGAGTGCAACCCACTACCTAACAGGCGAAAAGATTCCGTCTTGGGTACACAACTTCAAATATACCATTCAACAGGTTGGTAGTAAGCGCTTCAAAGATGGTATTCTTTTGAAGGGCATTAATTCCTGGCTTAAAGTGGACGATATTGCAAAAAAAGGCAAGAATGTTAAACCTGTTGCGCCGCAACCTGCTCAAGGTAAAGCAGAACAGCCTGCCGAACCACAACCTATTCAAGGTAAAGCAGAACAACCTGCCGAACCGCAACCTGTTCAAGGTCAGGTCGAACAACCTGTTGCGCCGCAACCTGTACAAGGTCCGACCGAACAACCTGCTGCGCCGCAACCTATACAAGGTCAAGTCGAACAACCCGTTGAGTCAACGCAACACTCCATCTCAGAACAAGGAATTACCCGATTGCGAGGACAACTTACGTCAGGTGATACCGGAAAAGCTCTCATGGGTGTCAAAGTGACGCTGGCAGGGCAGGACATCTCCACGACCACTAATGCGCAGGGCGAGTTTTCGCTCGTCTATTTAGACGCGGTGGACGAGGAGGTTATCCTCGAAGCAGACGGCTACTTGACTGACATTCAGGTAGTCAGCCTCAAAGCGGGCGATAACGATATGGGTGTCATCAGCCTGCAAACGGACATCCAACGAGAGATGCAAGACGAGATCTTGTTGACGCTCACGGATGCGGACCTGAACGATGATGAGGGCAAGAGTCAAGCCATGTCGAGCGGTTCGAGCGCATCGATAGATGTGTTCAACAACACGACGAGTTACGCTTGGTCAACGGCTCGTTACCGTGGGCGCGGATACGACCAGACGGCAGAGACGTACTACATCAACGGCATCAATTTCACGACTGCTGAGCGCGGTACGTTCAACTACAGCGCGATGGGCGGTCTCAACGATGCGAGCCGCAACCGCGAGGTGGTGAACGGCATCGAGGCCAATAACTTCAGTTTCGGTGGTCTCGGACAATCGACGAACTACCTGATGGATGCCACTCGTTACGCACAGGGTTGGAAAGTGGGTATTGCCGCATCTAACCGCAACTACAAGGGGCGCGTCACGGCCACGTATGCGAGCGGATTGCTCGACAACGGTTGGGCGTTTGTCGGACAGTTGGCATGGCGATACAGCCCTATTTTGGACATCAAGGGCATCATCGGCGAGGGGTCGGATTACAACTCGTTCGGTTATTTCTTCTCGGCAGAGAAACGTTGGGGCAACAGTAAGCGCCTCTCGCTCATCACGTTCGGTGCACCCACTCGTCGCGGGCAGAACGCGGGCGTGACGCAAGAGTGCGTTGACCTGACCGGCTCCATCTACTATAATCCGTATTGGGGTTATCAGAACGGCAAGCCGCGCAACTCACGCGAGGTGAAGAGTTTCGACCCGACCATCATCGCTTCGTATGAGTGGGATATTGACCCGCAACAGAGCCTGAAAGTGGGACTGGGCATGCACTACTCGGCGTACAGCAACTCCGCCCTCACGTTCTTCAATGCGCCTGACCCGCGTCCGGACTATTACCGCAATATGCCGTCTTTCTACTACGATGGTCAGCTGTCGCCCGATGGCACGTTCATCAACAAGGACCTTAACGGCAAGAGTGTAGGCGAGGGAGGCAAATACAACGGCCATTATATCGGCGGTTCGGTGGACATGGATGCTTATCGTACGCTCACAGACCTCTGGACCTCACGCGACAACGTGACGACACAGATTAACTGGGACGCCCTGTACGCTGCCAATTACGCCAACAACGAGGCCGACCCGACCGGTTCGGCACGCTATATCGTTGAGCGTCGGCACAACGATATCGGCGAGGTGGCTGCACATGCACTCTACTCGAACAGCAAAGTGGACCACCTGAAGATACTCGCCGGACTTGAGCTGAAATCGTCCACCGGCGTCCACTACAAGACTATTGACGACCTGCTTGGCGGCAATCAATGGATAGATATCGATGCGTTCGCTGACCGTGACATCAAAGAGCTTGCGTCGAACATCGGCATGACTCAAACCGAGATTGAGCTCGTGCGCCAGAACAACATCACCAACGACCCCGCTACGCTCTACAGAAGTGTGAAAGAGGGCGACCTCTTCGGGTATTTCTACTCGATGAACATGGGCGGTGCCAAGCTCTGGGCGCAGAACGAATGGAAATGGAACGAAGTGGAGCTCTACTATGCGCTGCAAATCAATGCCTCGTACTTCAGCCGCACCAGTTTCATGCTCAACGGCCGCGCTTGGTATCAAGCGTTCATCAAGTCCGACGAGGACGAGGCGAAGTACTATCTCGGCAAGAGTTATGAGGACGTGCTGAAGGGCAACTACCATTCGGCATACGAGGGATACGACCACCTCTTTGTTGACCCGTCGTTCAAACTGGGTGCAACGTACAAGATTGACGGTCACAACCAATTACGTGTGAACGCACTGGCCGAGACGGCAGCTCCTCTCGCGCGTGATGCCTATATCTCTTCGCGTGTGCACGACCGCGTGGTGAAGAATATCTATACGCACGACAACGCCACAAACCTCAAGGATTACTATGCTTCTGACGAGAAACGTGTGAGCTACGACCTGACGTACGAGTTCAATTATCCCATCGTTCGTGGCCGCATCACTGCTTTCCAGACGCATTACTGGAACGGCACGGAGCTTAACGGTTACTACGATGACGAGACGCGCACGTTCGTCAATCAGGCACTGACGGGCATCAACAAAGTGCATCGCGGCATAGAGGCAGCAGCGGCGTTCAAGCTCGGCAAATATTTCACACTGACACCCGCCCTTGCCATCGGCGATTTCCATTACACCAGCAACGCGTACAGCGTCACCAGTGCAGAGAACGGGATGGCGATGACCGAGGATGCGACGCAAGGCAATGTCTATGAGTTGCGCGACAGCGTCATGATTAAGGGACTGAAAGTGAGCAATGGTCCGCAACTGAACACCTCGCTCAAACTCGGGTTCTTCCATCCGAAGATGTGGTTCGCCGACATCACCGTCAGCTATTTCGATTGGAACTACCTCAGCTACGCTCCCAGTCGCCGTATGATGGGTCTGTACACGGGCACACGTGATGACGGGACGAGCGTCAATGGTTGGTACGGCAATGTGGCCGATGGTCAAAACCAGAACGGCTCGTACGATGCACGCAACCTCAACGACGACGGTTCGGTGCAGTTCGTTAAAGCCAACGGATACAGCGGACTCAAGTACCCGTACAACCTGCTTGATAGGCAAGAGAGTCTTACGTCAAACAAGTGGTATCAACGTTTCTTGATTGACGTGTCGGTCGGTAAACTGATTTATCTCAAGAACCGCCAGAGTATCTCTATCAACCTGAGTGTGACGAACCTCACCAACAACACGCACTTCAAGACCGGCGGTTACCAGCAGGCCCGTCTGCCGCGACAGACTATCCAGGGCGCGGACGACAAAGTCAACTCGCGCATCGCCACTAACGTATGGAAATACCCCGCTAAATATTACTACGCATGGGGCACCAATTTCTTCTTGACTTGCACGTATAAATTCTAATCGCATACGACAATGAAAAAGACTCTTTATATCTCTGCAATCGCCCTCGCCGCATTGGCGTTGAGCGCATGCACGCCCGACCCGATTTCCCCCGAATCCGCTTTCTTGACGGAGAGCCAAGTCAGCGAGTTGGTGGCGGCTGATGGCGGCACAATCTATACTCTCAACGACTTTCTCGACCGTTTCATGACCGAGCAAGGCAATTATTGGAGCGACACCTCTCTATATCGTACGCGCGCGAATAACGGTGATGGGACGTGGCTCTTCTCGATTGACACGTTGCCCGCCAACGGCAACGGAATCTACATCCGTGGTCGCATCACCACCGACGATTATGGCGGCAATTTCTATAAGACCCTCTGTATTCAGCAGATTGTCAATGGTGAACAGCAGGCACTGCGCATCAGTGTCGATGGTTCCAGCGTCAATGGTATGTACCCGCTCGGGCAGGAGATTATCATCCGCGTCAATGGTCTGGCCGTGGGCAGATACGCCGATCAGCCGCAGCTATGCGTGCCCTCGTACAACAACAACTACACCGCCAGCAATGCTTCGCAGAAAGTGGGCTGGGCACCCGGGCGCATCCCTTGGGCACGTTTCCAACTGGCCACCAAACGTATCGGGCGACCCGATGCCACCAAGCTGCAAGTAGATACAATCAGTATCGCCACTTTCCAAGCCATCACCGACGAGACAACGATGCGCCAATGGGACGGTAAGCTGATTTGCGTTAAGAACGTCTATTACACGGGACAGTACGAGACCAACGGCACGCTGAGCAACTGTAGCACGGGTGATCCCGAGAAAGACAGCAACGCCAACGTGTTTGCCCCCACTACGCAGAATGTAGGTTACCCGCAGAGCCGCATCATCACCGATGGCACTAACCGCACGCTCGTTAGCTGCTCTGAGTACGCCAAGTTCGCGTATTTCTATCTCCCGGGTGCAGATGCGTCAGGCGTCAGCGATTGCCCCAATTGGAAGGGTAACATCACCGGCATTCTCGGTCAGTACCGCGACAACGCCCGATACGCACACGATGTATATGATTGGTCCATCACCCTGCGCAGTATGGCCGACGTGGATTTCTACAAGGGCGATGAAGCTTGGTATCCCAATCATTGTGTGGAATACGGAGAGAACTGATTATCTGATAGATAAACCATGGAAATGAACTGGTTAGATATCGTGATTCTTCTACCCATGGTTTACGGGCTGGGACGTGGACTGCTGCGCGGTTTCGTGCGGGAGTTCACGTCCGTCATTGCCATTCTCGGCGGAGTGATGGCCGGCAAGTTTCTTGCTCCCAAGTTCGCCGGACTCCTGCTCTCCGTGCTGAATATGCCCGATCGAGCCGCACTGGCCCTTGCGTACGTACTGCTTTTTATGGGTGTTGCGCTGCTGTGCAAACTACTTGCACGCGGCATTACCCGTTTTCTCCGCAAAGTGGACCTCAATTGGTTCAATCGACTGGTTGGAGCTGTTTTCGGCGGTGCTCTTGGGGCACTGATTATGTCGCTGCTACTCAACCTCATTGTCTTCATCGAACCGTATTACCCCCTCATCAAACAAGAGGCCAAAAGCGAGTCGCGGCTTTTCCAACCGACACTCGACCTGGCCTCCATAGCTAAGAGTCAGTTGGTGAAGTATCTCCCCGAGATGGCATCCTCCAATGCCGCTTTGGAGACCACATCTGAAGACTCATCAGACCTGCAAACAGAATGATTTATTATCTCTCTATCGGTGCCAATCTGGGCGAGCGTGAACAGACTATCAGTCAGGCCGTTTCTCTCCTCAACAGCGAGGTAGGACGGGTGTTGGCTCGCTCTCAGTACCACTACTCTACACCCGTTGGTTTCACAAGTACACACGAGTTCTGCAATATATGCGTCAAACTGACGTCTGCCCTCTCGCCGCAACGCGTTCTTTACGTGACGCAAGACATCGAGAGGGCTCTCGGCAGGACAGAGAAAACAAGCCTTTCGGACGGTCAACCACTCTATCACGACCGCGAGATAGATATCGACCTTTTGATGGCGTTCGACATGCCCGCCGACTCCACCGATTTCCCCCTCTTCCCCGTGTGTGTCCGCTCCAAACGACTCACACTGCCTCATCCCCGAATGGACGAACGCGATTTCGTCAAGATTCCCCTTGCGGAGATTTTCCCATTCGCTTGAAACAGCATATCCTTTCAGAACGAAATAAAGCACAAACATATATAAACACATGAAAACATTTTTTCCGAACATCGACAAGGTCCGTTATGAAGGACCGCAAAGCAAGAATCCGCTTGCTTTCCGTTACTACGATGCCCATCGTGTTGTAGCCGGCAAGAAACTATCCGAATGGTGCAAGTTCGCCATGGCGTGGTGGCACACACTCTGCGCTGAAGGAACCGACCAGTTCGGCGGGGGAACGAAAACATTTCCGTGGGCAGAGGGCTCGGATGCAATCACAATCGCCAAACAGCGGGTGGATGCGGGGTTTGAGTTCATGCAGAAAATGGGCATCGAGTATTATTGTTTTCACGATGTTGACCTCGTAGCAGAGGCAGACACGATTGAGCAGTACGAGTCGAACCTCAAAGCTGTGGTGGCATATCTCAAGGAGAAGCAAGAGCAGACAGGTATTCGTCTGCTGTGGGGCACGGCGAACGTGTTCGGCCACAAGCGCTACATGAACGGGGCGGCTACTAACCCCAATTTCGATGTCGTAGCCCGTGCGGCCGTGCAGATCAAGAACGCCATCGATGCCACGATTGAGTTGGGTGGCACCAATTACGTCTTTTGGGGTGGTCGCGAGGGGTACATGTCGCTCCTCAATACCGACCAGAAACGAGAGAAGGAACATCTCGCACAGATGCTGACGGTGGCTCGCGACTATGCACGTTCCAAAGGGTTCAAGGGCACTTTCCTCATCGAACCGAAACCGATGGAGCCTACCAAACATCAGTACGACGCGGACACAGAGACCGTCATTGGTTTCCTCCGCGCGCACGGACTGGACAAAGATTTCAAGGTGAATATCGAGGTCAACCACGCCACACTCGCCGGCCACACATTCGAGCATGAGCTATGCTGTGCAGTCGATAATGGCATGCTCGGCTCTATTGATGCCAACCGCGGCGACTACCAGAACGGTTGGGACACCGACCAGTTCCCTATCGATGTACTCGAGTTGACGCAAGCGATGATGCACATCATCCGCAACGGCGGATTGCACGATGGGGGCATGAATTTCGATGCCAAAGTGCGTCGCAACTCCACCGACCTCGACGACCTCTTCATCGCACATATTGCGGCCATGGATGCCATTGCCAGGGCTCTTATCGCAGCTGCCGACATCCTCGAGAACTCACCCATACCGGCTCTGCGCAAAGAGCGTTACGCCTCGTTCGATCAAGGTGAGGGCAAGCGTTTCGAGGACGGCCGAATGAGCTTGGAGGAGATGGTGGCATATGCCAAGCAACACGGCGAACCGCAACAGATAAGCGGCAAACAGGAACTCTATGAAGCCATCCTGAACATGTACATCTAAAACGTTAGAATCAACATGAAAACCAATAACTTTTACCTCTACGGGATTGTTCTCGTAGCTGTTTTGGGCGGTCTGCTCTTCGGGTACGATACGGCAGTCATCTCCGGCGCAGAAAAGGGCGTACAGGCGTTTTTCCTTGGGGCAAACGATTTCTACTACTCTGAGTTCTTGCACGGTTTCACTTCGTCGTCGGCCCTCATCGGATGCATCATTGGTTCGGCCCTTTCGGGGCTACTCGCCTCGCGATTAGGGCGCAAACGTACGCTCATCATTGCCGGATGTCTGTTCTTCCTTTCCGCACTCGGTTCGTTCTATCCCGAGTTCCTCTTCTTCGAGCCCGGCAAACCGACGGCATCCCTGCTGTGGGCGTTCAACGGTTACCGTGTGCTCGGCGGTATTGGTGTCGGACTGGCATCGGCCATTTGCCCGATGTACATCGGCGAGGTAGCACCGGCGAACATACGAGGCAAACTGGTCAGTTGGAACCAGTTCGCCATCATCTTCGGTCAGTTGGTAGTGTATTTCGTCAATTTTGTTATCCTCGGCGACCATCTGCAACCTATTGTGGAAAAAACCGCTGAAGGGTTGATGACCATTCTCCCGGGTGCTGAATGGATGACCGCCACGGGTTGGCGTTACATGTTCGTCAGCGAGGCAGTACCCGCAGGGTTGTTTGCACTGCTCATCTGTCTTGTGCCTGAGACACCCCGTTACCTCGCTCTCGCAGGACGGGACAATGAGGCACTCGCTATCCTTACAAAGATCAATGGTGCTGATGAGGCACACCATATATTGGCGGAGATTAAAGCCACGGCTACCGAAAAGACCGAGAGGCTGTTCACTTACGGTGGCTTGGTTATTTTCGTAGGCATCATGCTCAGTGTCTTCCAACAAGCCGTGGGAATCAATGCCGTACTCTACTATGCGCCGCGTATCTTCGCGTCCGTGGGTATGTCTAACCCGATGGTGCAGACGGTGCTGATGGGCGTAGTGAATATCAGTTTCACGCTTGTGGCTATCTTCACGGTCGAGAAGCTCGGTCGTAAGCCGCTGCTCATCTATGGTTCTATTGGCATGG
>CALAUY010000026.1 GCA_937892015.1 uncultured Bacteroidales bacterium | reverse complement strand
GTGCAACAAGAAGTATTCCTTTTCAACCTTCTCCGTAACCCCTCAACACAAAAAACACACAAAAAATACATTTTTTTTATTTTTTTTTGCGCAAAAACTTGCATAATTGAAAAAAAAATAGTAACTTTGCACTCGCAAACGATGATAATGCCAAATAGTACAACGTAAATAGGCTGAAAATCAAATCGATTTGCACACTTAAACAAAAACATAAACAAAGATATAACATTTTTTAACACAATAAATTTAACACAAAAAACAATATGAAAAGATTTAACCTCTTTATGGTACTGTGCATCGTGAGTGCATACTCGGTGTTTGCGCAGCAGGTAGATAAATCGAAAGTGACGGCTCAAGCAGAGGCGGCAAAGACGGCTGCATCTGACCTGAAGAAAGTCGATACGGGCGACAAAGCTTGGAAATTTGATGGTGTAGTGGGTCTGAACGCAGCTGCCACGGGACTCGTCAACTGGGCAGCCGGTGGTAAGAACAACGTCAACGGGCTCGCATATGCCAAACTCCATCTGCTCTATCACAAGAACGCGATAGCTTGGGAGACCAATTTCAATACCGATTTTGGCATGACGTGGATTGACCAAGAAGAAGATGCCTTGCAGAAATCGTCGGACAACATCAAGCTCGCCACCAAGTTTGGTTGGGAGTTCAAGCCGAACTGGTACTTGACCGTCCTTGGCGGCTTCCAGAGCCAGTACGCATTAGGTCGCGACTACGTGACCGGTTACAACCCCGGGATATCCAAATGGTTGGCTCCTTCGTACACAGACCTGTCTGTCGGTATTGACTGGAAAAAATCGGTCAGTGGCGCAGATTTCTCGCTCTACCTGTCCCCGATAGCAGGGCGTATCACTACCGCTTATGTAGGCGAAGCATGGAACCAACGCTACACGAAAGAAGCCGCTCTGGGCGATTTGCAATACGCTGTTGACCATGCCGCAACAGATTTGGAGAAATCGGCTGCTCAACTGTTGCTCGATGCTGCCGAAAAAGCCTATGACAGCAACACAGCTCTGGCCGGATACGATGCCGAAGTGGCCAACCACACCGACCTGGCATCTACGCTCAAAGACAAGTACGGCGTCGTTTATTACGAGAACGGCGTGAAGATGTACGACCATGATTTCCGCGGCGAGTTCGGTCTGTCGTTCAAGGGTGCCATTGCCTACAAGTACGAGAACCTGACGCTGGGAACGACCCTCACACTCTTCACCCCATATCTCGGCAAGGGCGATAAGCTCGCCTCGTACGTCGAAAATAGCACCGATGCCGACACCTATTTCGAGTACGCGAACATGAACCGCCATTTCGGCAAATTTGATATCGATTGGGACGTAGCCATCTCCTACCAATTCCTCAAAGTGCTGAACGTGTCGCTGCAAACCAACCTCAAGTACTACCCGGGTACGCTGATTGCAGACAAGAGCGGTGATGTCAAGGAGCGCGTGCAGCTCATGTCCGTCATCGGCCTGGGTATAGGCTACAGTTTCTAAATCGGCATGAGTGCCGCCGAGAGCATACAGATGCTGGAAGAAGCCGTTAGCAGACTCCTCGACAAGTACAACGAGGCGCTGAAACGGATTGACGACCTCATGCAGACCAATGCACATCAGCGCGACGAACTCATCCGAACACACGCCGATTTGGTGGAATTGCAGAGCAAATACAAAGCACTGCAGACGGCACACGCCCTGCTGAGCGACTCGCCCGAGAAAGATGCGGCGCGCAAACAAATCAATGCTCTCATCACCAAAGTCGATAAAACACTCGAAATTCTCAGAGAATGAGCGACAAGCAGAACATAACGCTCCACCTCGATGCGCATGTGGTGACACTAAAAGTCGATCGCGACAAAGAACCCGTTTATCGCGATGCAGCCAAACGCGTCAACGAGGTCTATGGCAAATACACACGCCTGTTCCCCAATCTGCCGGTTGAGCAGTTATGGGTATATACAGCTCTTGAGTTGGCCGTGTATTTCCAGTCAGACGTGCGAGACAAAAACCTCCGACCCGTTCTCGAGAAAATAGAGGAAATCAGCAATCGTATCAATCAAACACTCAATATAGAAAACACGCAAACATGAATTGGACAACCATTATAGTTGCAACTGTAGCTCTCCTCATCGGTTTCGTTGTGGCTTGGCTCATTCTTCGCTACTCGAGCATCAGCCTCATCAAGAAAGCCAACGAAGAGGCAGAGATAATCAAGAGAAACAAGAACATCGAGGCGAAAGAGAAGTTCATCGCCCTCAAGGCCGAACACGACAAGATGGTTCAGGAGCATCAGCGCAAGCACCAGCAGGCCGAGGACAGACTCCGGCAGCGCGAGCAGCAACTCAATCAACGGCAAGGCGACTTACAACGCCAGCAGAACGAATATCAGCAACAGAAACAAAAACTCGAGCAGCAAACGCAGCAGATAGAGTTCAAACAGCGCGAGACGGAGAAGATGCACAAACAGGCTCTTCAAGAGCTGGAAACGCTCAGCGGCATGTCGGCCGAAGAAGCCAAGGCGCAACTCGTCGAGTCTCTCAAGGATGAAGCCAAAACCAACGCCATGGCATACATCAACGACATGATGGAGGAGGCCAAACAGACTGTCAACAAAGAGGCGAAAAAGATTATCATTCAAGCCATTCAGCGCGTAGCTTCCGAGACTACCGTGGAGAACGCCGTCACCATCTTCCACATCGAGAACGATGAGGTCAAAGGTCGTATCATCGGTCGTGAAGGTCGTAACATCCGCGCACTGGAAGCAGCAACCGGTGTTGAGATAGTGGTGGACGACACACCCGAATGTATCACGCTCTCCGCTTTCGACCCCGTACGCCGTGAAGTGGCACGACTCGCTCTCCATCAACTCGTTACGGACGGACGTATCCACCCTGCACGCATCGAAGAAGTGGTGGCGAAAGTAAAGAAACAAGTGGAGGAGGAGATTATCGAGACCGGCAAACGGACAACTATCGACCTCGGCATACACGGTCTTCATCCCGAACTTATCCGCATGGTCGGCAAGATGAAATATCGTTCATCGTACGGGCAGAACTTGTTGCAACATGCTCGCGAGACGGCCAATCTATGCGCCATCATGGCATCTGAACTCGGGCTCAATCCGAAGAAAGCGCGCCGAGCAGGACTCCTTCACGATATCGGCAAAGTGCCGGACGAAGATCCCGAGACGCCGCACGCTCTCTATGGTATGCGCCTTGCCCAACAGTTCGGCGAGAAACCTGACATCTGCAATGCCATCGGTTCACACCACGATGAGATAGAAATGGAGACCATGCTCGCGCCTATCGTGCAAGCGTGCGATGCCATCTCCGGCGCGCGACCGGGTGCACGGCGAGAGATAGTGGAAGCGTACATCAAGCGACTCAACGACCTCGAAGACCTCGCGCTCTCTTATCCGGGCGTTGTGAAAACGTACGCGCTGCAAGCCGGACGCGAACTGCGTGTCATCGTAGGAGCCGACAAGATGTCAGACAAAGATGTCGAGATCCTCTCTTTCGACCTTGCCAAGCGCATTCAAGACGAGATGACGTATCCCGGACAAGTGAAAATCACGGTTATCCGCGAGACACGAGCCATCAGCTACGCCAAATAAAAATCCTTGCAAAGATTCTGATACGCCTCGCTCCGCGGGGCGTTATCATTATCGGTCAGTACAAATTCATCCGTCTGCAAAACGCGTATCTGCCGCGAGAAAGCCAGCAGAACTCGCTTTGCCGGTTTGTGAGCGCGCGTACGCACGTGCGTGATTCGGTAAGGTATCAGTCCATATCCGGCAGCACGAGCAACAGCCTGCTCTTCTTGGTCTGCCGGCAAGATTAGAGCCAACGTGCCATCCGATGCGAGCAGGCGTGCACTGCAAGCCATCAGTTCGTCAAGACGCAACGTGTCTGCATGTCTCGCTGCACGACGCTGCTCATCAGGATTCTTCAGACTATCAACGAAATACGGGGGATTGCTCACCAACAAATCGAACGAACCGAGCAATCGGTCATCGCCGGTCAATGCCTGTAACGAGCAATGCTTCGCTCGTAATTGTTCGGGCCAAGGCGATGCAGCAAAATTCTCCGCTGCCTGGCTTGCAGCACTTGCGTCCACATCTATCCCAAGCACCGACAATATCGGCTCTCGTTGAGCCAACATCAGCGCAATAAGCCCCGAACCGGTGCCGATATCCAAGGCACGCCGACAACCTGATACAGGTGTCCACGCGCCGAGCAACACGCCATCCGTTCCCACTTTCATCCCGCAGGACTCATCCCTCACTATGAACTGCCGAAACCGGAACATCGTACGACTCGTGAGCGTGATGACCACTGAAAATAGAGATTGTCAGGTACAATCCGAAACCGATGAAGATGACTACACAAGCGCGGCGCAACCACACTTCCACTTTCTGCAGGTTGCCGTTAATCTTGCCCATCGAGTGCATAGGATAACTGATAATCAGCGAGATAATCAGTACGGGCAGTGCATCTCCCAGTCCGAAGCAAACAGGCATCAACCAACTCCACGACACCGGTTGCATCAGCGTCAACGGAATGAGCGTTCCAAAATACAGCAAACCACTATACGGACAGAAAGCCAACGCGAAAATCATACCCAGCACAAACGCGCCTAAACCACTATTCATCAGCGGATTATCCGAGCCGGAAAGCTGTCGGATTAGTTTGTGCGGCAAGTGCTCGTGATGCTCGTGTTCAGCATTAAGGTCAGCTTCATCGTGCTCGCTTAAAGGGTCTGTTTCACTTTCGTGCGAATGGTCGGCTTCACGATGCCCCATCCACCATATAAGCACGCCGACCACAATCAAGAACGGCCCCAGAAAAGGCTCACCGTAATGCTCGAAAAAGTGCCTAACCCCTTCCACTTGTGCCCCCAAAATAAACACCAATGCCAGCACCAAGTACGACGTACATTTGCCAAAAACATACCACATACCATTCCACAAAATGGCTCTTCGGCGACTGATATTTTTCGACAAATACGCAATAGCAGTCACGTCCGAACAAAACGGACAGGGACTCACCATCGTCATCACTCCGAGCACAAAAGATGTCAGAATTGGTAGCGTAGAGTGGCTCAAAACAGTATCAATTAACGGCATAATGTGATTTTTTTTCAAAAAAGTTTGCAAAGTTAATAAATTTTTTGTACCTTTGCAAAAAATTTTGACAAAAACGTGAAAAAACATGCATTTTTATATGGATTTTCGTTGTTTTTTGCGCTTTTTCTGGTAGCATGCAACGATTTAGAGCACTCAGCAGCCCGTCTTCAGTGTGAGTTGCGTCAGCAAGAAGATCGCGCGGTCGTGTTGTCGGAGCAACTGGCACAGATGCTCGACGGCAACAGCATCGATTCGTTGCGACTCATCACATCCAACGAGCCGAACATACTCTTCTACATCTACAATCGACAAGGTATGGTCTATTGGTCAGATAATTGGCTCGCCGCATCGCACATCTATTTCAGTCGATACGACACGTGGGAATATTGCGAGTTCCAGAACGCACACGCCATCTGCCGATGGTCTGCCGCGGGGCTCTACAAAATACTGATGGTCATCCCCATTAAGTACAACTACTCCATCTCCAACGATGCGCTCAAAAACACGTTCCTTCCTGCTTTTCATGTCAGCGACCGATGGGACATCGTCTATCGTCCGTCAGAAAGCGAGGCAGATGGATATAAGACCATCACCACCACTTCCGGCAAGTACCTTTTCTCGCTTGCACCGGCCAAACCGACACAACCAACCATCGAGCAGACACCGCTTGCCGAGAGTTTTTCTTACCGAACAGTGCTCTCCGACAATACCTCTTCGCTCAAATGGCACACCTATCTGTGGCTCAGCATCCTGCTACTGCTCGCATTCGTCATCTGGGGCATCATCGGTCTTGTACGCAGTCACGGATGGGGCAACATGCAGTTGTCACGCAAGTTTGCTTACTGCATGGTTGCGGTGCTTCTCGCCAGTTTCACTTACGTCTTTCTCGTCTCCATCCGCTTCACGCAAAGCACGTACCGCAAGCGCCAAAAAACCGAGCTTCTTCAAAAAGCACATTATATCCAGAAAAACATCCAAGACATCTACTATTATCGCCTCTCCCTCTCGGATATTGCCGTCAATATCGACCTGCGCGACCTCTGTTATCCCTACGAGACTGACATCAATGTCTATGACCTGCACGGCAACTTAGTTGGAAGCAGTTCGCCCGCTATTTTCGACAACGGACTGCTCTCAACACATATGTTGCCCGAGCCGTTTTTCTCCGAGAAAGTGGACACTGTCTATCAAGAGCGCATCGGCGACATGGATTATCTGTGCGCATATGTCGAGTTACAGAACGGCAGTTACGTCACCATTGGTTACATCGCTGTGCCTTCGTATATCAGCTCTGACCGTATCCGAGCCGAACTCGACGATTTTCTGGCGCGACTCTTCCCGTACTACATCCTAATGGTTATCTTCTCCGTCGTTCTCGCTTTTGCGCTCAGTCGCTCTATCACCCGACCACTCAACAACCTCTTTGACAAGCTAATGGACCTCAAGATTGGCAGACGCAATGCGCATCTCGACTACAACAAGAAAGATGAGGTCGGGCGACTGGTGGAGAAATACAACGAGATGGTGGACGAGCTCGATGAGTCTGCCGAACGACTTGCCCGCTCTGAGCGAGAAGGTGCATGGCGCACTATGGCTCGCCAGATTGCGCACGAGATCAACAATCCACTCACGCCAATGAAACTGTCTATTCAGCAAATGCAACGTCTCAAGAAATCCAACGACCCGCGTTTTGATGCGTTCTTCGACCACTCCACAGCCATGCTCACCGACCAGATAGACAGCCTCAGTCGTATTGCTTCTTCGTTCTCTTCTTTCGCCAAACTACCGGAAGTAGCACCTTCGCAAGTCGATATCGCTGCCAAGCTCTACGCCGTCATCACCCTCTTCCGCAACAACAGCGAACATGTGCCCATTCGCTATGTGGGTGCACAACAAGGCGTGATGGGTGTAGCTGATGCCGAACAGATTGGGCAAGTATTCAACAACCTCATTAAGAACGCATTACAAGCCATCAGCGGCAAGAAAAACGGCGACATCATCGTCATGCTCAAAGAACTATCCGACTGCCTTGAGATTTCTGTTTCTGACAACGGAAGTGGCATCGATGAAACAATCCGAGACAAGGTTTTCATGCCCAATTTCACCACCAAATCCAACGGAACAGGACTCGGACTCGCTATTTCGAAGAACATCATCGAAAGTTGTGGCGGCACGCTCAGTTTCACCACGGCATCCAACGGAACAACGTTTTTCGTACGCATCCTCAAAGGCTGAAAGTTCATGACAAATAGTCGGTTGCTCATAGGGTGGGTGTGTGCATTACTTGTGCAAGCTATAGCAGCACAAGACATGTCATCTGTAGTGACAAAGAAAGACTCTATCTCGCAGCAGTTTCAGCTTGACGAGGTGACTGTTTCTGCCCGCAGACGAGAAGAACCTGTCATTCCCGTGCAGAAACTGACAGGCGTCCGGCTCGACGCACTCTCCACGCAATCTGTTGCCGATGCTGTGCGCTATTTCTCGGGCGTACAAATCAAAGACTACGGCGGTGTAGGTGGACTGAAAACGGTGGACATCCGTTCCATGGGAACGAATCATCTCGGCGTTTTCTACGATGGCATTGAGGTGGGAAACGCGCAGAACGGCACAGTGGATCTCGGCAAGTTCTCTATGGACAACATCGAAGAGATTGCGCTCTATAACGGTCAAAAATCCGAGATTTTCCAATCTGCCAAGGACTTTGGTTCTGCCGGCACACTCTACTTGACGACGCGCAGACCTAAATTCGCCGATGGCAGGCGATTCAACCTGAGCGTGACAATGAAAGGCGGCACTTTCGGGCTCGCTAATCCATCTGTTCTCTACGAGCAGAGACTGACGGAAAACATCCATTTCTCTGCCAACGCCGAATACATGTTCGCCACCGGACGTTACCATTTTCGTTACCGCAAGTGGCTTCCTAACGGCGACTTGGCATGGGATACCACAGCTGTTCGTCAGAACGGTGATGTGCAGGCATGGCGAGCAGAGGCCGGATTTTTCGGATATCTGCCCGAAGGAAAATGGCACATCAAAGGCTATTTCTACGACAGCGAAAAAGGTATCCCCGGTGCTATTATCAACAACGTCTGGAAAAACTCGCAACGGCAATGGGATCGCAACGCTTTCGTTCAAGGTAACTTCACCAAACGCATCACCAAAGGGTATGACATGCAGTTGAACGCCAAGTACTCGAACGACCGACTCCGTTACCTCAATCCGGACACAACGTTGATGTACATTGACAACACGTTCACGCAGCAAGAGGTTTACATGAGTCTAGCACAGCGACTCGCCATCGTCGGGACACAAGGATTTATCCGCCACAACACGCTCTCGTGGGACATGGCACTCTCAGTCGATTGGCAGTGGAACTACCTTGAAGGTAATCTCGCTCATTTCGTTTTTCCCGAGCGACACACGGTGCTTGCAGCAGCAGCTACCCAGCTCGATTGGACGTATATCAAAGCACAGGCAAGCGTCCTCGGCACGTTCGTTTACGACAAGATTCACCAACCGACCCTGACTACTCCCACTGCCTACGAGCAGACGCCTCAGTTCACACCGGCCGTCTTCCTGACTGCTCATCCATACCTCCAAGACCTCTATCTGCGCGCATTCTACAAGCGCATCTTCCGCATGCCCACTTTCAACGACCTCTACTACACCGATGTGGGTAACATCAGTCTGCGTCCTGAATACACAACGCAGTACGATGTCGGTGCAGAATATACCAAAACGTGGCATAGCGGCGTTATGCGTGCACTCGACCTCAAAGTTGATGGCTATTTCAACCAAGTGCGGAACAAGATTGTAGCTATTCCCAAAGGCAATGGGCAGTATCGTTGGCAGATGATGAACCTCGGTTATGTGGAGATACGCGGCATCGATGCCAATGCCTCCACTACGCTCGCTTTGTATAGTCGACCGCGAGGGACGAATCGTGAGAGTGAGGAGCTACTACTCTCGTTTGCCATCGCATACACCTATCAACGAGCACAGGATTTCAGCGACCCGAACGAACCGCTCACATACGGTGGACAGATAGCTTATATTCCTTGGCACAGCGGCTCTGCAACGGCTAATCTTGAGTGGCACAATACGCGCGGCGAGACACTATCACTCAACTACGCATTCATCTACGTCGGTGAACGTTACCACAACTCGGCGAATATACCCGCCAACCGCGAGCAACCTTGGTACACGCACGACCTCAGCCTCTCCTATCGGATGAAGCACTGGTTTTTCTCGCTGGAAATCAATAATGTGTTCAATCAACAATACGAGGTGATTCTCAACTATCCCATGCCCGGCATCAACGGGAAAGCGATAGTGAAATACTATTTGTAGAGGATAAAAAACAATGAAGCACAACTTGTGAGGAGAAAGAAAGATGAATAATAAATGCTATATAAAGGTCGCGGCTCTTTTGGCTTTTCTTGCGTTCAGTGCATGCCGCGGACCGGAGATTATCTTCACCGGTGAGGATGAGCAGAAAGGCGATGTTACCACGAACGACATCGCCGGTTTTTACTTGCTCAACGAAGGCAACATGGGTTCCAACAAGGCCACGCTCGACTACTACGACTACACGACCGCTACGTACACGCGCAACGTCTATGCAGCTGCCAATCCCAATGTGCCGATGGAGCTCGGCGATGTGGGCAACGACCTGCAACTATATGGCAGTCGGCTCTACGCTGTCATCAACTGCTCCAACAAAGTGGAGGTGATGGATGCTCGCACCGGCAGGCGACTCGGACAGATTGATATCCCCAACTGCCGCTACATCCGTTTCTGCGGGCAGTATGGTTATGTCACCTCGTATGCAGGGCCCGTAGAGGTCAAGCCCGACTACGAGCAGATTGGTTACGTAGCACGTTTCGACACCGCCTCGTTGCAGGTGCTCGACCGCTGTCTTGTGGGTTTTCAGCCCGATGAGTTGGAAGTGCTGAACGGCAAGCTGTACGTTGCCAACTCGGGTGGCTACATGGTGCCTAATTACGAGAACACGCTCTCCGTCATCGACCTCGCCTCTTTCACGGAAGAGCGGCGCATCGAAGTGGCACTCAATCTCCATCGCGTGCGCGCAGACCGTTACGGACAGCTCTGGGTCACTTCACGTGGCGACTATTACGGCACGCCATCGCGCCTCTACTGCGTTGATGCCGCTACCGGCAACATCGAAGAAGAGTACGACCTTGCCGTCTCAAGCCTCGACATCATCGGCGATTCGCTCTTTTTCTGCGCCACCGAATGGAGTTATCTTGAGATGCGTGATGTGGTCACGTATGGAATCCTCGATATACGAACGCATCGTCTGCTCAGTCGCACGCTCATCACTGACGGCACTGAACAAGAGATACGCAAACCGTACGGGATACGTGTCAATCCTATCACGCGAGAGATTTTCATCACCGATGCCAAAGATTATGTCACGCCCGGCACGCTCTATTGTTTCTCGCCTAACGGCATCCTCCTTTGGTCGGTTCGCACGGGTGACATCCCTGCTCATATTGCATTCTGTCCTGCCGGATTCTTTGTACAGCCGACGGATACGACTACGCCTTCTGATGTCCCGAGTCCGTTCATTTCTCGCGTTTACGAGTACTGTCCTGCACCCGGGCAGTTCATCAACGTGCTTCCTTCGTATGAAGCGGGCGATGATGCCGAGTCGATGCGTCGCAAGGCAGAAGAAGCTATTGGTGGCAATCGCCGAGGCACAATCTCGCTCGGCAGTTGGGGCGGATATGTCACCTTCGGATTCGACCATATGGTGCCAAACATCGCAGGCGAGTACGATTTGCTCGTTCTCGGCAACACTTTCCTTGCGTCCGGCTCGGCTTCTGAGCGACCTGCCGGTTCGGCGGAACCGGGTATCGTCATGGTCAGTTACGATGCCAACGGCAATGGACTGCCTGATGATGAGTGGTACGAGTTGGCAGGGTCGGAGTACTATAATCCGGAGACGATACACGACTATACGTTCACGTATTTCCGCGCGGATACAACGCATCGCAATCCGTATCACTCGCAACCATATTTCCCGCAATGGATAGAAGCCGACAGCATCACTTTCTGCGGCTCACGACTACCTGACAACTACGAAGATACGTCCGGTGATGGCTCTTATTATCTCCTCTATTCATACGATTACGGGTACGCAGACAACTATCCCAACACGGGTGAAAAAGCGCAGCTGAAGATTGATTGGGCGGTCCGTTCAGATGGAACGCCGGTTATGTTGCCGGGCATCCATTTTGTCAAGGTCTATACGGCACTCCATCAGTACTGTGGTCGCATCGGCGAAACCTCTACGGAAGTCCTCGGTGCCATTGACCTGCACATGAGTAAGTAGAATGGTTTGGTTTTCTCCAAACGGCGTTAATCGTTTTTCTTGAGCAACGAACGAAGTTCATCTAATTGTTGCTCGGTATGAGTGAGTTGGTTCTCCATACGGCGGAGTTGTTCCTTGACATCGTCGTTGTTGTCTTCAACCATGGCATCCACAAAGACCGAATTGATGAAGGAGAGTCCGAGTATGCCAAATGCAGCCAACAATAAACTGAAATAAATGCGTGTCAGTCGTGCAATAAGTGGTGACGTGGCAGCAGCAACGGCATCGGGAATCTCGTACCACCCTTCCACAGTAAAGACACGGAAAACCGAATAAATAGCTCGTATGGGTGAGCCGAAATATTCGGGCGAAACATCGCGATAGAGACTGCAATTAATCAGCCCAAACAGAATAATCATCACCGCGTAAGCGATAAGAACAACGCCGGAATCGCGTAACGCCCGCTTCAGTCCTTGACCGATTTGCACCACATTGGGGAAGAAATGAAACACGCGCATAAAACGCACTACACGTAGCAGTCGAAGCGTCAGTATAACCGAGAAATTGAAGGTATTTACATCCAAGAACGGCAATACCAATGAGGGTAGGGACAAGATAACGAGTGTGCCGTCCATTCGATTCCACGGGTCTTTCCAATACGCTTTCACCCCATAGTGTATATGCTTGATAATCATTTCTAAAACGAAGATTATCGTGCAAGTGATGTCGAGCCACAACAAAATCGGATGACTGATTCCCGATTCTTGCATGAAGATACAAATGGAGTTGACAAAAATGACGGCAAGAATAAAGTGGTCGTTCAGTAGTATTTTTTCGATTACTCTACGCATAATTGTTTGGTTGTTAGTTATTATGGATATTATTTCTCGAACAGACGCAGTAGCTTCATTTTTGTTTTGCCCGCTTTGCCCGAGTACGGATGTTCGCGTAGTGGCAGATTGAAGCGGGAATAGCCTCTCAACACGGTTTGCGGGTGAGTGAACTCGCGAAATCCCCACTCTCCGTGGTAAGCACCCATGCCCGAATGTCCCGTTCCGTTGAACGGAACGCCCTTGACCATCATGTGGACGCATACTTCGTTGATACAACCGCCACCGAACTGTTGAGTCTGCATGATGCGGTTGGCCCAACGAATATCTCTCGTGAACAAATACAGTGCCAATGGATGCTCGCGCTCGGCAATGATATCCATTAAGCAGTCTATTTCCGCATCTTTAAAGGGCACAATGGGCAGCAACGGACAGAACAGTTCGCGCTGGACGATGGGCTCGTTAACGTCTATTGGATAGATGATTGTGGGCGCATACCGCCGCGTGCCCGAATCGCCCGTACCGCCGAAAACAATGCGGTCACGATACTCGTCAGCGAGCTGTGCACACCGATTGTATGCAGCTGTTGTGATTAGTTTGGGATACTCGGGATTCGTCACGGCAAGCTCGCCAATCTGACTGACAAAAGCACGTTTCAGCTCTTCGATAAACAGCTCTGCCACTTCCTCTGCAACGGCTATTTGGTTGATATTGATGCAGATTTGTCCAGCATTGGTTAGTTTGAAGAAAGCAATCTTACGTGCCGCGTCACGTAAGTCGGCATCCTTACGGATGATGCACCAGTTGCCGGTTTCACCACCCAGTTCAAGTGCCACAGGTATCAGATTCTTGGCTGCTTGGGAGAGCACATGCTTGCCAACCGCAGGCGAGCCGGTGTAGAAAATCTTGTCGAATCGTTGCGCCAGACAGATGTCTGCTACATCATGCCCGCCATCTATAAGCGTCACATATTCAGGTGGGAACACTTCGGCAAAGAACTGTTTGAGGACGGCAGTACAAGCAGCTGATTTGCTACTGGACTTAATCACGACCGTATTCCCTGCGGCCATCGCAGCGGCCACCACACTGATGGTAAGCAAGAAAGGAAAATTAAACGGACTGATTACTAACGAGACTCCATAAGGCATTTTATACACTTTCGTCACCAAACTGGGGAAACACATAAGTCCGCTGAAGTGACGTTCCGGGCGTGCCCAACGGCGCAACCCGCTAATTATCTCATTGATTTCTACTACAATTGGGCCTATATCGCACAGATAAGCCTCCACCTCACTTCTTCCCAAGTCATCCGACAAGGCCTTAACGAACTCCTTCTCGTGAGCAATAACCGCTGACTTGAGCCGTTTGAGTTGCTGTATGCGCCACCCGATGGGTAGTGTAGTGCCCGTTCTGAAAAAACGACGCTGCGCTGCAACTATCTGATGAATAGCCTCTTCCTTCTCAAGGTTGAGACCAACTTGGGAGTTATCCGTCGCCTTGAACGTCGGATGTTCAGTGGCGAGAATAGCTTCATCTTGTCGTAGTGATGTTTGCTTGCCAATACAATCTGTATCCATTGTTCACTCGTGTTTTAATAATTATTGTTTCGTTCTCATCACATTAGATGGGGGTTGTTCCGTTTTTTGGTTGTGCTGCATTAACTATTGAAAAAGAGAGCTTCACGTAGAGTGAAGCTCTCGGAAATGGCGGCTACCTACTCTCCCACTTGCGCAGTACCATCGGCGATGCTGAGCTT
>CALAUY010000025.1 GCA_937892015.1 uncultured Bacteroidales bacterium | reverse complement strand
TACGAGATCGTGATGTGACTGGAGTTCAGACGTGTGCTCTTCCGATCTCATACTCCGCCACGCTGACGAATGCGGTGGGTTGCGACTCTATCGTCACTGCATACGTCAAAGTGCTCACGTGTCTGGACATCAAGGTCGGTTCGCCCGACTCCGTCATCTGTGCCGATGAGGCCGAGTTCCGCATCCCATATACCCACACACGTGGAGACATAGGAGAAGCGTACATCATTAACCGCGGCGTACGTACGCCCATCACACCATCGACTCTCGACAACGCGTTCGTCATACCACTCAGTAACTTCACCGCCGACCACTACACCAACGCCGCAATTTGTCTCGTCGATACCACTTGTGGCGACACGCTCCGATTCCCCGTCTCGTTCGACGTACTCTACCCCTCGTCAGTCTTCAACCAGAAATGGGATAACACGCTCGCACTCTACAACAAAGATTACAACGGCGGGTACGACTTCACGCAGTACCAGTGGTACAAGAACGGACTGCCCATAACCGGTGCTAACGAGGCTTTCTACGTCGAAGACCCGCTCAACGAAGATGCTTATTATCAAGTACTTCTCACTCGGGTGGACACCACTTCCGGCGACATCATCGAGCTCATGACGTGTCCTTATTATCCCAAAGTGACGAACGCATCCAACGATAGTAATGACACCGACAAAGTGCTCGAAAACGGACAAATTTACATCATCAAAAACAACATCAAGTATTCCATACTCGGCATTGCCGTTAAAAAAGAATAAGAGAACAACAGCATGTTTACATTCATCGGAGCGATTATCTTACTCGTACTCGGGTACGTTTTTTACGGACGATTAGTAGAGCGGATTTTTGGGATTGAACCCGAACGCAAGACGCCCGCCCTCGAACAAACGGATGGGGTCGATTATGTCCCGCTGCCCGCGTGGCGCATCTTCCTCATCCAGTTCCTTAACATCGCAGGACTCGGACCCATCTTCGGCGCGATTATGGGTATATTCTACGGACCTGCAGCGTTTCTGTGGATAGTCTTCGGCAGTATCTTCGCCGGAGGCGTACACGATTATATGGCAGGCATGATGTCCATCCGCAAGCGCGGGGCCTCGCTGCCCGAGATTGTCGGGAGCGAACTGGGGATGCCTATCCGGCAGTTTATGCGCCTTTTGAGCATCATCCTTTTAGTGCTTCTCACCACCAATTTCATGACCTCACCCGCAACGCTCATCAGCAAGCTCTGCGGAGCGGACGGTGTGACCGATGCGTTTTGGCAAACATCACTCTTTTGGCTCATCATCATCTTCATCTATTACGCACTTGCCACGGTACTACCTATCGATCAACTCATTGGACGGTTCTACCCCATCTTCGGTGGACTGCTCCTCTTCATGGGTTTAGGCATTGCGGTGGTCATGCTTACTCAGCATAGCAGCGACATGATTGAACTGACCGATGGGCTACACAATCGCCAAACGAACGGATTGCCGCTCTTCCCGATGATGTTCGTCAGCATTGCGTGCGGTGCTATCAGCGGATTCCACGGCACACAGTCGCCACTGATGGCACGTTGTTGCACCAACGAACGACAAGGACGGCACATCTTCTACGGAGCGATGATAGCCGAGGGCGTACTCGCACTCATCTGGGCAGCCGCGGCCGGCGCTTTCCGCTTCCACGA
>CALAUY010000024.1 GCA_937892015.1 uncultured Bacteroidales bacterium | reverse complement strand
ATAAAGTGCAAAAAGGTAGAGAAAGAGGTGGGAAAGAGGTGGGAAAGAGGATAAAATAGGAAGAAAAAGAGGTGGGAAAGAGGCTAAAGAAGGAGAAAGATGAGGCTAAAAAGGGAGAAAAGGGAGACTAAAAAAGGAAGAAAAAGAGGAGGAAAAGAGACTAAAAAAGGAAGAAAAAGCGGTGGAAAAGAGGCAAAAAATGGGGTAAAAGAGGCAAAAAATGCAAAAAAATGCAAAAAAAATGCTTTTTTTCTTGCAAATATGAAATATTTGTAGTAACTTTGCAGCCGATTTTTATTAAAATGCGTAAAAAGGCGCTCATATTATCGATATTGTCGATGTTGTTCCTGATGCTCAGCAGTTGCGGTGAGTACCAGAAGATTCTCAAGTCGAACGACCCCGAGATGAAATACGACAAAGCCATCGCGTATTTCAATGCGGGGGAGTACGTGAAAGCCCAGACGTTGCTTGATGATGTGACGTCGTATTATCGTGGAACGGAGCGTTCGGAGGACGTGCTCATCTACCTTGCTCGGTGCTATATGGGGCAGAAAGTATATGATTCGGCCGCGGAGTACTATGAGGCCTACACACGGTCGTATCCGAAAGGTAAGAACAACATGGAGGCGCGGTTCATGGTAGCGCACGCCTATTACATGGACTCGCCCGATGCGCGGTTGGACCAAGAGCAGACGAGGACTGCCATCCGTTTTTATACGCAGTTTATCGAGCTGTTCCCCGAAAGCAGTTATGCTGAGCAGGCCTATCAGGAACGGCAGGAGATGTACGATAAGTTGGCGTACAAAGAGTTGCTGTCGGCACGGTTGTACTACAACCTCGGGACGTATCTGGGCAACAACTTCTTGAGCTGCGAGACCGTGTCGAAAAATGCGCTGAAAAAATACCCCGCCAGTCCATATACAGAAGAGTTCAGTTGGCTCGTTTTTGCGGCCAAATACCAGCAGATGGTGAACAGTACGGACGTGTTGCTGGAGGAGCGGGCACGCGATGCGCAAGACGAGTACTACTCGTTTGTGACGGAGTTTCCGAACTCGAAACACGTATCGCAAGCGAAGAGTTGGTTGAAGCAGATAAAGAAAGTGCTGCGAAGCGAGGAAGACTGATGAGCAATTGCTTTCCTCGTAAGTTCGGATAAAATTGGCACTTTGGTACATTAGAATATTGGAAAATTTGGAAATAAAATGATTGATTACAAGAAGACAAGAGCGCCGCATAATACGGTGACGCGTGATGTGAACGCGTTGACTGAAGAAGTGGGCAACGTGTACGAAACGGTAGTGATTCTCGGCAAGCGCGCCAATCAGATTGGTGCTGCTCTGAAGAAGGAGTTGGATAGCAAACTGCAAGATTTCTCCATCCCACAAGATGCGATAGACGAGGTGTTCGAGAACAAAGAGCAGATTGAGATTTCGAAGAGCTACGAGAGTCTGCCCAAACCGAGTTTGATTGCCACCCAGGAACTGATTGAGCATCAAATCGTTTATCGTAACGGTTCGCGCGACGCGGCACTGGACGAGGAGTAATGTTGACGGGGAAGCATGTGGTTGTGGGGGTGAGTGGCGGAATCGCTGCTTACAAGACGCCGTTGCTTATCCGCTTGCTGCGTACGGCAGGGGCGGAGGTGAAAGTGGCGGCGACGCGTAATGCGTTGGAGTTCGTCACGGAACTCACGCTTCAGACGCTTTCCGGCAACAAAGTGTATTCGGACGTTTTTGCGCCCACCAACGATCACTCCACCGAACATGTATCGTTGCCCGACTGGGCGGACATGATGATTATCGCACCGGCCACAGCGAACGTGCTTGGCAAGATGGCCAATGGTATCGCCGATGATGCGCTGACCACCACTTTCCTTGCGATGGCTTGTCCGGTGCTTATCGCTCCGGCGATGAACGAGAAGATGTACGCTCATCCGGCCTTGCAGCGCAACTTGCTGACACTGAATGAGATGGCTCATGTGACGGTGCTGCCGTGCGCTGAGGGGTTCTTGGCGTGCGGGGCAACAGGAACGGGCCGGATGCTTGAGCCGGAGGAGATCTTCGCCGCGGCAGAGAAACAGCTGACGGAACAGAGCTTGCAGGGACGTCGCGTACTCATCACGGCAGGTCCGACGCAAGAGAAGATTGACCCTGTGCGGTTCATCAGCAACTACTCGTCGGGCAAGATGGGCATTGCGCTGGCCGAAGAGGCCGCTTTGCGCGGGGCTGAAGTGACGTTGGTACTGGGTCCAACGGCCATGCGTCCCCCGCATCTGCCTAATCTGCGCGTGGTGGATGTGGTGACCGCGATAGATATGCACGATGCCGCAATGAAAACCTTTCCCGAGGCCGACATCATCATCCTCTGTGCCGCTGTGGCCGACTATCGTGCTGCCCGACCTGCCATAGAGAAAATCAAGCGGGCAGGGCAAGACTCGATGATACTGGAGTTGGTGGAGAATCCCGACATAGCCGCAACGCTCGGGGCACGCAAACGCAGCAATCAGAAGCTGATAGGGTTTGCTCTTGAGACGAACGATGAAGAGGAGAACGCACTCAAGAAACTGAGTGCCAA
Organism: uncultured Bacteroidales bacterium; assembly: GCA_937892015.1. Taxonomy (GTDB): domain Bacteria; phylum Bacteroidota; class Bacteroidia; order Bacteroidales; family Paludibacteraceae; genus Colicola. Next base: position 5,244 of record CALAUY010000024.1, on the reverse strand, counting down.
ACATTTGGACATGATTGTGCTCAACTCGCTCCGACAAGAGGGTGCTGCTTTCGGTTGCGACACCAACGTTGTGACGCTCTACGACACCGATGGCCGAAAGACCGAGTTGCCGAAGATGTCGAAAACCGACGTGGCCAAACGTATCTTGGACTATATCTAAAACGCTATAAATGAGACGATTGATGAAGACGGGGATGAATGTGCCGGCGTTGCTTGCGTCGGCTGTTTTGTGTTGGTGGTGCCTGTTGCCTCTTGCAGCCGCAAACCCTGCTGACGGGACTGCGGAAACGTTGCGCAGTGAGTTGACCCTGCAAGAAGTGGAGGTGGTGGCCGAGCGTGCAGAGACTGCGTCGGCAACGTACCGAATAGTGGCGGAAATCACGCACGACGAGATAGTCGCTATGCCGGTACAGACGGTGGCCGACATCCTTAAATATATCGCAGGCGCGGACGTGCGCACGCGCGGCATCAGTGGCGCACAGGCCGACATCTCCATGCGTGGCGGCACGTTCGACCAAGTGTTAGTGATGCTTAACGGCGTCAACCTAACCGATGCACAGACCGGTCATTACTCGCTCAATCTGCCGATGAGCGTTGACCTCATTGAGCGCGTGGAGGTACTGCAAGGCACATCGTCGAACCTGTTCGGTCTCAACGCATTCTCCGGTGCCATCAATATCATCACAAGAGATCCCGACGCGGGGGCGCCCCTCGGACGGACAACGCTGCGCCTGACGACCGGCATGAACGCACTTGTCAATCCATCGGTGGCCACTCATCAGACATGGCGTGACACCTACCTGAACGCCTCTGCCGAATATACACGCTCGGACGGCTACTATGCACCGACACCGACGGTCAAGGAGCAGAAAGCGCTCGACAACAGCGACCTCAAACTGGCCAACCTCTTCGTACAGACAGGCTATAAAGGGCTTGATTTTCAGCTTGGTGCACAGTACAAAGATGCAGGGGCGGGTATGTTCTACGGATTCGGCAGTCAAGACCAGTTCGATGCCACACGAACCGCTTTCGGTGCAGCGCGTTGGGCGCATCAATGGCAGCGGTGGAGTCTGGATGCGGCTGCTTCGTATCGCGCCAATTACGACCGATACGAATGGCATCGCGGACAGCGACTGTACGGCAATTTCCATTTCACACAGATAGCTGCCGCTTCAGTGAAGACAGCGTTTGCCTCGCCCATCGGCAAGACAACAGCCGGGCTGGAACTGCGCAACGAGAACATCCATTCGACCAATCTCGGCGACACGATTCACCCCGACGGACAAGTGCCGAACGTAGAGGGTTTTGCACTCTCCGACGTGCGTGTGCTCGACTTGGTCAAGGGTAAGAACCGACTCAATATCAATTATTTCGCTGAGCAGTCGTTCGTCTGGCGCAACTGGAGTGCATCGCTGGGCGTGAGCGGCAACTGGAACACGATGTTCGGCAATAACGTGTCGGGTTGCGCCAATATCGGTTACGAATATGCGCGCAATGCGTCCGTTTTCGCGAACGCCAATCGTAGTCTGCGCCTGCCCACGTTCACCGACCTCTATTACAATGCCGGCAACCAGTTAGGCAATCCCGACCTGAAGCCCGAAGAGGCGTGGTTGGTCTCGGTCGGCACAAAACTGACTCGCCGTTTTACGGAACACGACCTCTTCCGCCTCAACGCCGATGTTTACTATCGTTGGGGACGGAACATCATTGACTGGGTATATACGCCGGCAGACACGAAGCGGCCGTATCATGCACAGAACCACAACCGCGTGAATGCGGCAGGTGCGGAAATGACGGTGACCTATAGGCGCGACCGATGGCTGCGCAATGCCGAGCTGTCGTACGCCTACACATGGTTGGACTTGGATGTGGACATGTCGGGTTCGCGCTACTTGGACTATCTTTCTCACAAGCTGGTGGCGCGCGTGGAGCACGATATATGGCTGTTCAAGGGCGGTATGAGCGGCTCAAGGATTGGCGCGTCATGGGCACTCACGTGGCAAAAACGCGAGGGGCAGTACAACACGGCCGAGGGCGATGTGGCCAACTACAGGCCCGTGCTGCTACTCGACGGACAACTCTTCTGGGAGACTCCGTGCGTGAAAGTGGCGGTGGATTGTACGAACATGACGAACCGACATTATTACGACTATGGAGGCGTTTTGCAGCCCGGAGCATGGGCAAAACTGACAATTTCTGCCAATTTGGCACGTTTGGCACGGCGTTTGCGATGAATAAATGTAACGATTCATTAAAAACGTAGAGCACATGAAAAAGTTTTGGAATTTTATAGGCATAGTCCTTCTTTGCACCGCAATCAGTTTTGGCACCACGTACTACATGGTGCAGCGTCAGAGCGTAGAAAGCACGCAGTTAGTCAGTTATTCGGGCAGCGGTAGTGCCCCATCGTCGTTCGTCTCGTCCACATCGCACGGCACGACAAGTGTTGCGCCGGTCGATTTCACGAAAGCGGCCGAGATGTCGGTTGGTGCAGTCGTTCACGTCAAGACCAAGTACAACGTTTACGGCAAACAGTACGTTGACCCGTTCTATCAGTTTTTCTTTGGCCGTCCGCAACAACAGCCGATGCAGCAGGCACAAGCCTCGGGCAGCGGCGTTATCCTAAGTGAGGATGGTTATATCGTCACGAACAACCACGTCATTGCTGAGGCCAACGAGATAGAAGTGGTACTCAACGACAAACGTTCCTTCACGGCCGTGCTGATTGGTACTGACCCTAACACCGACATCGCGCTCTTGAAGATTGAGGCAACCGGTCTGCCGACGTTAGCGATGGGCAACTCCGACGACCTGAAAGTGGGCGAATGGGTGCTTGCAGTGGGCAATCCCTTCAACCTAACCAGTACGGTGACGGCAGGAATCGTCAGTGCCAAAGCGCGTAATATCAATATCTTGGACGCAGACATGAAGATTGAGAGTTTCATCCAGACCGATGCGGCTGTTAATCCGGGTAACTCGGGCGGTGCGTTGGTGAACACGCGCGGCGAGTTGGTAGGCATCAATACCGCCATTGCCTCTCAGACCGGCAGTTATGCGGGTTACGCATTCGCAGTGCCGACGAGTATCGTGCAGAAAGTGGTGGCCGACTTGCGTCAGTTCGGCAGTGTACAGCGCGCTTTGCTGGGCATCCGCATGCTGGACATCACCTCTGAAGTGCAGCAGTATTACAACTTGCAGACGCTTGAGGGCGTGTATATCGCTGAGGTAGTGAGCGGCAGTGCTGCAGAAAAAGGCGGCGTACACGATGGCGACATCGTGACGGCGGTAGATGGTCTGGCAGTCAACAGCTCCAGTGAACTGCAAGAGAAGATTGCCCGCAAGAACCCGGGCGATGAAGTGACGCTGACTGTACGGCGCGGAAATCAGACGCTCGACTTGCGCATCAAACTGGCAAATGCCGCTCAAAAACCACAAGTTCAGTCGAGAAAATTGTAAAAAAATGACGTTTTGACGAAAAAAAGTGCACTTTAGATGCATTTTTCTTCAAAAAAGTTTTGTCATGTCAGAAAAAAGCAGTAATTTTGCATCCGCTTTTCGTCCGCAAACAGGCTTTAAGCAGCTCTATGGAGTCCGTTGACTGCCACATCTCGCCTGCCCGGTAAACCAATAAACAATTGCAAAAACATGTACGCAATCGTAGAAATGCAAGGACAGCAGTTCAAGGCCGAGGCCGGAAGGAGGCTGTTCATCCATCGAGTAGCAGAGACAGAAGTCGGTGCAACGCTCGAATTTGATAAGGTTCTCCTTATCGACAATGACGGTGATATCACCGTCGGTACTCCGATAGTAGAGGGTGCCAAAGTAGTGGTAGAAGTGCTCGACAACTCCGTTCGTGGCGACAAAGTTCTGGTTTTCCACAAGAAACGTCGCAAGGGTTACAAGAAACTGAACGGTCATCGTCAGGACTTCACACTGGTAGTAGTAAAAGAAATTGTTAACGCTTAAAGGAAAGGACTCAGATTATGGCACATAAGAAAGGTGTGGGTAGTTCGAAGAACGGCCGTGAATCAGAAAGCAAACGTCTTGGTGTGAAGATTTGGGGCGGGCAGTTCGCAAAGGCCGGCAACATTATTGTTCGGCAGCGTGGAACGCAACATTTCCCGGGCGCTAACATGGGTATGGGCAGTGACCACACGCTGTATGCTCTGACGGACGGCATCGTCACGTTTGAGCGCAAGCGTAATGACCGCAGTTACGTCTCTATCACGCCTCTGGCAGCAGCTGAGGCGTAAGGAAAAGCCCGTTTTCTTTTTTACTCTCTCCTGTTGTTAGAGGTTCTTCCTTTAGCACAGGAGAGATTTTTTTGTTAACGATTGAATACCTGCCAATCGTAAATTGTCAATAATAGGTCAATAGTAAATAAATTGTCCAATCGTCAATTCTTTACCCGCAAGGGGTACGATTACTTCGTGTGGTCAAATCGTAAATTAGATATATGCTTACACTTAAACAAATCTATGAAGACAGGAGCAAGGTGATTGCCGGTCTTGAGAAGAAACATTTTGCCGGAGCGGCTGAAGCTGTGGAGAGAGTGCTCGAACTGGATGCTCAGCGCAAGTCGGCGCAACAGAAGAAAGACAACGCGTCAGCAGAGATGAACCGTCTCTCTAAACAGATAGGAGCACTGATTGGTCAGGGTAAGAAAGACGAGGCGATGCAAGCCAAAGAGGCCACTGCGGCGATGAAAGAGCAGATTCGCCAGTTCGAGGCAGAGATGGATGAGGCAGAGAATGCCCAGACGGCACTACTGCTCACCATCCCGAATATCCCGTACGATATCGTGCCGGATGGTGCATCAGCGGAGGATAACCTCGCCGTGGCCATCGGCAACTGGCCTAATCAGCCGGCCATTGAGGCCATCGAGAAAGACGGCGGCATACTGCTCAAGAACTGGCCGGCCGACATCGATGAGACTATTGCGCAAGAGCGTATAGCGCAGAGCGAGAAACTGCCGCATTGGGAGTTGGCAAAGAAGTACAACCTGATTGATTTCGACCTCGGCGTGAAGATTTCCGGTGCCGGTTTTCCCGTCTATATCGGTTACGGTGCACGGCTACAACGTGCGCTCATCAATTTCTTCCTCGCAGAGGCGAACAAGGCGGGATACACCGAGATTATGCCGCCCACAGTGGTCAATCAGGCATCCGGTTACGGCACAGGACAACTGCCCGACAAAGAAGGGCAGATGTACCACTGTGAGGTGGACGACCTCTACCTGATACC
>CALAUY010000023.1 GCA_937892015.1 uncultured Bacteroidales bacterium | reverse complement strand
ATACACTGGATAAGTCAAAAATTTGCATATGTCAAAAAAAAGCAGTAACTTTGCAGTCGATTTCATAACAATTAAATTGTATGTGTATGAGAAGACTATTATTGTTCAGCATGGTGTTGCCGTTGCTCTTCGTATCCTGTTCTAAAAGCGGATTAGCTGACAAGCCGGATCCAATCGATGGTGGTACTTTCCCCGGCAACCTCACCATGAATATTTCCAATCTGGACACAATCACGCCGCCAATCAACCCCCTGCACCCTCTTACCGAGGCGGCTGACACGTTACCCGCGTACTACGGATACCTTGACGCCGCCCGTTACTACGATGGCAAGCGGTACTGTGCCCTCATCGGCATGGGTGACGGGCACTATGTGTATCACCTTGTGGACAGCCAATGGAAACCAATACGCTACAACAGCCCTGTTGTGGATGGTTGCCATGTGGGCGAGTTGCTGTACATAAGAGGTTTCCTGCGTATCGTAACCATCTCCTCCACAAACAAGTATTTCCTCCTTCAGCCGGTGGATATAGAGCGGACGGACTCGATTCTTTCTTACGATGATGTTTATGAATTAACACGGATGTAGCCTTATGAAAAGAACACTATATAAAAGAATACTCTTTGTCCTTTTAGGGGCATGGTTGCCATTTGTTCTTTCGGCAGAAACGAAAGAGCAGCGCGCACAGTCGCCCCACGAACTGCGTATCGGTATAGGCGACCCTATTATAGCGCGCGCGTGGATAGGCGGCGGTCCCGGCTGGGGTGGGTCTTCCAACTATGATATTTGGGTCAGCTCTTTTGGTAAGGATGTGACCGAAGCCCATGAAATCCTGAGCGACAGACGCATAGCCGAGCAACGGGGCAAGAGTCATGTGCTGGGGCATATCTTCCTGGAATACCAGTACCGCATCAACCCCTACATAGGTGTAGGTCTGAAGACCGACATGATTCATTTCTGGAGAGACTGGAACATATATAACGGTTACCACGACCTGGTTGGTAAAGCCACTTCGGGTGAGTTCTATATGGATTTTGTGCCAATAGCGCGCTTCACGTTCCTCCACAAAGAATACGTCAACCTCTATGCAGCGGCAGGCATTGGTTTTACAATGAATTGTGACTACAACTATCCGCCTGACAAGGGTTCCTTCTTGCTAAAAGCAGAAGCCACACTCTTAGGTGTCAGTATAGGCAAGAACGGGTTCTTCGGGGCAGTGGAGGTATTGAATATGGGTGCAGTCTTCAAAACTTATCCGCAACTTTATCCCACACAGTTTTTCACCGCCTCTGTAGGCTATAGATTCTAAGCGTATGAAAAAAATCCAACTAATTCTTCGCAAGACAGCGCTCATGACAGCCGGCAAAGCGCTTGCCCTCTTTGGGATAGTAATCACTTGCGATGGGTGTTTCCCCGTGGCGTATGGCTGTCCACCTCCACAACCACCTGATTATTGGTCAGACCAAGAGCCGGAACTCAAAGAACCTGTTTTCTCTTCAACTCAACACCAAGAATATGAACAAACTACGTTTACTAATACACAAGACGGCATTGAAGAGCGTCTGTAAAGCACTGACTCTATGCGGAGTAGCCGTCACTTTTGCCGCGTGTTACGGCACACCGCCCATAGAGCACACGCCGGATTATTGGGCACAAAAAAATGCCGAAGAGACTCTCCTCGGCACGTCGTCTAACGTCGAAACACCTGTAGAAAATCCCGCGGGACAGGCGTCTCAAAACGAACCGTCTGCTCTGTTGCCGGATGAATGAACGCCAAAACGCGGGCGTGCAAGCCAAGTCGGTCAATGGGTGGTTTTTGTCCCGAACCGTACTTGCGGTCACTGATAACAGGATGACCAACAGAGGCCATGTGTACACGTATCTGGTTGGTGCGTCCGGTCTCAAGGTGCAGTTCTAATAGTGAGTACCGGCCGTTCGTTCTCAGTCTCTTGTAGTGCGTGACCGACTCCTTGCCGCCATCATCAACAGGTGACGAATAGACCATCGTGGATTTGGGGTCCTCGCTGAGCCACGTGCGGATAGTGCCCTCAGGTTCGGGCATCTCGCCCTCAACGATGGCAACGTACGTGCGCTCGGTGACCAGTTGTCGCCAATAGATGCGCATGTACTCTTGCAGTTCGCGACTCTTGGCGAACACGAGCAGTCCGCTTGTCTCGCGATCGAGACGATGCACAACAAAAACACCATTGCGCTTGTCGGCTTTCTTCACGTAATCTTTGAGGATAGACAGTGCGGTTGTCTCTGATGAACCGGGATGCGCAGCCACCGTGAGCAACCCCTCTCGCTTTTCGACAACGATGATGTGGTCGTCTTCATACACAATCCGCAGTTTGGGATGTGAGAGCGTGTGTGTGCCGCGTTCGGGCATGATAGTCACTTCGTTACCGGTTGTCAGAGGTGTGTCGGGTCGCGTCTCGATACGGCCATTGACACGCACCACTCGGCGTGACAACATGTTCTTCACACTGGTGCGTGACATGCCACCCATCTTGCTGAGCAAGAAAGGCATGAGTGTTGTCGTTTCGCGCACGTGCAGAACGGTCTCTTGTTTGGTTTTATGCATGGTTTTCCGTTGTAAAAAAAGAGGAGCAGCAGCCCCTCTCTTTTTTGTTACTTGCGCTTGCGGTCACCGTAACGAGACATGAACTTGTCAACGCGTCCGGCGGTATCCACCAATTTCGACTTGCCCGTATAGAACGGGTGCGAGGTATTGGAGATTTCCAACTTAATCAGCGGATAAGTCTTGCCATCCACTTCGATGGTGTCTTTCGTGTTGGCTGTAGAGCGGCTGAAAAACTGTGTGCCATCGGACATATCTTTGAAAACTACTACTCGGTAGTTGTCGGGATGAATTCCTTGTTTCATATTCAAATACTTATTAGGTAGTCTTACACTTTTTATTCAGCCACCACTTCGTAGTGAATGGTAGCTTTTACGTCGCGGTGGAGACGAGCTTCGGCCTCGTAAGTTCCCACTTCTTTGGGGGCATCTTTGATGGTGATTACCTTGCGGTCGATTTCGATGCCGGCCTTGGCGAGTGCATCTGCCAGTTCGGCAGTAGTAACCGTTCCAAAGAGGGCACCGTTCTCGTTGGCTTTAACGGCCACAGTGACTTGCATTGTCTCGAGTTTCTCTGCGAGGGCTTGCGCATCGGCAAGTAGCTTAGCGAGTTTATGTGCGCGCTGGCGAAGGTCCTCTGCGAGCACTTTGCGGTTACTCTCGTTGGCGATGATGGCCAGTTTGTTGGGAATCAAGTAGTTGCGTCCGTATCCGTCACGAACTTTCACGATATCGTCTTTGTAGCCAAGATTCTTGACATCTGCTTTCAAAATTACTTCCATAATTTTTTCTTCTTTAGGGTTCAACAATCTTGATTACTTCATGCAGTCGGTCACATAAGGCAGCAAGGCCAGATGGCGCGCACGTTTAACGGCCTGAGCTACGCGGCGTTGGAACTTCAGCGATGTACCGGTGATGCGGCGAGGCAGAATTTTGCCCTGCTCGTTGAGGAACTTCTTCAGGAACTCGGGGTCCTTGTAGTCGATGTAGTGAATGCCGGCTTTTTTGAAACGGCAATACTTCTTTTTCTTGGTCTCTCTTACTTGTGGGGTGAGATAACGAATTTCTTGTTCTGCCATAATTTAAGCCTCCTCAACTTCTGTTTTAGTAGATTTGTGAATACGTTTTTGCGAGTACTCGTAAGCGTACTTGTCAAGACGGAAAGTCAAGAATCGTACCACTTTTTCATCGCGGCGATAAGCCGTTTCGAGCGTCGAAACAATAGTGGGTTCTGCGTCGAATTGCAGTAATGCGTAGAATCCCGTTGTTTTCCCTTGGATGGGGTAAGCAAGGCGCTTCAAACCCCACTCCTCGCGGTTACTAATGGTGGCGCCATTGTCCGTGAGAAGTTTCTCGAATTTGTCAACCGCTTCCTTCATCTGATTTTCAGACAAAACGGGAGTCAAAATGAAAGCGGTTTCGTAATGATTTACCATAAATTTTGTTAAATAAATAAATTAGTTAATTAATCTTTCTGGAGTGTTTAGCACTGTTTTGGGCAGTGATACACCCCATTTTTAAGTTATTCGCGCGCAAATGCGCACAAAACGGACTGCAAAATTACTGCTTTTTTTTGACATGACCAAATATTTTGGCAAAAAAGTGCAAAAAAATGCGTTTTTTTACTCATTTTAGTGCATTTTTTACCCATTTTAGTGCAATTTTATGCATAATTCAAGAAAATATAGTGACATTATTACCCTTCTTAATGACCCATTCGTCCTATTAGACCCATTAGACTCATTAGACCAAGTTCACACAGTATTATTCGTTTTATTCGTTCGATTCGTGTGATTCGTGTTCGAAAAACCACCCACGCTCGCCCCGGCTCGCTCTACACTCCGCTCCACTCCGCGTGCTTTTCTGTCGTCTTTACATTTATCATTGTCCATTCTGCCGGATGCCATCCGGCTTTTTCCTCTCTCATAATGTATAATTCACCCCTAAAACACATAAATTTCCCCCAAATCGCACATTTTTCCTCATTTTTTTACCCAATTATTTGCATATATCAGAAATTATTACTAACTTTGCAGCCCAAATTGTGTTATGACAACCGAAACGACTAAAAATATTGTTCCGATTATCCAACGATACCTGGCAAATCAGCCGGTGGAGAAAGCATGGCTCTTTGGCTCCTTCGCTCGCGGGGAGGAAAAGCCTGAGAGCGATGTGGACATTTTGGTTGCGTTCGACCATTCTCGCCCCATAGGCCTTTTAAGGTACGCCAAGATGTGGAGAGAGATTGAAGAACAAATCGGGCGTAAGGTCGATTTGGTAGAAGATGGAACACTTATGCCTTATGCCGTTGAGAGTGCTAATCGCGACAAACATCTGATTTATGAGAGAGTCAAGTAGAGATATCGAACGCTTGAGACACATTACCGACTGTATAGCCCGCATCGAAACGTTTCTTCAAGGTAAAAGTCTTGAGGATATGCAGGCAGATGTAATGTGTTTTCATGCTGTTGTTTACAACGTAATGATTATTGGTGAGGCTGCAAACTTACTGACCAAGGAGTTCCGTGATAGTCATTCTGGGGTCCCTTGGCGTCAGATTATTGACATGCGAAATGTACTCGTTCATGGTTATTATACCACCAGTCCCTTATTTATTTGGGAAACATACACGAACGACCTGCCTGTTCTGAAGCCGCAAATCGAACAATACATCGCTGAACTCTCTAACAAGAAGAACTGATTGACTTTCCCGCGACTCCCAAGTCGCATACCATATAGCCCAGCGAGAGGCTTCATTTCTCCGCCGTCAGTCCCTGACGTTAAACAGAACATCCCGCCTCATAGTGCTGAGGCAAAGACATACAACATATAGCGTTATAAACTGAACTTGATAGTTTGAAATCTCGACAATTTCAATTAAATTCTTCAAGTACAAGCACGTAAACGTTCACGCTAATCGGCGTGGGCTTTTGCGTAGATTTTGAATACTTAAGGTAGTCGAGAACCTCAAACTATCAAATGAAGCGAACAAAAGTTCATGCTTTTTGTGTGTAATAACCGGAAAAACAAAACAAATTCAACGGAGGATGCCGAATTCTTGCGCAAGTGCGAATAAAAGTTTACTTTTGCAGTTCGCTGATGCCAAAAATGACAATTCCGAAGCGAAGCGGAGGATGCCGAAAATCCGATAAAGAGTAGGTAGAACGAATGGGAAAACTGTAAAATGGACAACCAAATTAAGAGGATTGCTTTATTTTTATGCAGTCTGTTATTTGTCGTCTTTACGCTTCATGCCGAACAAACTGCATATGAGAAGCGTTGTTACGAAATCTATAAAAAGTACTATACCCTATTTGCAGACGGGTACACACATCCATTGAGTGTTTCTGATGAATTGGCTTTTAGTATTTCGCCACAATTACATGTGTTTACAGCTGCAATGGATGCGATGAGATGGTTTTCCCAAGAGCAGATTGACTACTATGTAGAGCAGATGTCCGCTGAGTTGAAGAAAGCAGAATCGCTGATGACTCCTCAAGAACGAGCTAAAAAGGCCGAATCAGAAGCATTGGCTAAAATGAAAGAAACATCTCTCGGATGTCTTCGTCTCGATGTGCAAAAAGCAATGAATCAATGGGCACAAAAAGACGAATTTGAGAAAACAGAAGAATATAAGAATCGCGTACTGCTGAACGCTAAGAATCAGTATGATTCTGTCTGTCGCGCCGCTTTCCCATCAGCTCAACTCAAAGCTACACCGGTGAAATATGATGCTGATAATGAAAGATATGAGTTCAAGTTAAAGTATTCATTGCCATCCGATTACAGAGTGCATGCAGATGAGTTTTCTTTCTATATCCCTCTTGATGTCAATGCCGCACGAACTGTCAGTCAAAATACGGAAAACTACATTATCTACGATTGTGTCTGGGGTGTTGCCGACATGAATATCATGCCTCAGTCTTATAAAATAGTAATCAACGATTTATCTTACACCGTCAACACAAAAGTAGGCGATTTGGTAATCAAATCCAATGAGTTAAACCTCACCATTACCCCTCAAACACCTCTTGTGTTCAATTATTCTGACAGTGCACGGCAAATGATTGAATATAAAGAACAGTTTTTAGCTGAATTGCCTGATTTGCAAGCACAAGCGCAACTTGAAATCGACTCGGTGAACCACTTTATTGAATCCTCACCTTATTTTGACAAAATCAATTCCTACAATCAAAAAAAACTCCTCCTCTCTCCCTCTCTTCAATCCTTTTCGGCAGTTGATGACGTGCAACGGATTGCTGAATACAGACAATCACTTCTTAACCGTAAAAGCGTCACTACGCTTATCGAAGAAAAGAACAACGAAATGCTGGAGTCTGTCTGGAAAAACAATCCTAAAGGATATTTAGAAATCTATTTAGATGAAAATCCAACGCTCAAAGATAGTCTTACACGAGAATATCAAGAGTATCGCTGCTACTATAGCGACTTCTATTACTTTGCTGAAAAACATTTCAAACAAACCCTTTCGCCAAGCGAAAGAGATTGTCGTTCAAGAGCTTGGGAGAGTGCTTCTTTCTATTACATCAATCGAGATGAATTCGATGCCGACTTTTCGTTGGGAGAAGAGGCCTATCGCACAAAACTTAATCAGCAAAGAGATCTTACTACTAAAATGGCACAGTTGGAAAAGATACTTAATTCCCAAGTCAAAAATCCCGCGGCTTCAGCTCCACTTGTCGGCTCTTTTATCCCAAATACTAAATCCGCAAGCGAACTGAACCTACAAGGCGCAAATGCAAGCACAAACCCAATCATTAAAGAGATTGAGTCCCTCTATAATCAATTCTCCGATTTCCCGAACCGACAGATGAAAGCCGCAGAATTGATTATCAACTCCAACGAAAAGATGAAAAAGGAGTATGATAAGAACGGTTCAGTATTTAGTTCGATGACAGAGTTCGTTTCGGCATATTTTTCTTCTAACTACAAAAAAATCCTAAAATCGCAAACGCATTAAATAATCTCTAAATACAATATTTATACCTGTTAATACAATATTAATACAATATTTATACCATTAGTGTGTGTCCACTATAATTTATATCAAATAAAATCATCTTAAAATATGATATGTTTTTG
>CALAUY010000022.1 GCA_937892015.1 uncultured Bacteroidales bacterium | reverse complement strand
CCTCCCCCGCAAGCGGTCCCCCTCCCCTACCTTAGGGGAGGAGCCAAGTAAGTATCGACTGATGGGAACGCCATGAACAAAGTACTATAAACCTCTTTTGCCATGAACAAAGTACTATAAACCTCTTTTGCCATGTACAATGTACTATAAACCTCTTTTGCTGCGAGGGAACTATAGTTTGTTTGACCAGAGGGTGCGGAGGAAATCGTGGACATACATCAGGCGGATGCCGTCGTCCGTGACGCGCGTGATGGGGTCGAGCGACACAACGATACGCTCGAATCCCGAATACTCTTCGGCAAACGCCTTCAAGCCCCTATAATGTTTAGGTTGCACCATCTCGGCCGACTTAATCTCAATGGCGAGACGATGCCCGATAACAGCATCCACCTCGCTTCCGCTGTACGTACGCCAATACGACAACCGTTCCCTACTCTTCGTGTACCCAAGATAAGCGATAATCTCCTGAATAACAAAATGTTCAAACGCATGGCCGTACTCCACCGTTCCGCGGCGCAAAGGGCCACGATGCTGCAGATAATTGGCAATACCCACATCGAAATAGTAGAACTTCGGGGCTTGCACCTCTCTCCGTTTAAGCGACAAGTGATACGCCGGCACCATATATCCGACAAGCGTATCTTCCAATATGGCAAAATACTCCTTGATAGTCGATGACTTCACGCCGCAATCGCTCGCAATATTCGAGTAGTTGACAATCTCCCCGTCCGTCAGTGCCGCCACATCCATGAACCGCTCGAAAGCATCCACATTGCGGACGATGGCTTCTGACTTTATCTCCTGCTGCAAATAGACATCGATGTATGCCGAAAGAAACACGTTCGGTCGTTTCGCCAGATAATGGTTAGGAATCATGCCGTATGTGACGGCACGGTCGATGTCCAAGTCCGGCACTTCGGCACTGACCAACGGGTACATGTAACAGGGGTTGGCCCGCCCGCCCAACGTGTTGGCACCTTTCCGGCGCAGTTTGCGCGCACTGCTCGCACAAAGAATAAAACGTGTTCCGTTCTTGAAAATCAGGCGATGAACTTCGTTCAGCAGTTCCGGCACTTCGGTTATCTCGTCGATGATGACCGTCTGCGCCTCACCATCGGCCAATTGGTCGTACAGCACGGCCGGCCGGTCACGGTAGATGCGCCGAACCGAAGAGTTCAGTAAATCAATGTATAACGCTTCGGGAAAAGCGTTCTTCAGATAGGTGGACTTACCCGTTTGGCGTGCTCCAAACAGAAAAACACTCATCTCTTCCACAATGTCTTCAATAGACAGAATACGTTTAAACATACCTTTAAAATTTACGTTACTATCTTAAATATTCAAGGAAAATTTACGTTACTATCTTAAATATTCAAGGAAAATGCGGGTGCAAAGTTACTACATTTTTCTGACATGTGCAAGTGTTTGGGTGTTTTTCGTGCACTTTTTTGGTGTTTTTAGGGAGAAAAGTGTGTTTTTCGAGCAAAACACGCAGAAAAAAGCACTTTTTTGCATTTTTTACCTAAAAAATTTGGTTATGTCAAAAAAAAGTATTAACTTTGCACCCGCATTTTGTGCGAGCAGCACAAAACGCCAATACAGCAAACGCTAATAAAACAACAGTAAACGCTAATAAGCAACAGCAAAAGCTAAGTAAACAAACGCTAAGTAAACAAACGCTAAGTAAACAAACGCTAAGTAAACAAACGCTAAGTAAA
>CALAUY010000021.1 GCA_937892015.1 uncultured Bacteroidales bacterium | reverse complement strand
AAAAATAATTTACAAATTTACCACGTGAAGAGATCGACCGAGCCTGTCGAGGGAGAACTCCTGAACTCCACAACGTTTTCAGCTTCAGTACATTTGTCTGCACTACTGCACTCCTATCTGCCAATTCCGGGTTTGGAAATACAAACAAAAAAACTCGTGGAAACTGCTGAAACCAATGTGGCGCGTTGCAACAGATAATACACAAACATGTGTTTTGGTGTTTTTTTTTGTAAAAAAACTTGCATATATCAAAAATTTTTTGTAACTTTGCAGTCGATTAGGAAATAAAGGAAGTAACATGACAGATAAAGATGAGTTAAAAGCGTTGATAATCAGCGCGCTGAATTTAGAAGGGATGGAGCCGCAAGACATTGACGATGCGGCACCATTGTTCGGTGAAGGATTAGGACTGGACTCGATAGATGCCCTCGAGTTGCTGATGATTCTCGATAAGAACTACGGAATCAAGTTCGCCAATCGCGACGAATCGAAAGCTGTACTGGCGAGCATCGATGCCATGGCGGCATATATCGACCAACACCGAACGAAATAATTGGAGGCCAACACAGAATCAACAGAATCAAGTAGTTATGAGGATTGCAATAACAGGCATAGGGATTATCTCGGCGTTAGGTAGCGGCAAGGAAGTCAACCGTGCGCGACTGCTGACCGGCGAGTCGGGGATTACCATGCCGCATATCCTCGCAACCGAGCATCGCGAGTGGCCTGTGGGTGAGGTGACGCTTAGTACGGAAGAGCTAACAGCCCTCGCGGATGGCGGGCAGATGCCTGAAGGGTTGAGTCGCACAATACTGCTGGGACATTTGGCGGCCAATGAGGCGTTGACCGATGCGGGACTGACGGCCGAAGAGGTGCAGGGTCTGAAGATGGTCAATGGCACCACTGTCGGCGGAATGGACCGGACGGAACAGGTGTTCGGCCGATGGTATCGCGATGGGTTCGACCCCACGAGAGACATGCCCGTTTATCTGCAACATCCCGCGCATGCCACAACGCGCTATATCAGCGACTTATGTGGTATGAAGAACGACCCGTTGACACTCTCGACAGCCTGCTCGTCGTCCATGAACGCGATCATCCATGGCGTACAAATGCTTCAGATGGGCAACGCCGAGCGCGTTCTGACGGGCGGAACAGAAGCCCTCACACTGTTCCACCTCAACGGGTTCGCGAGTCTGGGCATCCTCTCGGAGAACGTGTGTCGTCCGTTTGCGCCCGACCGTGACGGCATCAACTTGGGTGAGGGCGCTGCGTACCTCTTGTTAGAGACCGAGTCATCGGCCCTCAAGCGTGGCGCACACGTCTATGGGTACATCGCGGGGTTTGCCAATCGCTGTGATGCCTACCACCTGACTGCCTCGTCTCCTGATGGCGATGGGGCTTATCTTGCGATGAAGCACGCGCTGCGCATGGCCGGTCTGCAGCCCGACCATATCGAGTACATCAACGCACACGGGACGGGCACACCTAATAACGACGCATCCGAGTCGCATGCCATCGAACGCCTCTTCGGCTCACCGTTTGTATCGCCACGTTGGCCCGAACCCCGCAGCACGAAGAGCTTGACGGGGCATACCACCTCCGCATCGGGGGCCATAGAAGCTGTTTTTAGCCTCATGCTGATGCGCGAACGGGGGTATAAGTACGTGATGACCAATGCTTTCGGTTTCGGCGGCAATGACTCATCGCTCATCTTGTCGGCCGTACCTACAGAGTTGCCGATGGCCCGGGAGCACTTGCAAGTACGCCTCGAACCGATAGTACGGGTCGATGAGGATGTGGACACAACCGCCTATCTCAGCCCGATGGTGTCGCGGCGGTTGTCGCCACAGATGAAGCGGTTGTATGTCGCCGCGCGACGGGCGTTAGAACAGGCGGGGTTGGAAAAACCCGACGCTGTCATCGTCAGCACCGTATGGGGACGTATGCAGCCCACGGTGGCACTGCTGAAAACATTGGTTCTAAACGGAGAGAGTGAGTTCAGTCCATCGCTGTTCATGCAGTCAACGCATAACGCACCCGCGTCCACACTGGCCATACTGCTCGGCTGTCATGGTTACAACGCCACGTTTGCCACGCACCACCACTCCTACGAACAGGCGAAAACGAACGCCATGATGCCACTCTTCACCGACGATGCGAAGAACGTGCTCTACTGCACCTACGACGAGGAGACCACTGACTGGCCTCAACTCCTCGATAACGAAGATAATCAATTAAGTAACATCACCACAGCACAAATCTTGTCATGCAATTGATTCTACTATCTATATTACAGAGTTTGCTGTTGTGCATCGGGCAGATACTGCTTAAGTTCGCACTGGCCAAGATGTCCGCGTTTGCGTGGACAAAAGACTTTTGGGTCAACTCCATTTTCCTCAACTGGTGGTGGTTAGGCACGGGCCTGGCTTTCCTGAGCGCGGCCATTCTTTGGATGTATATCATCAAGAATTTCCCGTTCTCGCTGGCCTACCCGCTGACGAGTCTCACGTACATCTTCGGGATGGTGGCAGCTCTGCTGGTTTTTCACGAGAGTATCAGTCTCGTTCAGTGGGCCGGCATACTCTGTATCATGGCAGGTTGTTACCTCGTTGCCCGATAAAAGAATGAAATAAAAACCAATCAGATATGGCATTATATTATGAAGCTAAAGTGACGTTTACCAAACCGCTCGATGCGGCCGGTACGAAACGTCGGAAAACAACGGATGTCTTTCTCTGCCATGCGCTGGGATATGCCGATACCGAGCAGCACGTACGCGAACATGTGGCCGTTTATCTCTCTGAAGGAGATATACCCGAGATCGACATCAAGAAAGTGAAGTATGCCGACCTTATCCTTGATGACAAACTGCAAGAGTACTGCTTCTACAAGGGCAAGATTGAGGCTGTTATCCTTGACGGAGAGGGCGAGATGGCCAAAGAGAAGAAAGTGACGCAAGTGTTCCTCGTGCAGGCAGCTGACATTGACGGGGCACTCAAGCAACTGCATCAACAGGGGTTGGCCTTTGCATCGGATGTAGAAATCGTTCACCTGCAAAAAACCAATATCCTCGACTACCTCGACTTTTACATCGCCGACCCGTTAGTGCATGGTAACCAATGAGTCAGGTCAGTGATAACATAGCGAAAATTCGTGAGACACTGCCCGAGCGGGTGACGCTCGTCTGCGTCAGTAAGTTCCAATCAGTGGGGCTGATTGAGCAGGCCTATGCAGCGGGTGAGCGGCATTTCGGAGAGAGTAGGGTGCAGGAGTTGGTGGACAAACACCGGCAATTGCCGAGCGATATCCACTGGCATTTCATCGGGCATCTGCAAACGAACAAAGTGAAACAGATAGTGCCGTTCGTGGCACTCATTCACGGGGTCGATTCCCTCCGATTGCTCGACGAGATTAACAAAGAGGCACTCAAAATCGGACGTGTCGTGCCCGTCCTGCTTGAGGTGCATGTGGCGCAAGAAGAGACCAAATCCGGCTTCTCGGTGGACGAGATGGCTGACTTGGCGCCACTCATCGAACTCAACCATGCCGCACCCGTGTTGCGCGAATATCCGGGACTCAATATCTGTGGCATCATGGGCATGGCATCGAATACGGACGATGCGGAGCAAGTGCGCAGAGAGTTCCGCATGCTCGCCACCATCGCGAAGAACCTGTTCCCGCACGGAGGTGTCCTCTCTATGGGCATGTCGCACGACTACCCGATTGCAGTGGAAGAAGGCGCAACCATGGTTCGGATAGGCAGCTCGATATTCGGGGAGAGATGATGGGATAGTAGGAGTGCAGGAGTTCAGGAGTTCAGGAGTTCAGGAGTTCAGACAAATGTTATATAGGACCAATAGGACTAAATAGGACTAATAGGAGTTTTATACCCCTCCCCCGCAAGCGGTCCCC
>CALAUY010000020.1 GCA_937892015.1 uncultured Bacteroidales bacterium | reverse complement strand
CACCTTAAATATATTATTTTATGGAAACAATGGAAAAACCTTACGTATTAGGAATTGACATGGGCGGGACCGGCACCAAGTTCGGTATAGTAGATGCCCGCGGCAACGTGCTCAAATCATCGTCACTGCCAACGCAGAATTACCCCGACATCGAGGAGTACTGCGACATTTTGTGTGCTGAGATGAAGAAGATTGCCAACGAGTTCGGTGGCATGGACAACGTGCGCGGCGTGGGCGGTGGTACTCCCAACGGCAACTATTACACCGGTTGCATCGAGAACGCGGCTAATCTGCCATGGAAAGGTATAGTGCCGTTCGCGAAGATGATTGCCGAGCGCATGGGCGTACCTTGCCGTATCACCAACGATGCCAATGCCGCTGCCATGGGTGAGATGACCTACGGTGCAGCACGCGGCATGCGTAACTTCATCGAGATAACGCTCGGAACGGGCGTGGGTTCAGGTATCGTCATCGACGGCAAAGTGGTGTACGGACACGATGGTTTTGCCGGCGAGTTGGGGCACACAAAGATTGTACACGGTCCTGAAGGTCGTCAGTGCGGATGTGGCAGACGTGGCTGTATAGAGGCCTACGCCTCGGCAACAGGTGTGGCACGCTCGGCCAAAGAGATTATCGAGAACAGCAGCAAAGAGACGCTGTTACGCCAACTCGACATCGACCATATCACCTCCTACGACGTCTTCAAAGCAGCCGAGGCGGGCGATGATGTTGCCAAGGAAATCTTCGACTTCACCGGCTCAATGTTAGGACAAAAACTGGCAGATTTCGTTGCATTCTCTGCCCCTGAGGCCATCATCCTCTTTGGCGGATTGACCAAGTCTGGCCACTGGATTCTCGACCCTATCGTCAAGTCGCTCAACGAGAACGTGATGCCGACGTGGGTCAACAAAGTGAAAGTGCTGGTTTCGACGCTCAAGGACTCTGATGCGGCCATCCTCGGTGCCAGTTCGCTGGCGTGGGACATCGAGGCACAGGCTCCTATGACTGCATAAACCACAAGCACCTATGACTGCATAATCCGTGCGACTGAAACCATTATATCAGTTGCCTCAATGGCTGCAACATCTCTACCCGGGCGTTACCTGGCGTAGAGATGATGCAGTGTATCTCACTTTCGATGACGGTCCTATTCCGGAAATCACTCCCCACATCCTTGAAGTGCTGCGCAGCAAGGGAGTGCATGCGACATTTTTTGTCGTAGGCGACAACGTACGCAAGTACCCTGAACTGATAGACAGGATTGTTGCTGACGGCCATCGTGTGGGCAATCATACGTTCCATCACCTGCCCGGGTTGAAGACCTCGTTGGCAGAGTACATGCGTGACGTGTCTGCCTGCGATGAGCTACTACGCCGGCATATAGGAAACGAGGTACATCCGCTCTTCCGTCCGCCCTACGGCAGGATGCGTCCCTCGCAGCGGCGTGAACTGAAGAACACGGGCTACGAGATAGTTCTTTGGGACGTACTCACACATGATTACAACAACCGCTATTCGGCCACGCAACTCGTTGATGTGGTGGAGCGATACACCCGTCAGGGCTCTATCATCGTCTTCCACGACAGCCTCAAATCCGGTGAGAGGATGCTGCAAGCGCTACCCGAGGCAATCGATTGGTGGTTGGCCAACGGATACCAACTGAAAACGCTCTAAATGCCCGAACTGCTGCTACAATACATATGGCTCAAAGGACTCTTTCGCGGACTGCCTCAGTTCACGACGGACGGTCAGCCGGTGGAGGTCATCAGCGTCGGTCAACACAATTTCGACCAAGGGCCGGATTTCTTTGGTGCAGTCATCCGTATCGGCAACATCGAGTGGACGGGCAACGTGGAGATTCACGTCAAGGCGAGTGATTGGTATCGGCATGGTCATCAGCACGACAAAGCGTACGACAACATCATCCTGCATGTGGTACGCAAGGCCGACAAGCAGGTGTACACGACCGAGGGTGCTGCTATAGCGCAGTGCGAGTTGCGCTACCCCGAGAACAGCGAGTATCTGGCGCATCTGATGACCGACCGCACAAGTCTCTGTGCGCAGCAACTCTTTCAGCGACCCGAGCTGATGGACGAGAACTGGAGGGCCATACTGCTCAACGACCGCATGCGCAAGAAAGCGGGTGTTATCGACTTGCTGCTCGCTCAAACGCACAACGCATGGGAACAGGCTTTCTATATCACTCTGGCCCACAATTTCGGGTTTCACACCAATGGTCTGCCGTTTGAGATGCTCGCTAAACAGACGCCGCTCGTCTATTTGCAGAAACATCGCAACTCGCTCTTCCAATTAGAGGCGATGCTGTACGGGCAGTCGGGGTTGCTGACGACTGAATCTGCCACCGACGATTACCGACTGCGCCTGCTCAACGAGTACACGTTCCTCCGCAAGAAATTCTCCCTCACACCCATCAACGGCACGTTATGGAAACGCATGCGCATGCGTCCACAGAACTTCCCGGACGTGCGAATAGCCCAGTTTGCGGCGTTACTACACCATTCGGAGGCTCTCTTCAACAAAATTCTCGAAGAAGACGACCTCAACAAGCTCCGCGATTTCTTCGCCATCAGTGCCTCGGAATACTGGCATAACGCCAAGATAGGGCGCAGCGCCATCGATATACTGCTCATCAATTCGGTCATCCCGTATAAGTACGCATGGGCACAAGCGCACTCGCTGCAAATCAAGCAAGACGAGGCATACCGACTGTTGCGACAGATACCCGCAGAGAAAAACCATATCACCGAAAGGTGGAAGATGCTGGGGGTGAAGATAGATAACGCTGCCGATTCACAGACATTCATCCACCTCTATCAAGATTATTGTATTCGCCATCGATGCCTTAACTGTGAGGTCGGTTACCAGATTTTCTACGTGCAAGAACAAAACGAAATAACGGCATAAAGAATGTACTATCGGCAAGAACAAAACGAAATAACGGCATGAAAAGAGCCCAACGACATAGTGTTATCCCCTTATTAGCGAGCCTGCTGCTGCTTGTTGTCTGTGCAACGTGCGCCAATCGCGGGGTAGGACCGCAAGGCGGTCCAAAAGACGAGACGCCTCCGAAGATGGTGAAAGAAGAGCCTCTCAACGGCACTGTCAACTACCACGAGAAGCGGATAGAGATTACGTTCGACGAGTACCTGCAGTTGAACGATGTGGCCAATCAGGTACTTATCTCGCCCCCCCAACAACGCCCGCCGGACGTTAGGGCTGTGGGCAAGAAAGTGACAGTCACGTTCGATGAAGACCTACGCGACTCGACCACCTACACTATCGATTTCGGCTCTGCCATCTGCGACAACAACGAGAAAAACGCACTGGAGGGATACACGTTCTCGTTCGCAACCGGTCCTGAGATTGATACGCTCAGGATAGGCGGCATCGTCATCAATGCCGAGAACCTCAATCCGGTGGCGAATATCTATGCCGGCATCCATCTTAACCACGCCGACTCGGCTTTTGAGACCGAACCTTTTACGCGCATAGCGCGCACGAACGATAAAGGGGAGTTCACTATTCAGAACGTCCATCGCGGACAGTACCGGCTCTACGCCCTCAATGACGTCTCACGCGACTACCTCTATCAGCCCGGAGAAGGGCTGGCCATGTACGACTCACTACTCATGCCGACAGTTAGGCATGAGGGGCGTTCTGACACCCTGTTCTTGCCCGACACTATCGTTGCTGCACTCGACTCACTACAGCTCGACACGCTCCCCCACGACACGCTCGGCAGGTACTGGGAACGGATAGAAGCAAAGACAGTGCCTGTCTATGAGCCCGACCACCTCGTGCTGCTCTTCTTCACTGAAGACAAGCAACGCCACTATTTCATCCGCTGCCTGCGTGAGGAGCAGCACTGTTTCAAGCTCGTTTTCTCTGCCCCGCAGGACTCGATGCCGCAGATTACTCTGTTCGAGCCCGACGACAACTGGCTCGAGCACGCAGTTCTACAGCCCTCACCACAGATGGACACCGTCTTTGTATGGCTCACTGATTCGTCGGTCATCCGTCGCGACACGCTGGTTTTTGGACTCACGTACCTGCTGTCAGACAGTCTGTACAACCTTCAACCGCAAACGGACACCGTCTATGCCGTTTATCGTGCGCCGCGTATCTCCGACAAGGCCAGAGAACTCATGAACAAAAAGAAAGCGGAGGAGGTTCAGCGTCTGAAACTCAAGCACAACGGCTCTGCAAGTTTCGAGGTGTACGACAGCCTGCGCATCTACTCCCCCACTCCACTGCGTGATGTACGCTTCGAGGGGATGCACCTACAGCAGCGCAAAGATACGCTCTACAAACCTATTAAGGCGAGTCCTTTCTTCGCCGATTCGGCCAAGATGAGCATCGTGGTGCCGTTCCGTTGGGAACCGGAAAAAGAGTATCGGCTCGTTATCGACAGTGCTGCCATGACGGATGTATATGGTATCACCAACGACGAGTTGGAGATAAAGTTCAAGGTTCGTTCTCTTGAGGAGTACTCTACGCTCATCATCAAGGTAGAAGACTACGACCCGCGCATGCGAATACAGTTGTTGAGCGAAAAAGACGCGGTCGTTCGCGAACTGCCCGCAGCAGAAGATGCCACACGTTTTGAGTACCTGAAACCCACATCCTACTACATGCGACTCTATCTTGACCTTGACGGTAACGGCAAGTGGACAACGGGCGATTGGCTCAAACAGCGGCAACCCGAACCGGTGTTCTATTTCTCGGGCAAACTGACCCTGCGAGCCAACTGGGATTTTGAGGAGACGTTCGATATTCACGCCAAGCCGCTGCTGGAACAGAAACCTGCGGAACTGAAAACAACCGAGGGCAATAAGAAGAAATGATAACGATAAGATATGAGCAACGATAGAAGAGAAATGAGTACTATTGGAAAGGCGCTATACAGCGAGTTTATTGCCGGTCGGACGGTGTTCGATTGGTGCTTTCTGCTGACGGGTTTGTTGCTGCAGATTGTGGTCTTTATCGTGGCACCAACTGAACCGATAATGATTGTCAGCGGCATTGCCGGTGTTATCACGGTTATCCTCTGCTCGCAGGGCAAGATCTCGTATTACGCTTTCGGTTTCGTGCAGGTGGGGACGTACCTCGTTATTGTCTGTCGTCAGCACTTGTACGGAGCCGTGGGCATCAACATCTTCTATGCCGTGACGATGGTGTATGGCCTGTTCTTGTGGATACGTCGTTATCACATCAACGCATCGAACGGCAGTGCAGAGCTACAGACGCGTAAACTGACGCCTACATGGACGGCAGTGCTTATCGTAGTTGTCATTGCGGGCAGTGCCCTTGTCGGTTGGATGCTCAGTACGTTCACGAACGACTCTGACCCCTACTTGGATGCGTTCACAACAGTGCCTGCCATTGCAGCGCAGATGCTGATGATTTTCGGTTACCGTGAGCAGTGGATTTTCTGGTTCTGCATCGATGTGGGGACGGTCTGGCTTTGGGTACGTGCCGGCAATTGGTCGATGGCAACGTTGTACGCTTTCTGGTGCATCAACGGCATCAAAGGCTACTATCATTGGACTCAATCCGCACAACAATAGAAACAACAGAAACAACATCAAACAATCTCAAACAACATCAAACAACTTCCACGCGAAGCGATCGTCCGAAGCGCAGCGTAGGAAAGAAACAACTTCTATCTATGTCCAAAATTATCTATGCTGACGGCCTTGATAAACTCAACCACAAGCGCCACAAATGTGTCTCTGTCAAATTCAACGAACCCGAGTGGGTGGTCCTGACCAATCTCCAACAGCTCCTTATGGTCGATAACCTCTCACAACTCGTCCGCGGACTCATCTTCCGAGCCATCCGTACCCTCACCCACAACCAGCGTACCCAACTCCGCAAGATGCTCAAGTCACATTATTCGAATCAATAATTCATTTTCAATCCATTATCAACCATTTAATTCCAACAACAATGACAAAGATTTTTTGTAGTCAGTGCCGACACTCTCGGTACGTTGAGGTAACCGGACTTGGCAAGCGCCTCCACTGTGCGCTCGACAACGCACTCAACATCCGCAACACGCTTCCCACTAACTCCACCAGAGCTACCGACTGCCTCGAATTCAACCCCGAAAGTGTCCACGATGCGCTCAAGAACAGAGCCTCTTATCGGGTCGTCATGCGCAAGTGCGGTATCAATATCAACGACGAACAAAACGGCATTATCGTTCCAAAAACGCGCACCTGACACCACCCTACGGGACTTTGTTTCTGCCTAAATCGAAACAAATTCCACTAAACTCTTGCGCATATGAATAAAAAGCACTACCTTTGCACCCGATTTCACAAATCACCAAATTAACTTTTTTATTAACCCATTTAACTGAACAATTTGTAAATGAAGAATTAGTAAATGAATAATTTTTTGGCGATTTTGAGCTCAGCGCCCAAAATAATTTACAAATTTACAAATTTACAAATTTACAAATTATTAATTGAATTTAGTATTATGTCACGTAAGTATCCAAAGGTGGTATTTGAGTACCCCGTTAAGGAGATCCACGGCAAGCCGTGCTCTCACACCGACACGTATTTCGCTGTCAATGGCTTCACCAAGAAGCCCTACATCTCTAAGTTGTGCTACCCCAGCGATGTGGTCTCCACCGCTCAGGTCAACCACCGCACGAAGTTCGCCAACGCCTCTGCCTATGCCGTCACCCAGATGACCGACAGCTCCAAGCGTTCCGCCGCCGAAGTGCGTTTCGCCGCCCAGTCCAAGTACTTCACCTTGCGCACCTTCTTGGTCGCCGAGTTCATGGCCGGCAATCAGGTGGACTAAGCTTGATTCAGGAGTTCAGGAGAACAAGGGTAAGGAGTTCAGGAGTTCAGGAGTTCAGGAGTTCAGACATTACTCCCGACTCAGCAACGTTTTCAGCTTCAGTACATTTGTCTGAACTCCTGTACTCCTGAACTCCTGAACTCCCCTCCCTTATGAGAGCTTTTATGGATTGGATAATTTACCGTACTCGGCAGCGTTGCACCGGAAGAGTTGCAAGTCCATGTGCGTGGGGGTCAGTTTCAGGTAATGCCCGTCTCGGCCGTAAGCTTCGTTCAGAAAGAGGTTGGGGTCCCATAGTGAACGAACTAATACGCGGAGTGGGTAGGGCGCATCATCATCCACATTGATAACCTTTGCCGGCAATTTGGAGCGTGTTTGCAGGATGTACCAAACGCCGTTTTGGTCGGGTTGCTGCCATGCCTTTTGGGCGAGAGAGATGTTGAAATCAATGAGATGCATAATGTAAAAACTATTAAACTATTCAACTTTTAATCTTGAAACCTGAAACCTGAAACCTGAAACCTGAAACCTTAAGCTTTCAATTTATTGCGTGTTGTTTGTACTTTAGCGCAGACTCGGTTAATGAGGGCAGTATCGATTTGGTCGTTTCCGTAGTTGGGGCGACTGTTCCAATAGCGTTCGGCGTTGATTCTTGGGTCACCGGATGGGGTCGTGTATCCTTGTACAAAATCCTCGTAAGGTACGGCAAAATCGTAGGGTGTGCCGTCGATGAGGTGATGGAGTTTGTATTCCGTGAGCGGGCGTTGGGTCTGTACGTTGGGGCTGTTCCCCTGCAATGTCTCGGGGTGTGGTCGCATGCGGTCGTACGCTTCGAGTTTAGCCATAATGGACGGAATATCAATGACTATCAATTCATATTCCATTTCGCCTAAACGCATATGTGGCACTCGTGAACTGACGACCATCGAGACGAATGTGGGTAGGTCGAGCACAGACCAATTGGGGTACTGAATCATCATCCTTTCGGCAATATACTCCTTGTCGGACTCGTTCATCGGTGATTTGCGTCTAAAAAACGAAAGAAGGTGGTTAACACAGACGTAACAAAGGGCCTGGCAGAACGGAACAACGTTGTCGGATGGGAGGGTGACGCGGTTGGGCATGGTGGCAATGTCGCGCAAACGTAGCGGCTCCTTGTAGGCTTCCACAATGGTGGTGGCGCGCAACCGCTGATAGAATTGTCGGGCACTATAGCGGTGGGATAGTATGTCTTCTTTGATGTTCATAATACGATGAAAAATAAATTTTTTTATAGCCGAGGCAATTGGTGACTACTTTGTGCGCGTGCACGTGTGCGCAACAACCACACAACGTATAGTGTTAATTGCCTCAGCAGTTTAAACTAATCAATTTTCTTTGTTTCTTACTTCTTTATAATTTCTTTTTGGTTCTTTTTCTTTATTACTTTCTTCTTTCTGTATTTCTTTTTTCCCAAGTTGGGGGGAAAAATCAATTTGTAAATTTGTAAATTTGTAAATTTGTAAATTTCTTTCCTCGCAAGCTCGGACGATCTGCTTCGCTGTGCTTTCCTTCGCTGCGCTCCGGACGATTTGCTACGCGTGCTAGTTGTTGCGATAATCAGCAAAGTTACTTTTTGTAGGACATACACAACTGCATTTGCATATATATATACGCTTCATATTATCTCTCCACGTTGTATAGACAACCTTCCAATAATGAGCACAAGAACTTTCCACCTTGGGGGATGGGATGATAACCATCTATATTATGAGTTCACTTTAAAATTAGAGTTTTTTGTAAATTATAATTATCGCGACGTTCGAGAGCGAAATTTGGCACGAGGTGCTGTCAAGTAGCAAAAATCGTTATTCGCAAGTGACACGTCACTGAAAATCGCCTTAATGGAGGTGTATTGACCTCAAAACAATATAAAAAAAGCGTTCTTTGGCTTAATTATGCTAATTTGGTAGCCATTCGCACCTCAAAATTCATAATTCGCACAAGGTTAATCCATGAGCAACGAGCCCAAGTCATAAATTTATGTTTGAGTAATCCTCGATAACGGCTTTTGTTTTTCTCTAAACAACAAGCAAAATGTCGAATTGTTGCCTCCACATTGTTGCGTTTCTTCAATAAATCAGGAGGAGTGTTTTCTTGTTTCAACCGAATCGCTTGTTTTTCTATGTTTTCCTCCGTAAAGTACCTATAACCCTTATCGGTTTTTATCCGCCATTTCTTTGCTTTGTCCATCCATTCGGCTATAATCTGCTCGCCTGTTTCGGTGTCCGTAACAATCAGGTCGGCATCTTGTTTGCGTAGTTGATAACGTCCTTGCTTTGCTTGCATGCCGGTAAGAACAAGTTCTGCTCCTAACTGCTGATTCGTTTCGCTGTTGTAGGCTCCATCCGCATATATGCGTTCCACAGGGTTTGCTGTCAGTTCTTCTGTTTGGGCAACCGCCTCTTCTACAAAACTATTGTCAGCCGTTGTTGCCGGTGCAACCTGCGCATTCGTTATCAGATTCAAACCGACCTCTTCATCAATTGTCTCGGTTATGTTCACCACATTTCCACGCACCGTTTGCTCGCCTTTCTTGCGATAAGCAGCATCGGGATCATTGGGATTCTGAACACTGGTTGTACTTATCTCCTTACCGTCTTTTATACCTATTTGTTTGTCTTTCACCACATACTGCTCATTAAACACCCTTTCAAGCAACCCGCCCTTGCCTTCTTCACGACGAGATAAGACCTCTTGAATCAGGTATCCCAAATCCATCATTC
>CALAUY010000019.1 GCA_937892015.1 uncultured Bacteroidales bacterium | reverse complement strand
CATCGCATTTCGCGTGCCCTCTGGGGAAAGCGCGTCATCGTACTCGACCTCGGTGCCGTGGTGGCCGGAACGAAGTATCGCGGACAGTTCGAGGAGCGTATGCGCGCCATTATGATAGAACTGCAGAAGCACCCTGAGGTGATAATCTTCATTGACGAGATACACACCATCATCGGCGCGGGCTCGGCGGCAGGCACCATGGATGCGGCCAACATGCTCAAGCCCGCACTCTCGCGCGGCGAGATTCAATGCATCGGTGCCACAACGCTTGACGAGTACCGAAAGTCTATAGAGAAGGACGGAGCCTTAGAGCGTCGGTTCCAGAAGGTTATGGTGCAACCCACCACAATGGAAGAGACGCTGCAAATCCTGCAAAACCTGCGCGGACGCTACGAGGAGCATCACAACGTTCGGTTCACCGACAAGGCTCTGGAGGCCTGCGTGCGCCTGACCGAACGTTACGTGAGCGACCGCTCGTTCCCCGACAAGGCCATCGATGCCATGGACGAGGCCGGCGCGCGGGCACAGACTGACCCCGATGCCAAACCCGCGTTCTTCAGCGAGATAGAAGACAAGATTGACACCGTACGGTTGGAGAAAGAAGAGGTCTATAAGAAAGAGGATTACAAGCGGGCATTGGCACTGCGCGACAAAGAGACAGAACTCAAGCAACAGCTCATCCGCCGCACGCACGACCGGAGCGATGAGGAGTCAAACACCCCGCAAACCATCACGGTGGACGATGTGGCGCGCGTCGTTTCACTGATGTCGGGCGTACCCGTGCAGCGCGTACGAGCCCAAGAGACGGCTCGACTCAAGGGCATGGAGGCAGAACTGCGCAGTCGTGTCATCGGACAAGACAAGGCCGTGAGCGTCATCACCAAAGCCATCCAACGCTCGCGACTCGGACTCAAAGACCCGAACCACCCCATCGGCACGTTCTTCTTCCTCGGCCCGACAGGCGTGGGTAAGACCCACTTGGCGCAATGCCTCGCAGAAGAGATGTTCGGCACGAAAGAGGCACTCATCCGCTTCGATATGTCAGAGTACATGGAGAAACATACGACATCGCTGCTCGTGGGCGCGCCTCCCGGGTACGTGGCGCACGAAGATGGCGGCAAACTCACTGAAGCTGTCCGACGCAAACCCTACTCCATCGTCCTTTTCGACGAGATAGAGAAAGCGCATCCCGACATCTTCAACGTCCTGCTGCAAGTGCTCGACGAAGGACGACTGACCGACAGACAGGGGCGGGTGGTCGATTTCAAGAACACCGTCATCATCCTCACATCGAATGTAGGAACGAGCGAACTGAAAGATTTCGGTGCAGGCATCGGTTTTCAGTCGGCCGACGGACTCGACCCCAAACGGGTGGAGAGTATCCTGCTCAAAGCGCTGAAGAAGAAGTTCCCGCCCGAGTTCGTCAACCGCATCGACTCTGTCGTCACGTTTGCGCCATTAGAGCCTGCCGACCTGCACCGCATCATCGACATCGAACTGCAAGGCATCATCGGACGAGTGAAAGCGATGGGTTACGAGCTGGAGGTGACACCTGAAGTCAAGGACTTCCTCATCAAGCAGTCCGACTGCAAACAGTACGGGGCACGACCGCTCAAACGCGCCATACAGACGTACGTAGAGGATGCTCTCACCGCTTTGTTGCTTGACGACGAGCGCGGAGAAGCAATCTCCATCTGTCTTTGCAACGACACCGTCAAAGCTAACTGGACTAATTCAACTAATATCAAACCATTATGTTACGAGAAATCAATGATTCCAACTTCCAAGCCATCCTTGGAGAAGGTCAACCTGTAGTCATCGACCTGTGGGCACCGTGGTGCGGTCCTTGCCGCATGATGGGTCCTGTAGTGGACGAACTGGCAGAAGAGTACGACGGAAAAATCATCGTTGGTAAGATGAATGTGGACGACAACGAAGAGGTGCCGGCACAGTTCAATGTGATGAACATCCCGACATTACTCCTTTTCAAAGACGGTCAACTGGTCAATCGGCACGTGGGTGCCGCTCGCAAGGCCGACCTCGTTCCGCTCTTCGATGCCCTGCTGTAAGCGCATCCTCCTCGCGCTGCTGAGCCTGTTGCTACTCGCACCTGCATGGAGTCGCGAGCGCTTGCAGCCGTACCTCGCATCGCCCGAGACGAACAGCGGTGTCGCCGTCATCATCTGCCCGGGCGGCAGTTACTCGTGGCACGACATGCACGATGAGGGCGAGGCCGTAGCGCATTGGCTGAACAGTCACGGCATCAACGCATACGTGCTGCGTTATCGCGTTGCGGGCGTGCCCGCGTACATCTTTGGTTATCGCGTGCTGGGACTCGGCAATCAATGGCCGGACATGCTCTGCGATGTAGAAGACGCTTTGCGGTACGTGTACGAACATGCTGGCACAGACGGAGTGGACACCGCCCGCATCGGCGTGATGGGCTTCTCTGCCGGGGGACACCTGACGATGGCATCGTATGCGTTCAACCGCACGCACTACAAGCCCAAGTTCCTCGTACCGGTCTATCCCGTGGTGACGTTCAGCGAACCGACACTGACGCACCAACGCTCCCGACGAGGCGCTCTGGGCGTGTGGCGACAATGGAACACGACGTTGCGCGACTCGCTCTCGATAGAGTTCACTCCCGCCTTCGGCCAGAAATATGTCGACTTCATGCTCTCGTCTTTCGGGACTGATGAAGAAGGTGTTGTCATCATGGCCACAAGGACGGATGATGACGACAAGGCGGACGCCGTGGATGCCGCCAACCGGGCCGCATATACCAGATTCAACACCGGGATGCCGGGCGTCTACATCGATGTCGACGATCCCATCGGTGACGGCGGCCGATTCGACATGTTCGACATTTCCTGCTTCTCGATTGCATACGACAGCAGCAGTTCGGCCTACTACTACCGCAACAACAACATCGGAGTCCTCCACGTCCGCTCGACCTACAACGGTGTCCAGAAGGACACTGCATTCCTTTTCCAGATCGGA
>CALAUY010000018.1 GCA_937892015.1 uncultured Bacteroidales bacterium | reverse complement strand
TTGTTGTACTCGTGCGAGGTACGGAAACCATCGAAGAAATTAAGGAACGGCACGCGGCTCTTAAGCGTGGCGAGATGTGCCACGCCGGCCAAATCCATCACCTCTTGAACTGAGGCCTCGGCAAGCATTGCAAAACCGGTTTGGCGGCACGACATAACGTCTTGGTGGTCACCGAAGATACAGAGAGCGTGCGATGCGAGGGTACGAGCCGACACGTGGAAAACGGTCGGAATCAGTTCGCCCGCAATCTTGTACATGTTCGGGATCATGAGAAGAAGACCTTGTGAAGCCGTGAAGGTGGTGGTGAGAGCTCCGGCCTGGAGTGAACCGTGTACGGCACCTGCGGCACCGCCTTCTGATTGCATCTCCTGTACGAGAACGGTCTCGCCAAACATGTTTTTACGACCTTGAGCGGCCCATTCGTCCACGTTCTCGGCCATAGGAGAAGAGGGCGTGATCGGATAGATAGCAGCCACTTCGCTGAACATGTACGCGATATGCGCAGCAGCGGTGTTACCATCACAAGTCATGAATTTTTTTTCTTTTTCAGCCATAATCAGTTTGTGATTTTATTGTATTATACTTGTTGTTTATCAATCGTTTAGTAGATGACTCCGAAGAGTTTTTAGTAGAGGAATTCCGAGCGTTATAGTAGAGGAATCCGAAGAGCGTTTTTAGTAGAGGAATCCGAAGAGCCAGAGCGGGATGAAGAAATCGCTGTCAGTGTTCTCGCAACCTCCCACGGCCGTGTAGCGGATAGGCTGTTTGTTGGGCACACGGTCGAGCACATCGAAATAGTATCTGCCATCGATGCGGAACATTGCCCCGCGCCCGGACGCGTTCACCTTGTACAGCGCGTGCAGCGCGTTGTAGAAGAACGTCTCGGCCACTATCTGTTGGCTCACTTGGCGATGGGGGTTCGAGTAGATGAGGTTGGTGTTCTGCAGGTACACTTTCTGCGGCTTCATCGGGAACTGTTTATCTTCGGTGTAGAGCAGGTTGAGCAGCCGTGCATCTTTGAGGTACTTGATGTAGTTCATTGCTGTGGCGCGACTCGTATCCATGCGCGCAGCCAGGCTACTCACGTTGATGCTGCAAGGCGCTTCTTCCATGAAGATGTGCAGCAACGTGCGTATCTTTTGCAGATAACCCACATCAATCTGTTTGATGAGCAGAACATCGACCTCCAGCATCATGTTCATCACCTTGAGAAGGTTCTCCATATAGTAGTGATTCTCAAGCGAGAAGGGGTAGTATCCGTGCTGCAGATAGTCGGCGAAATACCAGAGCGGGTGCACTTTCTCGCACACAATCTTGGCCAGCGAGTGGTGGTCTTCGATGATATCTTCAAGCCGCATAGGTGGGAAAGAGGTGCCGGCTTGTAGGTTGAGGTACTCGCGAAAACTGAAGCCGCGCAGGTTGTACATCGTCACAATCTCGCCGATATCTTTGTTATCCTCTACCAGCCGCATCACCGGACTGGCCGAGAAGACGATGTGCAGGTCGGTGTACAGATAGTAGCATTTCATCAACTGTTCGCTCCAATTGGGCATCTTGAACGTCTGGTCGATGAGCAATGTTCGGCCGCCGGAGCGCACGAACTCGTCGGCGAACTCCACGAGCGTGTGTTCGGTGAAATACAGGTTGTTGAAATTGATGTACAGGCACTCTCGACTGCCGCCGAAATGCTCTTTGGCGTATTGCAAGAGGAATGATGTCTTACCGCACCCTCGACTTCCCTTGATGCCGATGAGGCGGTCTCTCCAATCGATTTCGTCCATAAGCAACCGTCTTACGGGGAAATCCACGTGCTCTACGAGGTACTTGTGTGTTTGATAAAAGGCGTCTAACATAAATCTTACATCGCTTTTCGAGAATGTTCGTTTCAAAAGCGGTGCAAAGTTACAAAAAAAAATTGACATTTGCAACACTAAGTTTGCATTTCATGCGTTTTTTTTGCTTTTTTTGGTGTTTTTTGCAGGCAAAACGCACTTTTTTTGCTCATTTGTGGATTCGAGAGGTATTTTGTCGGGCAAACTCGGCCCAATTCTTGACGGGTTTGGACGTGCTGAGCGGAAGTCCCAGTTGCAGAAAATGGCAGTACGCGATGGCGAGCGCGTCGGTGGCATCGAGTTTCTTCGGCAGAGCCGACGGTTCGAGTTTGAGCACACGTTGCAACATATCGGCCACTCGCTCTTTCGAGGCGTGACCGTTGCCGGTGATGGCCATCTTGATCTTCATCGGTGAGTACTCGTTGACAGGTATATCTTTGCTCAGCGCGGCTGCAATGGCCACGCCCTGTCCGTGTGCCAACTTAAGCATTGTCTGCACGTTCTTATCGACAAACTGGGTCTCGATGGCCATTTCGCTTGGTTGCAAGCGGTCGATGAGTTCTTGCACAAAGAAGAATATTTTCTGCAATTTGGCATAGTGGTCATCCACTTTGTGGAGGTCGAGCACGCCCATTTCGAGCGGTTCGGCCTTGCCGCCCACCGTATGCAGCGCGCCGTAACCCATGTACGTTGTGCCCGGGTCGATGCCCAAGATAGTATGTTCTTTAACCAGTTTGTCAATCATGGTTTGCGAAGTTTGTCAATCATGGTTTGCGAGTTTTTCGATGGCGCGTTTTGTCAACTCTGATTTAGCAAAACGGCGCGAATCGACGATGGCTACTCTCGTCTGCATGGTGAAGAGGTCGTTGGGGCGAACGTCCGTCATATACGCAAAACCGAGCACGTTTTTTTTGTCGATTTTGATGGGTCGTTCTGTCTGTTCTTGTCCGTTCTTGAGCAGCGAGTGTCCTTGTGCGGCGCAGAGTTGCGTGTCGCTGTCGGCCGCTTGCAGCCACATGTACGCAACCTCGTCATCTATAGATGTTTGCAGCGGATACCAATCGACCACGTGTGTCGAACCGCCGATGAGCGTCATGAACGAGATGATGCCCTCGCGCACGTCGTCGCCGTCGAACTTCTTCTTCGGGTCGTATTCGTTCACCGCCTTGGTGAGCGCCTCCTTGAAGGCCGTCAGGTGCGTGCCGCCCTCCGTTGTGTACTGGCCGTTCACGAAGGTGTAGTAATCCTCCGAGAAGCGGTGATGCCCTCGTAGTTGACGAATCGTACCGAGTACGTTAGGTTCAAAAAATGCGGGTTTTTCACGTTCAAGCATCGCAGCGAACTTACCTCGATGGTGTATCCGTGGGGCGAAGTGGCGGTGAACTGACGTTCGAGACACGTCTCACCCTTGTGCAGGCATCGATAGAAGGACTCCACTTGCCAGTGGTTGAGGTCCAATCGCTCGTCGCCTAAACGCAACGAGATATTCGTTGGATTAGGTATCTCAAGCGGTTGCGAGTTGTCTGCCCGCATGATACTCTCAACGAACGTGCCTACTTTCCGCGCGCCTGAGTACTGCTCCTCGAAGAAGGCGTACTGACTGATGTACCCGTTCGAGAACGCCAACTGTTCGTCGGTCGTCACTTCGCTCTGCGGCTCAAACGCGTGCTGCTCAATTTTCCAAGGACTATATTCTAGCATGCTCTAAACTCAAAATAACTTGAAACTTGAAACTTTAGTGTGTACTTTCCCGCACGATGAGGTCAGTTGGCAGAACCAAAGTCTGTGGTGGTTCGGCCGTTTCCGGTTGTTCGATGCGTGCGATGAGTCGCTGCATCGCTTCTTCTCCAATCTCTTTAGCATGTTGCTGCACGGTGGAGAGCATTGGGTCCGTGTGTCGTGTGATGGTGTCGTTGCTGAACCCGCATATCTGCATCTGTTTGGGCACGTTGATGCCGAGCATCTTGGCCGAGTGGAGAATGCCTGCAGCTGTCTGGTCGTTGGCTGCAAGGATAGCGTCGGGACAACCCCTTGTGCGGATGAAATCGGGTGTCATCACCAGTGCCTCTTCGCGCGATGAGCAGTCGAGTACCAGGTTGGGGTCGTACGCTATACTGTACTTATCCAATGCCTCGCGATACCCGCGCAAACGTTCCGATCCCGTGTGCTCATTGAGCGTTGAGCTGTAGTACGCCACGCGTCGAGCACCCGAGTGAATCATGTACTCCACTGCCTTGAATGCGCCGCCATAATCGTCGGAGATGACTTGGTCGCAGCGGATAGATAACAACCGGTCGAAGAGCACTAACGGCATCTCATCGTCGAGTATCTCTTGCAGCACTTGGTGCCCTGTCGGGGTGTTGTTGAGGCATCCGAGTATGCCGTCCACGCGTAGCGTGCTCAGTGCACGTACGGCCGTCACCTCGCGTTCGGGGTCGTCGTCAGTCTGGGCAATGACGATGTTGTAGCCCGCATCACCTGCCACTTTCTCTACACCTTTCAGTACGCGCGCAAAGAAGAAATTCGTTGCGCTGGGGATAATCAGTCCGACGGTCATATTGCGGGCTGTACGCAGACTCGACGCAACCATGTTCGGTTTGTAGTTGCGTTTTTTTGCGTACGCTACTATCATGTTGCGGGTTGATTCCGAAATCTCGTGGCTGTTCTGCAACGCCCTGCTCACGGTCGATGGAGCAACGCCCAACTCGCGGGCTAAATCCTTGATGGTAAGTCGTTTCATGGCTCGTTAATGATAAACACATCCTCGTTGTCGGCGTGCATGAAATACTGCTCTCGGGCGAACTGTTCGAGGTTCTCTGTCGAGGCGTTGATATGCTCAATCTGCGAGCTTGTCTCTTCGATGGCGTTGCGATACGCACTCAGCTCTGCCTCTTTCTCTCGTATCTCGTGCGCTCGCTTCACGCGATTAAGGAGTGATTGGTCGCCGCAGAACGTGAGAATAAGGGCGAAACCGAATAACGTCAACACGTACTTATTGAGCACATACCGACGCATCCATTGCCATATTTTTTTCCATCGTTCCATCTGTAAAATCCATAAATCGACTGCAAAGTTACGGATTTTTTTTCATATTTGCAACTTTTTGCACCCCAAAAGTGCACTTTTATGCGTTTTTTTTGCATAAAAAGTTGCATAATTCAGAAAAAAGCAGTAATTTTGCAGTCGGTTTAAGTCAAAAAACATGAAAGAGTTTGTCAAACAGAACACCCTTTTCTTGAGTGTTGCGGTCATCGTCCTGGCGGTGATGATTGCGGCGTTGTGCATTGTTCCGAAAGCGGAGTTGCACTTGGTTCTCAACGCCCGTCACACACCTTTCCTCGACACGTTTTTCCATTACTACACGCTCTTTGTCCAGTGGCCGGTGTACGTGCTGATGTTGCTGCCGCTGTTGTTCCGGCGACCTGTTTGGACGGCCATGTTTGCCGTCGCTGAGGGACTCTCGGCACTGATAGTGCAAGCACTCAAACATCTGTTGAATATGCCGCGACCGAAAACGTTCTTCGAGTCACTTGCCGAGGTGCAACCCGACCTCTTCGCGGCTTGGCAGAACACGTTGGTTGATGGCATCCATCTGCATAGTTGGCATTCGTTCCCCTCCGGACATACAGCCACTTTCTTCGTCTTTTTCAGTCTTTGCGCGTTCCTGTACGCCGAGAAGCGTCTGCCCTGTTGTCAGTGGTTCGGACTCATCTGTTTTCTGTTGGCACTGCTTGGCGGCTATTCGCGCATTTATCTCAGCCAACATTTCTTGCTTGATGTCACCGTTGGTATGGCAGAGGCCATTCTCGTCAGTGTTTTCGTCTTCTGTTTGTCGAAGAGGTTGCTCCGTTTTCCGAGGGGGCGTAGAGGTATTAGCGAGGCCGTATAGAGACCGTATAGAGACCGTATAGAGACCGTATAGAGACCGTATAGAGACCGTTCGAAAAATGTATGACAATTTTTTGCCCAATAAGAGCGGCTATTTGGTTGAAAATGAGGTGATTGTGGAACGTTTTAACTTTTGAAGCTTTTGAAAAAACCGTAGAGTGTGTTGTAAGTAGCTGGAAATGAGGTGGTTGGGTTGAGCTCTTGGATTTTTGAGGGCGAGTCGTTTTGGCAAAAGTTTGTACAACTTTTTGCAACCGGCTCTGAACGGGCTCTAAACCCTCTCTATACAACCTCGAAAAACGGATTCAAATATCGTTTACACATTGTAAATTGGCGAATTTGTAAATGATAATACCCATCCACCGCAAGCGTGACCCCCTGTCCTATTTTAGGGGAGCACTCCTGCGGAGCTAGCCAATTATGTACTGAAGACTAACGGGGCTAATAGAATTATTGAGGTCAGTATCTTCGGTGTATGGTTATGAGGGTGTAATTAGGATGGTTTTGAGGTGAATTTGGGTGGAATTTGGATGGAATTTGGGTGGAATTTGGGGAAAGTCGCGGTGCCGGAATAACCGGGGCGGTCGGCGGAGTTCCAAAACTCTTCGTAATCAGGAAAATCTACTGCGACTTGGGATTTATTTGCCTTGGTTTCTTGGAGACAGAGGAGGTCGGGCGAGAAAGTTTCTAGGAGAGTTTGGAGAGCGTTTTTGCGCAGGACGGCGCGGATGCCATTGACATTCCAGGAAAAAAGTTCATAGGTTTTTTGGGGAGATTTTTGGCTGACGGGAGTTTTGTCTGAGGGTTTACT
>CALAUY010000017.1 GCA_937892015.1 uncultured Bacteroidales bacterium | reverse complement strand
CAGGCCTCCTATCCACTGCATCAGCGAGCGCCAGAAGAGTAGACCGTGGGAGAGCGACTCCACATCGTCGATGATGGTGGCACCGGTGGTGGTGAACCCCGACATCGTCTCAAAGAAAGCATCGGTGAAAGACGGGATGGCACCACTCAGATAGAAAGGCATCATGCCGAAGAGCGAGAAAATGACCCAGACAAGCGCAACGATGACGTACCCTTCACGTTCGCCGACGCGCCGAGATGCCTGTCGCCCGATGCGGAGGGAGATGAGTCCGACAAGCAGGGTGACGGCTGTGGAAAAACCATAAGCGAACGCATCTGCCTCGTGGCAGAGTAGGGCAACGGCAGTGGGCAGCAACAAGAAGAGCGACTCGATGATGAGGAGAGCTCCTTGCGTCTTGAAGACCATTTTCCAGTTGAAAGTGTGTGTCATGTTGTCTTACGTGAAGTATTTTTCTAGTTTGCGGATGTCTTGCGATTTGCAGAAGATGACAACGTGGTCGCCCGGCATCACTTGTGTGTCGCCATTGACGAGAACGCCCACTTCTTCTCTGACGAGTGCGCCAACATTGGTGTTGTCGGGGAGACTGAGGTCTTTAATCTTGTCTTTCGTGATGCGACTGCCGGGCTGTGCGATGAACTCCACGAGTTGCGCATCAGCGGAGGTGAGGTTACGCACGTTGAGGACGGAGGCTTGCTCGAGAAGCAGTTGGTAGATGTACGATGCCGTGATGGTTTTTTTGTTGAGGACGGTGCCGATATCGAGTCCCTCAGCCATGGGAATATAGTCGATGTTCTCAATCTCGGCGATGGTTTTTCTCACGCCAAAACGCTTGGCTGCAAGGCACGCGAAGATATTCGCTTCAGCGTTGTCGGTGACGGCCACGAAAGCGTCTGCATCCTCGATTCCCTCTTCTTTCAGGAACTCCATATCCGAAGCGTTTCCGTTGATAATCATCACGTTGGGTATTTTCTCCGCCAGTTGGTAACACATCTCTTTGTCGGGCTCGATAATCTTCACTTGCATGCTGGCAGGTATCTGTCGAACGGCTTTTTGTGCGATACGTCCGCCTCCATAAACGATGACGTTGCGGATGTCGTGCTCGGTTTTGCCCGCTTGTTCGCGAACGAACTCCCGCTCCGAACGTTTATAGACGAAGAAAACGAGGTCTCCTGCTTCTATCTGGTCGTTGCCTCTCGGAATGATAGTCTCTGTGCCGCGACTGATAGCCACCACTCGATAACGGTTGTGGTTGAAGTAACCGGAAGCAAAGCGTTTGTTGAGGATAGAGGCGTTTTCTCTCACTTTGACGGCGCAGAGTTCGAGTCCTCCGCCCGAGAGTTGCAGACTGTATCGCATCCAGTTGGTACGCAGCGATTCGCCAATCTCTTTGGCCGCGAGCACCTCAGGATAGATGAGGTGGTTGAGTCCCACGTTCTCGAAGATGCCCTTGTTCTCGGGCAAGATATATTCGTAGTTGTCAATCCGCGCAAGTGTACGCTTAGCCCCGAGCGCGTTGGCGATGAGGCAAGAGGTGATGTTGACGGTTTCGTCGGGAGTGACGGCGATGTAGAGATCCACATCTTTGACGCCGATATCCTTGAGGTCTTGCAGCGAGATGGGCGAGCCTTGTTTGGTGAGCAAGTCGTAGTTGGCATCCAGTTGTCCCAGACG
This sequence comes from uncultured Bacteroidales bacterium, assembly GCA_937892015.1. Lineage (GTDB taxonomy): Bacteria > Bacteroidota > Bacteroidia > Bacteroidales > Paludibacteraceae > Colicola. Next base: position 17,962 of record CALAUY010000017.1, on the reverse strand, counting down.
CTCTTTGCTCTCGTCCATGAGGCAAATTTCCATGTTCTCACTACTGAGAAGTTTGGCGAGGTGCGTGCCGACTGCTCCGGCTCCGGATATAATGATTCGCATAAACTAAAGTTTTATCTGTTTACGTATTCCTTCTGCATCGAGTCCGAGCAAATGGTAGAGTTCTTCGGGTTTGCCGTGCGTAACGAACTGATTATCCACGCCGAATCGGCGGATGGTGCCGTTGTATTCCTTGTCGGCTAAATATTCCAGCACGGCACTACCGAATCCGCCTTGCAGAATGCCGTCTTCAGCCGTGTAAATATGCTGATAATGAGCAGCTACAAAGTCGAGCGTGTCAGTGTCGAGGGGTTTTACTGCGCGCATGTCGTATTGGGCGATGTCGAGTCCTCGGATGGCCTCGTTCACCGTGTTGCCAATAGCACCGATGGTCAAAAATGCGGCCTTTGCTCCGGCATTTATCGGTCTTGAGCACGTCATTTTTGCTCGCCCTTCGGAAATATCTCCTATCTGTTCGGCCGCGACACCGCGCGGATAACGTATAGCGATGGGGCCTTCTGCGTCCTTAGCCCAGCGCAACATCCGTCTCAGTTCTTCGCCGTCCATCGGGGCGAGAACGGTGAGGTTAGGAATGGCGCGGAGAAAACTGAGGTCGAAGAGCCCGTGGTGCGTTGCGCCATCTTGCCCAACAATACCGGCTCGGTCGATGGCAAAGATGACGTGCAGGTTCTGTAGTGCCACATCGTGGATGATGTTGTCGTAAGCGCGTTGGAGAAAACTGGAGTAGATGGCGCAGAACGGCACTTTGCCCTCTTTGGCGAGTCCTGCGGCGAATGTCACGGCGTGTCCCTCGGCAATCCCGACGTCGAAAGCGCGGTCGGGCATCTCGGCTTGGAGGATATTGAGACTGCTGCCGGTGGGCATTGCGGGTGTTATTCCGACGACGCGCTCGTCTTCTTTGGCCAATTGGAGGAGCGTTTCGCCAAAAATATGTTGCCACAGTTTGGCTTGCGGCGTTTCGAGTCGCTTGCCCGTTTCGGGGTCGAACTTACCGGGAGCGTGCCAAACGGTTTGGTCTTCTTCAGCAGGTGTGTAGCCGTGCCCCTTGCAGGTGATGAGGTGCAGCACTTTTGGTCCTCGATAATCTTTTATCTCATTGAGAATCTTCACGATAGACACCACATCATGCCCGTCGGCCGGCCCGAAATAGCGGAGATTGAGTCCGGAGAAAATATTGCGCGGTTGGTGCGTGAGGATGGACTTGAGGTTGTTGTTGAATCGCTGCACTTTGGTCTTTTTCTCCTCATCCATAATCCCGAGTTTTCGCATCGCTCGGTAGATGTTGTAGCGGATGTCGTTGTAGTGCTCCGAGGTGGTGATGTCCACCAAGTACTGGGTCATTCCACCATGCAGCGGGTCAATGGCCATGTTGTTGTCGTTGAGCACAATAAGCAGGTTGGAGGGGATCATCGACGTGTTGTTGAGTCCCTCGTAAGCCAGTCCGCCGGTCATGGCTCCATCGCCAATGATGGCCACGACGCGTCGCTTCTTATCCGCCACTGCCATCCCGAGTGCGGCAGAGATGGAGTTACTGGCGTGCCCGGCCGTGAAGGTGTCGTACTCCGATTCAGCGGGCGACGGGAACGGCGCAAGTCCGCCAAAACAGCGGTTAGTGGCGAATCGGTCGCGTCTGCCGGTTAGGATTTTGTGGGCATATGCTTGATGTCCCACATCCCAGACAAGTCGGTCGTTGGGCGTGTCCATGACATAATGTAGGGCAACAGTGAGCTCGACAGCTCCGAGCGATGAGGCGAGATGTCCCGGGTTCTTAGCGCACGCGTGGATGATAAAATCACGCACTTCGGCGCATACTTGCGGGAGTGCATCAATCGGCAGTTGTTTCAGGTCGGCCGGCGAATCGATATGTGTAAGATATTGATATTCCATGTGTTATTTGAGTGTCAGATTGAGTATCTCCGTGGCGGAAATGGGTGTGGGCAGGTCGGGGAACGTGCGGTATGCGCCGGACCAGAACAGCAGTGGCACGATGGGTTCTTCTGCGAGAACGTTGTCCATCGTCTCTTTGTCGTTGAGCATGAGTGTGACGCCTTCATCGAGCATGATGACGACATCGCCTGAATAGCGGGTGGTGGAGTTGCGCAGTTTGGATATCTCGCCATCGCCCTGAATCATTGGTATCTCGTTGATTAAGAACGCTTTCTGTACGCCCTCCATCTCTTCGAGGAAATCCGCCACTTGTCGGCGGATAGTACCGATGGAGAGTTTTTTTTGTTCGATGAGTGTTCGATTGAGGTAGATACAGTTGCCGAAACCGCCGTCCACCCATCGCTCGTGCCCGTACATCGCCATCAAGTACGTGCCGGCAAGTGCCGCGGCACGGTCGATATTGAAGGTGGCGGTGTTGAGTCCTGCCGTCTGCATGTCTTGGGAGAGGAAGCCGTAACAAGGCTTACCGACGAGTACAATCTGGATGTCAGCTTTGCCGACGCGCTGCCCGAGTTGGTCCATCAAGTAGCCCAAATCCTGATTGAGCCGGATGTACATCTCCTCTTGTTCGGCAGAAGCGATGCGAGCGGTACGCGTCTGTGGCGAGAGGACGGTGAGGTTCAGCAGCAGTAAATCGTTCTGTCCGCGCTGCCCGAGTTTCTCGCTTTTCTGGATGTCCAACGCGAGGTTGACGACCAACGTGTTGGCAGAGGGCGAGTGGCGGAGGTCTTTGGAAGAGTCGTACGAGAATCCGTTTTTCTTCTTCTCCAACGCGGTGGGTCTGAGGTAAGAGACCATATCCATTCGGTTGTTCCACGTACGTTTGGCCACCTCGTCAAAAGTGCCATTGCTGTTCATCTTGTCGGCAGAAGAGGGCAGTCCTTCCGAATAGAACGATGTTGTTCCCCATCCGTTGTTCTCTATCCAGCAACATGCATTGGCAGCATGTCCGGCAAGCAGAACGGTAGTAAGCGGATTGACGCCGATGGCGTAGATTTTCGCTCCGGAACTCTCGTTCAGTCGATGCTTGTCGGCGATGGTGGAGCAACGCAGCGCTGCCGGTGAGAGCGTCTCTTTGGAATGGATGCCAAACTGTTTCTCATCCGCCAAGAGCAGATGCGCCTTGCGATCACTGCGGCGGAAATAGTTGTCCGCGGCGTAGTGGTGGTAGAACGGCGTGAGTCCGGTAAGGATAGTTGCAGTCGTCTCGTCCCCGCCGTAAACGAGTTGCGGGAACGCGACGGGCACTTGGTAAGCCTCTTCGGTGAGAGTCCTGAGTCCGCCTTGCGACCAATACGGTTGCATGTCTTGCATCGACTGCATGTCCAGTCCGTCCACGATGATGAAGACTGTCAGTTTCGGCACGGCGGCAAGCGTCATCGTGCAGAAGAGAGATAATATGAGAAGCGGTTTACGCATGGTTTTTTGTTGCATGTAGATGAAGATGAAGCCCGAACAAACGCAAGCAATGGAGCATTGGAAGCAGGAGCAAGAAGTGGAACGTCTGACCGCTACAGAGCGCGAGGATGAACTCAACAACGACGAAGAGGCAGATGGCAAGGGTCAGTTTGTTGAGCAATGCGCGTCCGCGTTGCCAACAACAGAGCACGAGCGGGAAGAGCCACAATGGGTTGAATAGCAGCCAGTTGGCGTTCTCCGTCACGAACGGGTGTGTGGAGAAGAACATCAAGAACGTGATGATGCAGCCGAGGATGGTGTAGAGGGCGAAGAGCAGGGCATCAAGCACGTATGACTGCCGATGGCGGTGGATGTCGAGGGCAGTGATGCTGAGGATAAGCAGGCAGAGTAGGATGAGCACCAAATAGGGCGAGGTCCAAAACGATGCATCGCGAGGCGTGAACGTGCCTATTTGTGAGGAACTGACGAGTCCGCTTTGTTCGATATAGTTCATCAAGTTCTCGGGCAAGAAGAGCGACTCGGCAACAGTCATGCGGTTATCTGCCTGTCGCCCGAAAACGAGGTTGATGCCGAACTCTCCCCACGTCCATTTGCCCGCGTAATAGGTGATTTGGTCACGCCACGTGTCGGGCAACGTATCGGTGGAGACACCAAAATCCGGCAATGCTTGCTCGATGAGCCGCAACGGGCGTGTGGCGCAGTTGTCGAAAACGAAATTATAACGATAGACGCGGTTTTCGGGGCGATAATTTTCGATGAGGGCATCGAGGATAAGTTGCCGTTCGCTGCGCGAGAGGTTGAGCGTCTGCTCGAAAACCTCGCGTCCTTCATTGTGCGAGGAGGAGATGAAATATTTTGTCTCTTGCAGGGCGAGCATGTAGTCGGTCTCTCCGCGTGTGAATTTAGCGTAGAAATGTTCGGTATCGAAAGAGAAAATGCCGTAATTGAACGTCCAGTCGATGGCAGTAACCACCGAGTCGGCACTGATAAAAGCGGGGTCTTGGACGCGAAGAGCTGAATGGCCGAAATGGAGGTAGAGCGGTCTGCCGGGCGTGCAGGTAAGGAGCGAGACGACCGACTGCTCGCTCAGCGTCTGAGCAGGCAGTGTCAGCACCAACATGCAAGCAAATAATATGGTTGTCAATCTTTTACGCATAGAAGATGATGAAATTAGGAATGAGTGTAAAAACGAGTCCGAGCAAGTATCCGAGAACCACTTGCAGCGGCGTGTGGGCTTCGAGGAAAATGCGTGCGTACATAAGCAAAAGGGACAGAAGGAGCAGCCCGCAGACTGTCCCGGGCGCGTTGATGCCAAAATAGAACAAGTAGCCAAGCACCATGCCCACGACTCCACCCATAGATGCCAGATGTGCGCTGATTTTCCAGTAGTTACTGATGACGGCGCAAACAGCGAGAGCAACGACCGAACTGACAGCTGTCCAGAACATGAAGTCCGGCACTTTGAGCACGGAGTAGAGGTATGCGCACCAAAAACTGAAAGAGATGATGGCGTACAGCAGCGGCACTAACCGCTGGCGATGGTCGCTGATATCGAAGTCGGTGATGCGCCCCTGCATCTTCATTACGATGAGGATAATCAGCGGAACGAGGCAAGTGAAGAAGAACGTGCCGCCGATGGCGAACCACCAATACTGCGGTGGCAACGGTTGCCTCAGATTGTTGAAGAGCACGCAGAACGTCACCATCAAGTATGTGGGGGTAAAGAGCGGATAGAGCAACACGCTCAGTCCATAAGCTAATCCTCTACTGATTTGTTTGGGTATATTACTCATTTTCTTTTTATTACACTTGTTTTCTCATGCGAGCGACGGGGATGCCCATTTGTTCGCGATATTTCGCCACAGTGCGCCGCGCCACGAGGTAGTTATCCAGTTTGAGCAGTTGCACCAGTTGGTCATCGTTAAGCGGATGGCGCTTGTCCTCTTTGCTGATAACCTCGCGCAGCACTTTCTTAATCTCCAGCGTTGACACCTCATCGCCGAGTTCTGTTGCCAGTCCTTCAGAGAAGAAATGTTTGAGCGGGAAAGTGCCGAAATCTGTTTGCACATATTTGGAGTTACTCACCCGTGAGATGGTGGACACATCGTAACCGGTGGTATCAGCGATGTCTTGCAGAATCATCGGTTTGAGGTACGTCTCATCGCCCTCTACAAAATAGTCGTGCTGAAAGCGGACGATGGCCTCCATCGTGTGCATGAGCGTCTCGTTGCGTTGGCGGATGGCATCAATGAACCATTTGGCGGAGTCGATATGCTGCTTGATGAAGCGAATACCCTCTTTGTTGCCTTTCGATTTGCGGTCGAGGTTGAGGGTGTCGAGCATTTCAACGTACTCTTGGTTGATGCGCAAGTCAGGGATGTCGCCGGTGTTGAGCGAGATGACCAGTTGTCCGTTCTCGCTCATGACGTAAAAATCGGGCGTGACTTGATTGCCGTTACTCTCGTATAGCGTCCCGCCAAAACTGTTGCCGGGCTTGGGATTGAGCCGACTGATTTCGGTCAACGCATCTTTCATCTCCTCTTCAGTCAGGTCCATCCGTTGCCGGATGCGTTCGAAATGGCGCTTGTGGAAGTCGGTGAAATGTTTCTCAATGATGCGGATGGCTAGCTGATTAGCGGGCGTGTCTTCTCGCCGATGGAGCTGCATGAGCAGGCAGTCTTGCAGGTTGTATGCACCCACTCCGGGCGGGTCGAGATGACGAACCAGTTCCACCACTTTGGCCATCTCTTCGTCCGTCACTTCGATGCCGGCGCGGAAAGCAAGGTCATCCACCAGTTGTTCGGGCGTACGGGTCAACCAGCCATTGTCGTCGATATTGCCAATCGCGTATTCGGCAATCGTCCGCTCACGTTCAGATAGTGGTTTCTCGCCAATCTGCTCGGTTAGGTACTCATGGAACGTACTGCCGATGGAGAACGGAATCTCCTCTCCATGCGGGTCATCGTCGGCAGAGTAGTTGTGCGTTGCGGTGCGATAGTCGGGGATATCATATTCGTCATCGAACTCACCGGCCGCATAGGCATCGTTCATATCAACACCGTCGTTCGGGGCTGTGTAGTCGTCTTCGGGGTCACCAAACGCATCGTAATCGGGCTCATTGTCCGACTCCTCGTACAGGTAATCATCCTCATACTCATCGCGCTCCTCTTTGTCGCGGTGCTCCGACTCGGGCACTTCCTCCAAGAGCGGATTCTGCTGAATCTCCTCTTCCACCCGTTGCCGCAGTTCCACAGCGGGAATCTCCAGCATGCGGATGACTTGGATTTGTGCAGGCGACAGTTTGGTCGTCTGTCTGAGGTCAGTATTTAGTGATATACCTGCCAATGATTCAATGTGTTACGGCGCGTAGCAAGGATGCGCATATGTGTTGCAGTTGTTCTTCGTCCAGTTCGGTGTGCATGGGTAGGGACAGGACACTGTCGGCCAGTCGCTCCGCGACGGGGCAGGGTAGAGTGGCCTGATAAGCAGGTTGCCGATGTAGCGGGACGGGATAGTACACCATCGTTGGAACACCCTCGGCTGCCAGTGCTTCGCGCACATGGTCGCGATGGCAGTGCTTGAGTTGCACTGTGTATTGATGAAAGACGTGCGTCGAGTTCGGGTCGCGTGCCGGCAATACCAACTGTTCGTTGCCCGCAAGATGCTCGTCGTAATACGCAGCAGCGGCTTGCCGCGCGGCTGTATAGTCGTTGAGGTGCGGCAGTTTGGCATCGAGTACGGCTGCTTGCAGTGCGTCCAGACGGCTGTTCACGCCGATGAGGTCGTGATGGTAACGTTGCATCGAGCCGTGATTGGCAATCTGTGTTGCCCGTGCCGCCAACTCGTCGTCGTTGGTGAAAATAGCACCACCATCACCATAGCAGCCGAGATTCTTCGAAGGGAAGAAACTGGTGCAACCCAAATCACCCATGCAACCGGCTTTAGTGGTGTGGCCGTCCGACCAACGATACTCGGCACCGATGGCCTGACACGCATCTTCCACCACCCGCAGACCATACTCTGTCGCAATCTGCATAATGGATTGCATGTCAGCGCATTGGCCAAAGAGATGTACGGGCACAAGCGCTTTTGTGCGGGGCGTGATGGCGCGGCGGATGGCCTCCACATCGATGTTGAACGTGCGAGGGTCAACATCTACCAACACAGGTTTGAGCCCGAGCAATGCAGCGGCTTCAGCAGTGGCAACGAACGTGAAAGACGGGGTGATGACCTCGTCTCCACGGTGCAGTCCGAGACTCATGAACGCAATCATCAGGGCATCAGTGCCATTGCCTACAGGGATGACGTGCTTAACGCCTAACCACGTCTGCAGATGCTCGGCAAACGTCCGTACTTTCGGCCCTTTCACAAACGCAGCAGAAGCGAGCACTTCGCGAATGCCCGCATCGACGTCCTCTTGGATATGCAAGTACTGCGTCTGCAAATCGACCATCTGAATCGCTCTCATTGTTGTTCCTCTATCAGGTATTGCACTTCCGAGGGCGCGAGACGCACGCTCTTGATGAACTTAGAGCGGTGCACGAACTTCACGTCCAGTTTGTCTTCATTCGTTGTGGAATACTCGCAATACACGGTGATGTCTTTGGCCGAGATGTCGTTGTAGTGACTCTGACTGACACGTACCGTCACCTCCACTTGCGGCGGGAAAAGGATGAGTCGGTATCCGGCGGGTACTTTGCGGGTCTCTATCGGCAACGTGTATTTGCGCTCATTGTAGCGTTCGCTGTACGTGCCATCGATATGGTCGGGCGAGATGCTAATCATTTTCGCCGTGCCGTTTCCGTGCAACGATGACGGCAGTTTCTGCATGATTTGCTCCGAGGCTATATGCACTTTGCCGGCATTGCCTTTAATCTGGTCCGAGAGGTCGAACGTCAGTTCCGGAGTCTCCTCGCTCTGCGCAATCAGTCGTCTTCCCGCGTCGCGGATAGTTACGTCGATATGGTCGGGCAAGGCGGGCTCAAAATACACATCTTGCGGCACGCCGCTGTAACGGACGGGCACGTGCAACGTGGCCTCCCGCTCCGAACTGATGGCGTGACCGTACCAAAGAACAGCAGCCACCAGTACAAAGCAGAGAAATGTGAGTGCATCGCGGGAGAAAACGAAATTCTTGATGCCCCGCAGCACTTTGAGCATTTTGTCGCGAAACCGCTCCATTCGTTAAGCTTCCTTGTCTTTCTTGTCGAGTTTATCGTCTTTCTTGTCGAGTTTCTTGGGGCGTTCGTCCTTCTCGTCTTTCTTGGGTTTATCGTCTTTCTTCGCGGGTGTCGGTTCGGGTTCAGCGAATACCGACGACTTGTCGATGCGGATGACCACATCCTTGGCAATCTCCACTTGGAACACCTCACCATCGGTGCTCTTGAGCTTGCCGTGCAGTCCACCGGCAGTCACCACTTTCTGACCGGGACGCATCGCATCGCGCTGTTTTTCCAATTCTTTCTGTTTCTTTTGTTGCGGACGAATCATGAAGAGCCACATCACTACAAAGATTAGGATCATCATGACCCAGAAACTCCAACTACTGCCACCGTTTGCGTTGGCGGCACTTGCTTGCAATAAAACTAATAATTTCATATATTCTTGTTTTTTAAGTTAATATTCTTTTTTATGTTACTATTCAGTCGATGGCCACGGCCTTGATGAGTTTGTCCTCCTCCTTCAGCTCTTCCACAATACTGTCAAGAATGCCATTGATGAAAGCATAACTCTTCTCTGTGGAGTACTCTTTGGCCAGTTCCAAGTATTCGTTGATGGATACTTGGAGCGCGATGGTGGGAAAACCGATGATTTCCGCCAGTGCCACTTGCAGAATGATGATGTCCATAAAAGCAACGCGCGACAACTCCCAGTTCTTTAGGTGGTTTTCAATCATCTGCATGTATTCATCGTGTCCGTCAATGGCTTTCTGTAACAGATTTTTCGCAAACGCCAGTTCGGCGTTCGAGTTGAACATCTCCAACAGCGGTTGGTCTTTTCCGCTTGATTCGGTGAACAGCTTGATGGTCTTGATGACATACGAGATGACCACATTGGCATCCACCGCCCAATCGCCGCCATCGAGTGCCAGCTCCATCTCTTCCAACGCCGCGTCTAATGCCTCGTTGTCGGCAAGCACATCCGTGTAAATGCGCCGCCAAACCATCTTGTCGTCGGCGTATGATGGTTCACGGAGTGCCTGATATTCAGCGAAGAAATCGGCGGAAACAATCTGCCTGAAAAGCATGCGCAGCATGTCGTGAGCCACGTCCCAGCTGAAGTTCTTCTCTTTGAGGTAACCGCGCAGTTGCCGATTGTTGAAGATCTGTTGCGCAAAACGGTTGTTGATGAAGTTGCGCCGGGGCTCGTATGGCAGATGCAATACCGCCGAACGCTCCTTCTCTTGCTCTTCACGCTTCTCGTATAGCATCGTCAACTCGTTGACGATGTCCAAGAGCAGCATGTACAAACTGTACGTGTTGTCGAAACTCTTAAGCAACTCTTTCTTTGCCTTGATTGGAGTGCTTTCCCCGTCGGTGTAGTACGCAAAAAGCGTCTGCACTACTTTCGATCGAACCAATGTTCTGTTTATCATTGTTCTTGTTTTTTGGTGTCTTATCCTTGTAATTGTACGCGCATACGAGCACTTATACGCAAGCGCGCGCACAATTGCGGTGCAAAATTACAACTTTTTTTTCACATTTGCAAATAAAATCGATACTTTTGGCGTTTTTTTATCAAAAAAGAGCACAAAACCGACCAAATCGGGTGTTTTTCGCGCTCGCAAAGGGGACTTTTGTCGCTCACTCTTTATGGCCGGATTTCACATGCCTGATTATCAGAATTTTGCGCCCGAATAAACCACTTTAGACCCACTCTGAGTGCGCTTTTATGCATGACAAAAATTTTTTTTCGATGGCCAAGTTTTCCGAATTTTTACCTTAAACGCTTGATTTTCAATTAAAACGTCTGTTCGGGAGAGGAACAAAGTTTTTCTTTTTGAATTTTTTTTAAAATTTTTTTGCAAAAAAGTTTGCATATATGAAAAATTATTTGTAACTTTGCACCGTGATTCGAACGTACCAAGCGTGGTACTTCTTTTTTCACTCTGATTATTAAATATTTAACACATATAGGGCTCTTTTGGGCACTCAACAAACATCATTACAAACCATGATTCAAACAATCGTAAAACGTGACGGCCGAATAGTTGGCTTCAACGAAGAAAAAATCAAAACCGCCATCCGCAAGGCGATGCTTGTGACGGAAAAAGGCGTGGACGAGGACCTCATCCAACGAATAGTGGATAAGATCTCGACGCAAGGAAAGGAACAGATGACAGTCGATGCCATCCAAGACCAAGTGGAGCTTGAGCTCATGAAATCGCCGCGCAAAGAGGTGGCGAAAGGCTACATCGCTTATCGTAACCAACGCGACATCGCACGCAAAGCCAAGACGCGCGAGGTGTTCCTCGAGATCATCGCTGCCAAGAAAACGGACGTGACGCGCGAGAACGCCAACATGAACGCCGACACCCCTGCCGGTATGATGATGAAGTTCGCCAGCGAGTCAACCAAACCGTTTGTGGACGACTACTTGCTCTCCCCCGACGCGCGCGAGGCCGTGCGCCACAACCTCCTCCACATCCACGACAAGGACTACTATCCCACCAAGTCACTGACGTGCGTGCAACATCCGTTGGACAACATCCTAAAGCACGGTTTTGTGGCAGGGCATGGTGAGAGCCGGCCTGCCAAGCGCATTGAGACCGCTTCCGTCATCGCATGTATCTCCATGGAGACTGCCCAAAACGAGATGCACGGCGGGCAGGCCATCCCTGCTTTCGATTTCTACATGGCTCCTTACGTGCGCGCGTCGTATATAGAAGAGGTCAAGAACCTCGAGTCGCTTACCGGTGAAGACCTGCACGACCTCTACGACGCTCCCATCAAAGACTATCTGACTGCCGAACTGACGGGGATGGTTGGCAAAGACCGCTATTTCCATCACGCCATCAACCGCACCGTGGCCCGTGTACACCAGGCTATGGAAGCGTTCGTGCACAACATGAACACCATCCATTCGCGTGGGGGTAACCAGGTGGTTTTCTCTTCCATCAACTATGGCACCGATTTCTCCGCTGAAGGACGATGCGTCATCCGCGAGATACTCAAGACTACCTACGAGGGTGTCGGAAACGGCTCTACGGCCATCTTCCCCATCCAGATATGGAAGAAAAAACGCGGCGTGAGTTACCTGCCCACCGACCCCAACTACGACCTCTACCAACTTGCTTGCAAGGTGACAGCTCGCCGGTTCTTTCCTAATTTCGTTAACTTAGATGCACCATACAACCACCACGACAATTGGCGCATCGACGACCCCAACCGCTACAAATGGGAGGTGGCAACGATGGGATGCCGTACGCGCGTTTTTGATAACCGATACGGTGAGAAAACATCCATCGGACGCGGCAACCTCTCTTTCTCCACCATCAACATCGTCCGTCTGGCCATCGAGTGCATGGATATTGCCGACAAAGAGGCGCGCATCAACGCTTTCTTCGCTAAACTCGATAACCTCCTCGACATCGTTGCACTGCAACTCCACGAGCGCTATGAGTTCCAAAAAACCGCCATGGCCAAGCAGTTCCAACTGGTAATGAGCAAACTGTGGGTGGGTGCCGAGAACCTCCAACCCGACGACACCATCGAGTCGGTCATCAATCAGGGCACGCTCGGCATCGGCTTCATCGGACTCGCCGAATGTCTGATTGCACTCATCGGCAAGCACCATGGCGAGTCGGAAGAGGCGCAAGAACTCGGACTGCGCATCGTCACCTATATGCGCAACCGACAACTCGAGTTCTCGCAGAAATACGAGCACAACTACTCCATCCTCGCCACGCCCGCCGAAGGTTTGGCCGGACGTTTCACCAAGCAGGACAAGAAAGATTTCGGTATCATCCCGGGCGTCACCGACCGCGATTATTACACCAACTCCAATCACGTGCCCGTCTATTACCACTGCTCGCCCAGACATAAGGCCGAGATAGAAGCCCCCTATCATCCCCTCACCCTCGGTGGACATATTTTCTACGTCGAGGTCGATGGTGATGCAACGCAGAACCCGCAAGCTATCATGGACATCGTCGATCTGATGGATGAGTACAATATCGGTTATGGGTCGGTCAACCACAATCGCAACCGCTGCATGGACTGCGGATACGAGGATGCATCTGAAGGACTTACCGAATGCCCCGTGTGCCATAGTCACAACATCGACACACTACAACGTATCACCGGATACCTCGTTGGTACTACCGACCGTTGGAACAGCGGCAAACTGGCCGAACTGCACGACCGAATAGTGCACAAGTGAAGTGACGCTCCGCGTTATCAATATTGCTGAAGGAACTAGTGTGGATGGCCCCGGCCTCCGCACTAGTATATATTTTGCCGGATGCGAACATGCCTGTCTCGGGTGCCACAATCCCGACAGTTGGCCGTTCGATGCCGGCACAGATTGGACTATCGACAAGCTCATGTCCGTCATCCGTTTCAACCGATTCGATGTCACGTTCAGCGGTGGTGACCCGATGTATCAGGCCGAAGCGCTCATCCCCCTCGCCCGACAAATCAAAGCCGAGGGATACAACCTATGGTGCTATACAGGGTTTCGGTTCGAGCAGATACGCAGCAAAGAGCCCTATCAACAACTGCTGCAATACATCGATGTGCTCGTTGATGGACCTTTCATTCAAGCACTCAAACCTCTCGGACCTGCTCTCCGTTTTCGCGGCTCTGAAAACCAGCGCTTCATCGTCCCCTCCACCGCCGAAGAACTCACGTTCTGACCCCTCCCCATCCTTACCTCAGCTTTCGTTACTAATCAGGCTCTCCCCCTAAGGTAGGGGGTGCACAGCGTAGCAGATCGTACCCCTTGCGGGTTAAGAAGCAAAATCCGCTTCGCTTTAGCGAGCAAGTGCGGTTTTGCGATTGAAAGCCGGTGGCTTTCATAGAATTCCTTAGACAGGGGACCGCTTGCGGTGTAGGGGTACGAAACTGCCGAGTATGAAGCTGAATCCTGTGCAGTAAACCCGCTTGCGGTGTACGGGTATGAAACCATAGCATGGGATACCGAACCCTTCGTAGTTTAAGCCGCTTGCGGTGTAGGGGTATGTACGGCTTTGCCGATCGTCCTCCGGAAAGATACTGAATCATGCGAAACCATGGCCCCCCCTTAGTGCATAGTTATTGCACGCGTGCACTAACACTTTGAAACACTTAAAGCGGTGATAGACAGGCGTTTAGCTCATGCGAAGTGCAAGTGCACGCGTGCACTAACTATGCACCAACTCCCTCGCCCGCATGTACGCCCACGCTTACACGCCCGCGCGCTATTATATAATGTCTCGCAATAAAAACAACTTTTAATCAACCATATTAACAACAAACAAAACTCTATAAATAAACAATAACATAAATCGTTAATATCTATGGACGAAACCCACATATCAAGAGAGAAATCTGAGTTGGTAAAAAACCTTCAGAGCCAGATTGACCTGTTGAAGAAGTATTGCGAATACTTTGATGATGGTAAAGTAGAGTTTGTATTTCCGATGAGTACCTGCCTTCGTGTTCTATTGAAAGAAACGCAGCAGTGCCAGTCTTTACTTGGCCAATTGGGATTATTGGAAAGAATGTCTTTCGTTGACTCTGCTCACCACTGCTATAATGGGTTTTGTTGTTGGGAATTATCAAATGTTTCGCATCAAACATTTATAGACGGAGCAGTGTATGCCGGATTGGTCTCCAAAAAGGCAGAGATGATAGATGATGTGCTAACGGTACAACTCCTACCTTTATGCAAGTTTAGCAATAGTCCGAAACCTCAAATGTTGCCTTTTAACATTTGGTACAATGACTTAGTGATAGACAATAAGGGCGGAAACAAGATGTCTCGAAAGAACATAATTGAAAACATATCAGAAAAAGCAGGCGGATGTCATGTTGACCCAAACATGACACAGGAAGAAGCATTGTTCAGAGAACCCACTTCTCTGAAAACTATCATTAGTGGGAAAATTGTCGAATTCCATCCTGAGCCCATCTACACCTCCCTTCGTCAAATAGCATGGGAAGTGCTGGAGAGTGTTTGAAAGACAAACGAATACATGGATTAGTACCAACAATCATCGTACTCAACTTAAATAATAAAACACATGGATAACTTAAAGATTACAGCAGAAGCTTTCCAACATTTCGGCATCTCAACCGAAAATTTCAAACATCCTACTTTGGGATGTACATTACGTTCCGTACAGGATAACTTCGTGGGATTCCCGATTATTTTGTATTGCAAACAAGATGGATTTGATTCTTCTAAGCAGTATAACGATTATCTTACCATTTTAAGAAGTATTTCGACAACCACAACAGACAGAACCCCAATTCTTTTATGCCTAATCAATGCCAATCAAAAGGTACGTTTTGGAATATCTGCATATTGGATTGGAGAGCGAATGTTTGTTAATGAACGACCGGTGTTACGAAGTCTAAATATTGACAATATTTATTGGTTAAAAGACTGTTTAAATGGAATCTTTCAAAAAAGGCTCTTCATTATTAAGAACTGCAAAATTTTAAAGGACATATGGTTGCTAACTAACGATTTTCCTGATGCTCATGTTTTGTATTTAAGGAATATTACTTCTGTATATCATCCTACTACGAAAAATGATTTACGCGTTGATAGCTCGGATTTTACTCTATTTGGCACTCCAGATAACATTTTTTCATCAGATGTTTTGGACGAAACAATATTTAATGAAATCCAAACCAAGTATCCCCACGCGCGAGTTCTTTCCAAAACGCATATATGCAGTTCTGATATATTTAATTTGGAGGCATATAAAAGTTTTCTTCTTGCCAAAACACACATATCTTTCACTCCTGATAATAAACAGGATAATGAATTTGTATTGGAATTAAATACTTGTTTTATTCCAGGAGAACTTGAAGATAAAAAACCATTGCAGGATATGTCTGTTACGATTGATAATATAAAATTTGATAAATGTAAGGCACTATCCAACACTTATCATTCCATTTCACAAGAATGGATGTGATATGTTGCCCTTATTGATTATGTCCCGTTTGATATTGGAAATAAGACAACCAACTAATATTAACAACTTAAAAACAACAAACATTATGAAACACAAAATTCTATCTTTACTCCTATTGGGCTTAGTCTGCTCAATAGGAAACGTGTGGGGAGAGACTTACGTCTTATCTCAATCAACAGCCACAGAATACGAAGGTGACGCCAAAGATTATAAAGCAAAAACCTTCGTATCTAACTCACAAACATTTACAATTGCAAAAGGGGGTACTAGTGGTGTCGCTGGCAAAGGAGCAGAGACCGATGGAAAAACCTTAAAATTAAGTAAGAACGCCACTTATACTATTACGCTGCCGACAGGTTTTACTATTACAGCAATAAACTTTAAAGGATATTCACATAGTGACAACACTGATTCTTCTATTGATCAAGTCAATGGATCCAGTTCAGGATTTTCAAATTTACCCAGTAATAGTGTCAAAGACACTGAAAGCTCTTGGGCTGATTTAACCAAGTCTATTACAGGAGATGCACAAACCACAGGAACTATCACATTTCATGTTGCCAACAAACAGCAAGTCGATGTAATAATTACTATTACCGGCACTCCTGCCCCTACCACTCCCTCCCTCATTGGTGCATGGTCTGCAACTTCAGGAACGATATGGAATGGAGATGAAGCCCCCTCCCCAAGTTTTGGCGTTACTGCTTCAAATAGTGCAACTCTCACGGGCAGCGATTATTCCGTCTCATACAGCGTTAAATCGGGTAGCGATGATGGCTTAATCACTATTACAGGAGAAGGTGCAGGCTTTACTCTGAACAACAGTGTTAATGGTACTGCTACACTTGTGGCAATGCTTTCTTCCGCAAACGAAGAAAATTACACAACTCCTTCACCAAATACGTTTGAGTATGTTTATACCGTTAACGCCAAAGTGCCGACATATACCCTTGATAAGGCTGATAACGCCATTACCTTGCGTTCCACCCCCATTCATCGTGAAGCAAGCACCAGTGAAACAGCAACCGTAACCATGTCTGCGGATTTCTTGGAGGGGACATCAGGAACTGTTGCCTTCACATCTGATGTCAATGGTCTTTCTGTATCACCTACCTCTTTCACCATCTCAAGCGGTTCTGTCGCTTCTACCACTTTCACTATCACCTATAACTCTGCTTCCGGTGCTTCCGGCACAGCAACGCTGCGCTTCACCGATGGTAATAGTCACACAAAAGACCTGGCAATTGATTATGCCAGCATAGTAGCTCATGAATGGGCAACCGTCAGCACTGCCACCACTTGGGACTGGACGAAGCTGACAGGTGATAATGTCCAATTGTCGACTTCTACTACTCCGACGAATTCTGCCGAATTCCTGTTGGGCGACATGGATGGAGAAGTTCTGACTCAGAACATCGGCTACGACCCATCCACCTTCAATGCCGATGCTCTGAAGGTTGTCTGCCAGTATCCTGTGCGCGACAAGAAATATTTGCAGGGTCACAGCGTGAAGTTCCAGACCAGCGTGCCGGGAACTGTAACCGTTGTGTTCAGCAATACAGGCAAAGACCGTCCTTATCGTCATCTTAAAGTTAATGACGTAGTGACAGAATTCAAGTCTGCAACAAGTTCTGAGGTAACCGCCAGTAACATCTACGTTCCTGCCGGTGAGGTCACCATTACTGGTTATATCCCCGATGCATCTGACCCTCAATCGGGAAATAAAGATGCCGTCGGTGCCACGATGCTTCGTATCTACTCTATCACATTCACCCCGCTGGCTGAATCTGTTCCTACTACTGTTGGTTCTACCATCACTGCTTGCGGCTACAACACGTTCTCCAGTATCTATCCGCTCGACCTCTCCACGCTGACTGATGGCATGACGGCGTACGTTGTGTCTGAGGTTTCCGATGGCAAGGCAGTGCTGACCGCCTCTGCTGCGAAAGTACCTGCACGCACGGGTTTGATAATCAAGGGTACGGCATCTACCGCATTCACCATTGCGACGACTGCTGATGAAACTACTGCTCCCGCTGCCAATCTATTGGTAGGCGTGCCTAACGGCACTACGCTGGCGAAGGCTGACGGTTCATCGTACAACAATTACGTTCTTGGTTGGGAGACGGCCAGTAACCCCGGCTTCTATCTGATTAACGGGACCAGTGCCACTCTTACTTCCGGTAAAGCATATCTGCATACTTCTTCCACGCTTTCAAGTGGAGAAGGCACTGCTCCTTCCATCATCCGCATTGTAGATGAAGAGAATAACGCCACCTACATCGAGGCGATTGATTCTTCCGATGAAGCCGTTAAGTTCATCGAGAACGGTCAGTTCTTCATCCTTAAGAATGGCATCACTTACGACCTCCTCGGCCGCATTGTGAAATAACTTATAATGCTATT
>CALAUY010000016.1 GCA_937892015.1 uncultured Bacteroidales bacterium | reverse complement strand
CTTTTGTATCACGTGATTGTTTACACTTTTGTATCACGTGATTGTTTACACTTTTTGAGTTGTTAAACGTAATTTTTTTATTAAAAATTTGGTTCTTTGACATATTTTTTGTACCTTTGTTCGCTGTAACATAATACTTAATTTTATGGCAAACGAAGAAGCATTACGGAAGCAAGCAATCACGCTGCAGCAGCATAACACCCACCCTTTAAGGAGCGTCCCAAAATAGACAGCATGAATCTGAATGAGATACATTTTATCCGGCTTGTGCGAAGCAACTTAAAGATAACTGTGCTAAACACTGAAATCTACGTGAAGGAGTCGTTGATGCACACCTATGTGGAAGCGCATTTACTGGTCAACGAACACCTGCTACTCATCAAACAGGATGGCCAAATCATCCAAAGTTTTGAGTTTGCAATGCCTCTTTTTTAATGTACAAAATGTCAACGATCACTTGATACATACCTTCCCTTAGAAGCCCGACCCCCATGGGGGTCTTTGTATCATTATTTATTAAGCATTTTTCCCTCTATAAGGAGGACTAAAAGTGTAAACGATCTCGTGATATACGATACTTGATAGTTAAATACATTTATTGCCCTACTTTCTATTGAAACTTCAATGTCTTTTTGATATATAGTATGGTTAGCAAGGAGCACCCTGTTATTGTCCTGTTATTGTCCTGTGATTGTCCTGTTATTGTCCTGTGATTAAGCCGTCATCACCGAATCAACACTCCGTCATTACTCCATCATCACTCCATCATCACCAACTCAAAAAATCACCTATTATGAATATCACCATTCCCTCCACCGACCCCTATCTAACCTCCGACATCCCTGTTTCTCACGCTTATTTTTCCACTTATTTCTTTCCTTCTTCTTTCCTTTTTTTTCTTTTTGACATATTTCTGGACGATACAAAAAGCGAGTGCAAAGGGAGCGGAACGTACTACAAAAGTAGTCATCGAACTCCGTATTTGCACTCGCTCGATAAGAAACGAATAATCGTTAGTTCAGAAATACCAAATCACGTATTCAAAAATACCAAATCACGTGCTTAGAAAAGGGCTTTACTTCATCACCACTTTACGGACAACGGTTTTGCCTTCCACTTTGGCGTAAAGGGTGTAGTTGCCGCGATTTTCGATTTCAAACTGAGCAATCTTACCTTGTTCTTTACAGATCAACTTGCCGTTTTGCGAGTAGAGTCGTGCTTCGGTCATTTTAGGTGACGTCACTACGAGGGTGTTTTCGCGGAAGCGTACTTTGAACGAATCGTTATTATGGTTGGTTCCTGCCACCGCAATAGTCTCGCTTCCTGCAAGGATGCTGAGAATAGTAAACAGACTAAATAATTTCTTTTTCATTGCTAAATCTCCTTTCAACAATTTTTTTTGTACCATGGTTCCCTCACTTGGAAACCAATAAACAGTACTTACCTTAATACATTTTAACTTTTACTTTTCTTTCAAAAAGCGGTGCAAAGATATACTATTTTTTTGAATTGACCAAATAAAATGGCAAAAAAAAGTGCTTTTCTTAACAAAAAGCACTAAAATCTTAAAAGATGTGGCAACAATTAGAACCAAAACAGGCATTTTGGCATCAAAAGCACGAGGTTCGGTGAGGCCATTTTGCTATTTCAGAGATTACAAAATACGCACTTTTCGGCGCACAGAAGTGTTTTCAACGTATATATTCACGATATATAATCCCGAAGTGAGGGTATGTGGGACGGTATATTCAGCACCGGAGATGTCGCCCTGTGCAACCAAGAGCCCCGTGAGCGTGTGGATTATGAAGTAACCGCCGTCCGCGTAACGGATAACGGGTGCGCCACCTGTGACGGTGATAGACGCGTTGGCAGCACTGGCATCGGGGATAGAGTTGTCAATAATCGTTGCCCCGAGTTTGAGTCCAACCAACACGGGGTCGTGGTCGGAACAACGGAACATCGTAAGGTCGGACGACTTATCGTACGTGTACGAGTCAGACTCGTCGGAGTTGATATGGTAAGCCGCCATGCCCGTCACTTGCGGTAAGAGCGTTGCGTTACAGAGGGCGTGATCAAGGTATCCGGCCTGACCATGGAAAGTGTACGAATAGGACGAGTCGGCGTGGAAGAAACGATGAAGGTCGGTCATCCCACCGTCAGTGAGCGTACGGATAGGGTCCTCTTTAGCGTATGCGTTGAGGTCACCCATGATGAGTATATCCTCGTCACCAAAATAGTTGATATTGCCATGATAGGCAGACAGCACCGACTGCGCCTCGATAGTGCGTGAATGGTTGTACGAACCCTGTCCGTCGCCCTGGTCAGCATCTGCCCCTAATGCCGAACCGCTCTTGGCCTTGAAATGGTTGATAGAGAAGATGAACCGTTCACCAGTCGAGAGCATCTCGAACGCCTGCAGTTTCTTGCGGTTGGAAACACCGGTGTTGTTGTTCTGCAGTTCACCGTATGTCCTGACAACATCGGTGCAGTAAACGTACCCCGTTTTGACGTAACTGCCGGAGGGTGAGCCGCCATCGTTGACCCACGTATAAGTGCGTCCGGTAGAGGCAGAGAGGCTCTCGGCCAGTTTGCGCAATGCCGACTGCCCCTGTTCCACCTCCATAAAACCATATACATCCGCGCGTATGCGCGCGAGCGCGTCCATTATTTTAGTATGTTGTCGGGTCGATTGAGCGGCATTATCAGGTCCGTATCCCGTTCCGAGGTTCTCCACCAAGTAGTACTCGCAGTTGAGGGCACAGACGAGCAGGTTGTGCGTGTCACGCATATCAACGGATGGCACAGCTTGTAGGTCATCGCGCGTGCCAACGAGTGCTGTATGACTGATGTACGTCAGACTGCCGGTGGAGTTGACCTTTACAGTGAGGCCGGTGAACACCTCGCCCATCCGATGATAGTCGCTCAATCCACTCAGTGCTACACCGGCGTTACTGTTGAGCGTCAGCAGGTTGGTGTAGGCCGTGGAACCGGGGAGCACTTGATTGGTAGGCGACATGATTCGATGAAGACTGACCGTCAGGCTGCTATAATAGTTGTTGCAGACATACACGGGCTGGTCGAACGTAATAATCTGCCCGACGTACGGTGCCAGTTCGGCCGCTGTCCATGTGTCAGGATGAGGGAACGTGACGTGTGTCTGGGCGCTGAGTGGCGCCACGACCATTAACAGGACTATGTAGAGGTTCTTCTTCATTGGGAATGTTGATGTCTGTGTTGGCTATATACGGGGCAACTGCCGACTATCTGTTGAGCATGAATTTCGCACCTTTCGAGAGGTTGGTCGTACCGCCTTGGCGGTAGAAGACCGCGAAGAAAGTCTTGCCAAAATCGGGCACATCGAACTGATAGCCATTAGCACCCTCATACACTTCGGCGATGTACTGATTGCCCTGTTCATCGGTCTCGATGCGCACATAATTGGGGTCAACAACGGGTACCGATGCGGTGAGTATACGTTGCCCGAAAGCATCGCAAACGACGAGCGTCACGTCCGAACGGATAGTGACGGCAAGGTACGAGTCGGTGCCGGCTATATGTAGCAGTTGGCAGTCATCTACATCGGCATCATCGCCGGCATTGACATCGGTGTAGTTGAAAACAAGCGTGTATATCTGCTCTGTACCCGACTGGGCAGTGCAATAGATGTATGTGGTGTCGCCGATAGCACCCAACGTGATGGACACCTCTGCCAACGTATCCTCGGGCTCGGCATCTATCTGTGGCAGGTTGGCACCTTGTGCTAGGAGCCGTGAGTAATCGAACGTCAGTTTATCGAACCCGGGCAACGGAATACTGTCAAGGTAAATCATCTTCAGCAGAGCATTGTCGGAGAGCAGGATAGTCTGTGTGATGACATATACACGCACCGAACCGTTCTCGGCCGTCACGAGGATAGTGATGGTGTTGTCGTCTTGACTGATGACCTGCGCTGTGGCGTATTGGTTCTCAGGAACGGCAGTGATGTCGTCCGTCGTGAGCAACTCGTCAGCAGTAGTGCCGACAGGATAAACTATCTCGTAGTGGAGGGTGTCGCGGCAGAATCCGTCGATGGTTGTGCCCTTCACTTGCAGGTCGGAGAGGTAATTATTGTCGGAGAGCTTGCGAATGAACGTGATGGTGTACTCTTCGGTTGTAGTGCCATCTCCTGCCACGACAGTTAAGGTCACAACCACGTTGTCACCCGTCGCCTCGCTGGACGTCACTGTCTGTTGCTCATCACCGGTGGTCCATGTGACAACAGGATAAACCATCGGGATGGCCGAAACGACGGTGTCGATATAGTCCATCGTGTTCGGGTCGAATCCCGCGAGCGAGTCGCCGTCGAGGTAGATCATGTCGAGCAGTGCGTTCGTTGATGGCAACAGATGGTAGTTGACGGCGTACGTGGACGTCGTTACTCCATCTTCGGCCGTCACGACGAGTGTCACCGACGCGGTACCGTTGTCGTGCTCAACGACTGTCTGTGTCGGCTCTTTAGGGTCGTACGTGAGTGTCGGGTAGTTGGCAGTGCCGTAAGGCAGGTCAATGTTGTAGAGGAAGATATCCTCATCGAAACCATTGAGCGGCGTACCGTTCTCGTATATCATCGCCAGATGCGAGTCGGTAGATTTAGCGACGGAGAAATTGAGCGTGTACCCTTTCTGCGCGCCCGACTCGGCGGTGCAAGTCAGCACGACGGTTGCCTCACCGTTCGTCAGTCCTGTGCTCGTCTGCTCCACAGTGGAGTTGATGTCGGCCTTGACGTAATCGACCTCGGGCAACGCAGTAGTGCCAACCGGCAGCTCGATGTTGTACGAATAGACCTCGCGGTTAAACCCTTGCAACTCAACACCATCAAGGTAAATCATCTCCAAGTGGCACTCATCGGATGGTAGCACGTTGATAGTGACCGTATAGGTCTGCGTGTTGCCGGCCTCTGCCGTGACGAGGATAGTGATGGTGGTAGTGGTCACTCCACCCTCGCCCTGCGTGGTCACAGAAGTGATATCTGCCGTGGCGTTCTCACCTGCCACCACAGCGATGATGTCCGGCACGATATAGTCAGACTCCTCATTGAGGATATAGTTGAGTTGTGTGGAATTGAAGCCCGGAACAGAAGATGTACCGAGGATGATATCGATGAGGTCGGCATTGTCGTCCAACGCGCGAACGGTCTCTTGGACAGTATATACCTCTTTGTGCCCGTTCTCAGCACGTACGACAAAGAAATAGGTGTAGATTCCGTCACCTTGATCGACCACCTGTGAAGTGACCGTCTGTGCCTCATCGCCCTGTACGGGCACGGGCGTTGTCTGTACGGTTGTCTGCGTGGTGTAGTCGAACGTCTGCTCGTAGAAACCCGTGATGCCCTGTCCGCCAACGAGGATATTGCTCAGATAGGCGTTGT
>CALAUY010000015.1 GCA_937892015.1 uncultured Bacteroidales bacterium | reverse complement strand
GACGCTCTTCCGATCTTGAGGACGTGGTTGCCGGTATTCGTACTCCGCAACAGATCACTATCGAGGGCAGTCGCCGTTGGGCTAAACTGCAAGGCATCAGCGAAGCTGAACGTGCCAGCAAGTTCCCATCGATGGAAGAGGCCATGCCTGACATCTACAAGCAACTCAACGAGATTCAGCAGAAACTCGAGAACCACTACCACGACATGCAAGACATGGAGTTCACCGTTCAGGAAGGTAAGCTCTGGTTCTTGCAGACTCGTAACGGCAAGCGTACCGGTACGGCCATGGTGAAGATTGCGATGGACTTGCTGCGTGAGGGACTCATCGACGAGAAGACCGCTATCCTCCGCTGCGAGCCGCAGAAGTTGGACGAACTGCTCCACCCCGTTTTCGACAAAGAGGCGCTGAAGCAAGCCAAAGTGATTACGCAAGGTCTGCCGGCCAGTCCGGGTGCTGCGTGCGGACAGATTGTGTTCCACGCCGATGATGCGCAAGACTGGCACGCCAATGGCCACAAGGTAGTGATGGTTCGTATCGAGACCTCGCCTGAAGACCTCGCAGGTATGTCTGCCGCCGAAGGTATCCTTACCGCACGCGGTGGTATGACCAGCCACGCAGCTGTCGTTGCCCGCGGTATGGGTAAGTGCTGCGTTTCCGGCGCAGGTGCCATCCAAGTGGACTACAAAGCCAAGACTGTTAAGATTGAGGGCGTGACCTACAAAGAGGGCGATTACCTCTCTCTCAACGGTTCTACCGGACAGGTGTACGCAGGTGAGATCCCGACCAAGGCTGCGGAGCTCAGCGGTGACTTCAAGGCACTCATGGACCTCTGCGACAAATATACGAAGATGCAGGTTCGCACCAATGCCGACACTCCGCACGATGCACAAGTGGCTCGCGCTTTCGGTGCAAAGGGTATCGGTCTGACCCGTACAGAGCATATGTTCTTCGAGGACAAGAAAATCGTTGCCATGCGCGAGATGATCCTCGCACAAGACAGCGCCGGTCGCGAGAAAGCACTGGCCAAACTGCTGCCGTATCAGAAAGCCGACTTCAAGGGCATTCTTGAGGCGATGGACGGTTATCCGGTCAACATCCGCTTGCTCGACCCGCCGCTCCATGAGTTCGTGCCGCACGACATCTCCGGACAAAAGACGATGGCCGAAGAGATGGGCGTAAGCGTTGAGGAAATCCAGAAGCGCGTCAACTCATTGGCTGAGAACAACCCGATGCTCGGTCACCGCGGTTGCCGTCTGGGCATCACTTTCCCCGAAATCACGGCTATGCAGACTCGCGCCATCCTGAGCGCAGCGTGCGAGCTGAAGAAAGAGGGCAAGAACCCGATGCCGGAAATCATGGTTCCGCTGATTGGTATTCTCTACGAGCTGAAGCAGCAGAAAGAGATTATCCAGCGCGTTGCTAAAGAGGTGTTCGCCGAGTATGGCGTGGAAGTGGAGTTCGAGATTGGTACCATGATTGAGATTCCGCGTGCTGCGTTGACGGCCGACCGCATCGCTACCGAGGCGCAGTACTTCAGCTTCGGAACGAACGACCTCACGCAGATGACGTTCGGTTACAGCCGCGACGATATCGCCAGCTTCTTGCCCGCATATCTGGAGAAGAAGATTCTCAAAGTTGACCCGTTCCAGGTGCTCGACCAGAACGGCGTCGGTCAACTCATCCAAATGGCAGTGGAGAAGGGACGTTCCGTTCGTCCGGGATTGCGCTGCGGTATCTGCGGCGAACACGGTGGCGAACCGTCCAGCGTGAAGTTCTGCTCACGAGTTGGTATGAACTACGCTTCATGCTCGCCCTTCCGCGTGCCCATCGCTCGTCTCGCTGCCGCACAGGCCGCTGTCGAGGAATAACGATTCTCGCTTCTTCGGAAGCTCTATCAGGCATCTTCCCTTCGGGGAAGATGTCTTTTCGCTAAAACGCAAAAACGAACATAGATGCAAAAAAAATACACGGCGCAAGACAAGATGTGCGACCTCATCAGCGATGAGTACCAAGCACTACAGATAATCAGTCGTTTCGGGCTGCCTTTAGGCGTGGGCGACAAATCCATTCAGGAAGTGTGCGAGGAACATCACGTGCACACCATCACTTTCCTTGCAGTGGTGAACTTCGATAACGGCCATCTGCCGGAAAACGAACTGCTCGAGTCGCTCTCTCTGCTCACGTTGGTTGACTATCTGCGCAACGCACACTCGTATTTCTTCGATTTCTCGCTGCCGATGATTCGCAAGAAACTGATTGAGGCGATGAACTACGCCGATGCCGACTCGAAGATTCCGATGCTCATCATCCGCTTCTTCGACGAGTACGTCAACGAGATCTCCGTGCACATGCAACACGAGAACGAACAGATGTTCCCGTACGTCGAGGCGCTGCTCAATGGCGTACGTTCGGAAGTGACGATAGAGATGTTTGCGCATCAACATCGCGCCGTGGACGACCAACATATAGCCAACAAACTGACGGAACTGAAGAACTTGATTATCAAGTACTATCCCGAAACCAAGCAGAACAACCTGCTCAACTCGGCTCTCTACGATATCCTTGCCATCGAGCAAGAGTTGGCATCGCACTGCGCTATCGAGGACTCTATCCTTTTGCCCGCAGCACGGCTCGTTGAGCGCAAACATCCTCGCCATATGTCAACCAAGGCGGTACACCCGACAGAACCGCTCTCTGCAAGGGAGAAAGATGTGTTGGTGGAGCTTGTCGCCGGTCGCTCCAACAAAGAGATTGCCGACGTACTCTGTATCTCTACCAACACGGTCATCACCCACAGAAAGAATATCTCACGCAAGCTGAATATCCATTCTGCAGCGGGATTGACCATATACGCCATCGTCAATAACTTAGTGGATATCAACAAACTACAGTAGTGCTTGCAACCGTCCGAACATATATCGAGGCGCATCACTTGCTTGAGCCTGACAGCCGCGTTGTTGTGGCGTTGAGCGGCGGTGTCGATTCGGTCTGTCTGCTCCATCTACTCTGCGATTTGGGATACGTGGTGACGGCAGCACATTGCAACTTCCATCTGCGCGAAAGCGAGTCGGAGCGTGACGAGGCGTTCGTTCGCAACCTGTGCAACGACATACATATTCCGCTCTTCGTGCGCAGTTTCGACACTAGCGGATATGCAGCAGAGCAGGGCATCTCGGTGGAGATGGCCGCCCGCGAGCAGCGATATGCATGGTTCGAGCAACTGCGGCAACAGCACGAACTTGGTGCTATCTGCGTGGCGCATCACATGAACGACCAAGCAGAGACGTTGTTGCTCAACCTCAAGCGAGGTACAGGTTTGCGCGGACTGGCAGGGATGAAGCCCAAGAACGGGTTCATCGTTCGTCCGCTCTTGTGCGTGACGCGCCGGCAGATAGAAGCTTACGCCGCTGAGCAGCACTACCCGTTCGTCACCGACAGCACGAACGCGAATACCACGATACGCCGCAATGCCGTGCGGGCTATCCTCGCCGCGGCGAGCGACACGGAGATAAGGCACATGGCTCTCACAGCCGAACGGATGCAGCAATACGATGCGCTGCTTGCTGCACTGCTGCACGGCGAGACGTTGCCCGCTGACACCGAGCCTACACTGCTGTACGAACTGCTTCGACCATATGGTTTCAATGGTTCGCAAGCGGCAGATATGCAGGCAGCACTGACCACGTCCGGTAAACGGTTCGAGACCGAGCATTTCACGGCCTATACCGACCATGGCGAGCTGCGCGTCCAAAGTAAGAAGTTGAGAGATACAGCTCCCACACTCGTGCGTGCGCGACGCGCGATAAAAACAAAGGAGTGTCTTCCCGCAGCGACTGACGATTATGCGCTCTTCGATGCCGACACCCTACCCGACCGACTGATGCTGCGGCATTGGCAAGACGGCGATTATTTTTTCCCTATCTGCAACCATGGCAGAGCACGGAAAAAGAAACTGCAAGACTTCTTCTCCGACCAAAAAATGTCTATCCGAGAGAAGAACACCACGTGGTTGCTCTGCAATGCAGACAAGCCCGAAGAGATTATCTGGGTCATCGGTCACCGCATCAGCGACCCGTACAAAATAACCGACAAAACACAACAAGTGGCAGAACTACAGATAGAATAACAACCAAAACAACAGATAATGAAACATTTCGGCATAATAGGGAAACCGCTCGTGCAGTCGTTCTCTGCGAACTATTTCAATCAGAAATTCCGAGCAGAGCATATTGATGCGGAGTATTCGCTCTACCCATTGGCGAACATCGAGGCATTCACTGCGCTGATAGCGGACGCACGCAAACGTTTCGCGGACGATGGCGGTCTATTTGCCGGAATGAACGTCACTATCCCGTACAAAACGGCCATCATACCTTACTTGACGACATTAGACGAAACCGCGGCAACGATTGGCGCGGTGAACGTCATTCAGTTCATGCCCGACGGCCGCACTTGCGGCTACAACACCGATGCGCCGGGCTTCATCGACGCTATCCGTCCGCACCTGAAAAAGACGGACAGACATGCGCTCATCCTCGGAACAGGCGGTGCTGCCAAAGCGTGCCGATACGGACTCAACAAACTGGGAATCAGCACCATAATGGCCTCGCGAACACCGCAAGAGGGACAGGTGAGTTACGACCACTTACGTCTCGGCGACTACCAAGTGATAGTCAACTGTACGCCGCTCGGCATGTTCCCCGAAACGGCTTTTTGTCCGCCGATTCCATACGAACAACTGACCGCAGAGCAGTTCTTGTTCGACTGTATCTATAACCCCGAAGAGACGCTGTTCCTCCGGCACGGACGCGAGAAAGGATGCCGCACACAGAACGGCATAGAGATGCTGCTCGGTCAGGCACGTGCAGCCGAACGAATATGGTCGGGCGTAGAAATAAAGGGTAAGAAAAATAAAGAATAAGAAAAAATAGTCAATGGTAAAATTGTAAACAACATGAAATATCGTTTTTTGTCTTTATTGCTTATTGTTGTCACCGTCATGGTTAGCGCGCAAGAACTGACCACCACAGATGCAGTACTCGTTTATTACATGCCCAAAACGCAACTGGCATTTGATGTAGAGTTCACCGAAACGACGCGGACGCAAGGTCCTTTCTACCAGTACGCCGAGCGCTATCTGGGAACGAAAGAGATTGTTATGTCCGACGAGCATGTGTTCGAACTGACTGATATACAAATGCGAACACTCACTGTGGCGGACAAAGACCGCGCATTCACGTTCAAACCGTCAACCGCGCAGCGCGCACGTATCGTGCTCGACAAGAATAGCGTGCTGGCAGCGTACAACGTAGAGGAAACAGCATCAGAGCCCGCAAAGAAAGACCCTACAAAGAAAGAGTCCAAGAACAGAGAGGCAATGCCTGCTCCCAATGCGCTCAGCCC
>CALAUY010000014.1 GCA_937892015.1 uncultured Bacteroidales bacterium | reverse complement strand
TATTTTGTTTTGCAGATCTCATGCTATAGTTTCGCTCCCCTAGGGTAGGGGAGGGGGACCGCTTGCGGGAGGGGTACGAAACTATAGCATGAGATCTGCAAAACAAAATAACCTGCAAATCACAATGCCCTGCAAATCGCATGCCCTGTAAAGCAAAATGCCCTGCAAACCAAAATAACCTGCAAACCAAAATAACCTGCAAACCAAAATAACCTGCAAATCAAAATGCCCTGCAAATCGCATGCCCTGTACAGCAAAATGCCCTGCTAAGCAAACTAACAGGCAAATCGCGGATTACGAGAGGTCGTAACCGTAATGCTTGAGGCGGGACGCTTTCTGTCGCCAATCTTTATCAACCTTGACGAAGAGCTCAAGGAAAATTTTCTTACCGAAGAACGTCTCGAGGTCGCGTCGGGCATCTGACCCCACTTTCTTGAGCGCAGCACCCCCTTTACCGATGAGGATGCCCTTTTGTGAGTCGCGCTCGACATAGATGACGGCACTGATACGGATGAGTGAGCGTTCGTCTTTGAACTGCTCGACCTCAACCTCGACCGAGTAGGGAATCTCTTTGTCGTAGTTGAGGAGTATTTTCTCGCGAATAATCTCGTTGACGAAGAAACGTTCGGGTTTGTCGGTGAGTTGGTCTTTATCGAAGAAAGGCGGGCATTCCGGAAGCACGTCGATGATGCGACTGAGTAGATAGTCGAGTCCGAAGTGCTGTTGTGCCGAGATCTGGAAAATCTCGGCCTCTGGCAATGTTTTATGCCAGAACGCCACCAGCTCTTCGAGCGTGTGTTGGGTGGTGAGGTCTATCTTGTTGATTATCAAGAATAGTCGTGAACGAGTGTGCCGCACTTTATCGACGAAATCGGCGTTCTTGTCGGGTGTGTCTTGCACATCGGTGACATAGAGCAGTACGTCAGCATCGACGAGTGCGGAGTCGCTGAACTCGCGCATCTGTTCTTGCAGTTTGTAGTTGGGCTTGAGTACGCCGGGCGTGTCGGAATAGACTATCTGCCACTCGACAGATTGCCCATCGCGGTCATCGACACCATTGACGATGCCCATTATCCGATGCCGCGTCGTTTGTGCTTTGGAGGTGATGATAGACAGACGTTCACCCACAAGGGCGTTCATCAGCGTCGATTTGCCAACGTTGGGGTTGCCTACTATATTTACGAATCCACTTTTATGCATTGTTGTTCAGGCGTTGGGTAATTCTATTCGGAACGTGGTGCCGGACGGTTGTCCGGTGGAAGAGCGCAATACGAAGATGCGGCCGTGGTGATAGGTCTGTATGATGCGTCGTGAGAGACTGAGTCCCATCCCCCAGCCCCGCTCTTTGGTGGTGAAACCGGGCTGGAAGACCCGTTTCCAGTCGCGTCGAGGGATGCCCTTCCCGGTATCGGTGATGTCGATGAGTGTTTTGCTGTTTTGTCGCACCAGTGTCAGGGTGATGCGTCCGGTGCCGTCCATGGCATCGACAGCATTGCGGAGTACGTTCTCGATGACCCAACTGAGCAGTGCCGTGTTGGCAAGTACGAGGGGCTCGCTCTGTCCGTCATCGGATGGATGGGTGAGCATGCTGATCTCTGTTCTGCCCGATGTACGCTTGCGGATGTATGCGATGGTGTCGTTCAGCACGGCATTGAGGTTGATGGGCATCAGTTCGGGCGCACTGCCCACTTTAGAGAACCGGTCGGCGATAGTGGTGAGACGCCGGATGTCGGCATCCATCTCGGGTATCATCGTGTCGTCGGGATAGGTGGCACGGAGTATCTCTTCCCATGCGTTGAGTGACGAGATGGGCGTGCCCAGTTGGTGGGCAGTCTCTTTGCTCAACCCTGCCCAGACGCGGTCTTGTTCGGCCTCTTGCATCGTGAAAACAAACAGAAGGGCAATGGTCATGAAGACGATGACGAGAGCGAGGTTGATGTACGGAAACCAAGTGAGGAGGGTGAGCAGGGTACTGTTCTCGTAGTAGATATACTGCACGATGCCTCGCCCTACGTGCACTTCGATGGGCTGTTGCGATGCGCGTAATCGGTCGGCTTTACGCTGAATATCAGCCCCTTCGGGCACGTTGCGACTGAGTATGCACACACCATCGGCATCCGTCATGATGACGGGGATGGTGGTGTTGTTCTCAATGATACTGAGATAGAAATCGAGGTTCTCATCCGGCTGAGCAGTGATGAGGCGTCGGGTCGCTTCTGCCCATATCTCCATCTTTTTCTGCTCCTCGTTGCGCAGACGTGCCGCCAGATGGTTGCTGAAGAGCGCGGAGAAGATGACCATCACCAAAGCGATGATGATCAGCACCACGCGAACGAGATAGGGAGACGAGGGCGATTTCATGCGGAGCAATCAATATTCGCGGAGAAAACAAACCTTGAGAAAACGTTGCAAGTACTCCTGCCAGTTGACCCACGAATGTCCACCGGTGGACTCGAAATACGTGTATTCGTACCCGTTTGCATCCAACCAATGTCGCAGTTCGCAGAGTTGGCCATGGAGAAAATCCTCGCGACCCATCCCTATCCAGAAAGCGGGCGGGAGCGTTGCCTGTCCGCGCATCTCGTCCATCCAGTGGGCGTATGCGGGGGAGGAGTAGGGCAGTTGCTCATCGAAACCGTTAACGGATTTGTCGTAGAGGTTGGTGTAGTTATTAAGCGGGAGGATAACGGGCGAGAAGAGCCCGACATAATCGAACACACCGGCCAGGTAATGATTGAGGTGGAACGAATGGAATCCGCCCATGGAAAGGCCGGCAACAGCGCGGTTCTTGCACCGCGGAGAGAGGTAGTATTTCTGCTCGGCAGCATCGATGAAATCGGCGAAATGCTCTTCCCAGTAACCCGACTGTTCGTACGCGCGTTCTTGTTCGCGGGTCAGTTTGCACCAATGGTGAGGACCATCCGATGTGTCGAACGGAGTGCCGTCGGGACGCACGGCCGGGGCTTGCATCAATCGATTGCGCTCGTCGGGTGGGATAGACCCGAGAAAATTGTCCGGCATGATAATCACCATCTCGACGATGACCTCCTCTTTGAGGAGCGAGTCGAGGATATGGATGAGGTTGTGTTCAGCCCAGTCGTCCTCGCAACCGAACATACCGTGCTGCAAGTACAGACAGGGGAAGACACTCTTGCGGTTAGTGACGTGGTCGTCGTAACTGCTTGGCAGATAGACGCGACAGGGCACGCCGAGGATTGTGTCACGGTGGAGCGTGCCGACAGGTTTGGCGGCGAAAAGAGCGACCGTGAGCGTGCACAAGAAAGAGATGATAGTGAGTCGTTTCATCGTTGTTGTTTTGTTCGTTCGGTTGGGTCACTGTCCTGCCCTGACGAGGCGTGGCTGCACACGGCGCGGATGGGGCTCAATCTGCTTGTTGAGGAATTTTTCCCGCTGCTCGGGAGTCATGACGTTGAGCAGTTCTTGCACCATGTCGTTGAGTCGCTGCAGTCCTTCTGCCCGCGTGTTCGAGTATTGGCGCATCACGGCATACTTGAGGTGAATCTTATACACAGTGTCGCGTTGTTGCTCAGTGAGAGAGAGCTCGCGATTGAGCATCTCAGTCTGTTTCTGCGCCTCTTCTTCGGGCGTGCGGGAAGGGCGCGACTCATCGTTCTGGGCAAAACCCATCATCGAAGTCGCCATAAATGCGAATATAAGAAGAATGTTTTTCATGCCAAACAATCTACAAATACGAACTCGTGTTGCTGTCCCAACTGCACTATCTGTGCA
>CALAUY010000013.1 GCA_937892015.1 uncultured Bacteroidales bacterium | reverse complement strand
TTGTGTCGGCATCAGGGTACAAAACTGTTGTATCGGTTTTTGGGTGTGAAAAATGGTTGTGTCGGCATCAGGGTACAAAACTGTTGTATCGGTTTTTGGGTGTGAAAAATGATTGTGTCGGCATCAGGGTACGAAAAAATGTTTTTAAATTATCATATATGAAAAAAGCTTTACTACTTTTGACGATGGGCTTTTTTGCCGTGTCCAATGCCTTTGGCGCATTAGTGACGTATCTTCAAGAGGACTTCGAGTCGGGTCAGCTGTCGGCTGCTTGGACACAAGAGGTTCTTTCGTCGAACACGGCAAACTGGGTCATTGAGACGACAGCGGGTGCAGTTTATCCCGCTTCAGGCAATCCGTCGAACTATTTCGTTGCGATGAGGAACAATACGGGTATGGACCAGCATTATGATGTCCGGCTCGTTTCTCCAACGATGAATTTCACGACCGGATACGTGTATCAGCCCCAATTGATTTTCAACCACGCCCAAGTGGGTGTACTTCAGGATTTTGACACCCTGAAAGTGCTGTACCGCGCCAATGCCGGTGCTGCATGGACGCTCTTGCGCACGTTTGACACCCGCATTGACACGTGGCAGTACGACACTATTCCTCTCATCGGATACATTGGTTCTACCGCCTACCAAGTGGCTTTTGAATGCGTAGAGAACATGGGTCGCGGTGTTGTTTTGGACGACATCCATGTGGTGAACACCTCCACATGTCGTGCCACCAGTGACCTGCAGATATCCTCTATCGGTTCGTCGCGTGCCACGCTCTCTTGGAGCGGTGACTTGATGACCGACACGTTCGAGGTGGTGGTGTCGGCTGCACCCATAACCGACTGGAACAACTACACGGCCGCTTTCCATGGTTATGCCACCGATTTCAGCATGGAAGTAACCGGTCTGAATCACTCTACCTCTTATTATGCGTACGTGCGCGCCCGTTGCGACGAGAACGAATCGGGCTGGATGGACTGGTCGATGAACACGTTCCAGACGCGTTTCTGTGTGAATATCCCTTACGCTCCCACCTTCGCGAAGAACTTGTTGGACGGTTGGACAACGATGACGGACATGACAACCGCCAAGCCGACGTTCAGCAGTGGCGCGAGCTACGCGATTGACTCGACATACGCGATGGTTTTCTCCGGCATCTCTGCCGGCAAGTATGCACTTGCCATCACTCCCGAGCTGGGATTACAGTCGCCCCAAAAAGCGCAAGTGTCGTTCTGGGGCACTGCTTCAACTTACGTGCAGACGGGCGTGAACAGCAATATCGCCAAGCTGTATGTAGGCGGATTGGAAGACCCGGCCGACTCGACGCTCAGCACGCTCCGGATAGTTGATTCGGTGGAGATAGATGTCTATAACAAGCACCAACGTTTCGACGTGTCGTTCGAGAACTACACGGGCAACGGACTGCATGTGGTGTTCTTGGCGAAGAACGAGGACTATTCGACATATTTCTACCTGAGTAACCTCGTCATCTCAGAGCCCGAAGTGTTCACGCCGTCGGTGCAGATCCTCAACATCACGCCCGACGGTTTCGACGTGAAAGCCAACTTGCACGGCGAGTCGGACTGGAATCTGCGTATTGCCCGTGCGTCGGACTACAAGCACAAAGCCGTGTTGCCTGACGCTTTCTTGGTGAGCCAGGACGGCATCCACGGCGACACGTACCACGTGAGCGGCAATTTCGGTGACTCGATTGTGGCTGTATATGCACAGGCAGTGCATGGCAGCAACGTGAGCGATTGGTCGTTCCCCGTTACGCGGCGCATCCCTGCTCGTGCCACGTTGCCGTTGGCATATGAGTTCCAGAAGACAGCCGAGGCGACGCAGTTTATCCGCTTACAAGACAATGAGTTGCGCAGCACCTCCTCGTCGAAAGTCTATCCGGGCTTGTACTTCCCGCTGAAAGACTACACATCGTTCTATCCGAAGATTGTCACCACATCGCCCAAGTACGACAGCGCCCATGTGCTGTTGCAGGGTATCGACCGATGGATGACGTTGCCTTATATCGACTCATTCGCGGGACAGATGATCTCGTTCCGTTTAGCAGCAGCCACCGATGGCCAGTCGCGTGTAGCTGTGGGCGTGATGAGCGACCCGTACGACTTGAGCACGTTCACGCAGTTGGCCGTTTTCAACGGCGAGAAGAACACGTACGCACTCTGTGAGGTCGATTTGGACGGTCATGATGCTGATGGCCATTACGTGGCCATCGTGTCCGTTCGTCCGTCCAGTCCTAACAGCACTTACGGGTCGGTTAACCATATCGATGCACTCCATATCGAACCTATCCCCACGTGCCGTCAGGCCTACGTGACGTACGTCAACGACGATGGCACGTCGCTCAGTCTGGAATGGACTGACCGCGGCATGACCAACTGGGTAGTAGAGCTCTTCGACGGCAATAACCCCGACTCACTGCTGCAAGTGAAGAACGTGCAGACACCGTCTGTGACGTTCGTTGGTCTGACGACGCTCACGTCTTACTATTATCGCGTCAACACCCTCTGCGGCAACGATACGATGTACGGCGAGACCAAACAGAAATATACGACGAACTGCGCGGCCATCAGCTCGTTGCCTTATGTGGAGACGTTCGAGAGCTACAATGTGGGCAGTGCCACGGCAGCGTTCTTCAACCCCTGCTGGGCAACGCTGAATGCCAACGCCGGCTCGACATCCTATCCGCGTGTCTATGTGAACAACAGCGCCAACTTCGTGCTGAACGGAAACAGGTCACTCTATTTCGTTTCCAGCGGTTCGATGTACGAATACGTTATTCTGCCGCAGTTTGATGCCCCGCTCAACACGCTGATGATCACGTTCTCGCACAAAGAGGAGAGTACGACGAGCAGCGGTTTGCTGGATGTGGGTTACATGACCGATAAGAGCAATGAGGCAACGTTCGTCTCTATCGCCCAATGCACCCGCTCGACCTCATGGCAGGAAGAGGAGATCTCGCTTGCCGGCGTACCTGCAGCTGTAGCCGGTGACGCGTACATCGTGTTCCGTTATGGTGGCAGTACGAGCAACAACTATTATATGGGTATTGACGACATCACTGTGGAGGAGATCTCGACGTGTATTAGGCCGCAGAACCTGCAGGTGACGAACATCACCGGCGTTTCCGCCACGGCGACATGGTCGGCCGGCGGTGATGAGACACAGTGGCAGTATCTCTGCATCCCTGCAAACGACACGGTCGTTGACTGGAGCAATGCCGCGGTGGTCAACACCCCGTCGGTTGCTCTCAGCGGACTGGGTGGCAGTACGACTTATCGTCTGTATGTGCGCGCTTATTGCTCAGCCGAGAGTCAGAGTAAGGCGGTGAAGGCCGATTTCACCACCGCTTGCGGTTCGGTGGCACTGCCATGGTCAGAGGGCTTCGAGGGCTTCGAGGGCGGCAGTTATAGCAGCACCGATCCGGCCTACGAGCCCGACTGCTGGACGCTCTCGTCCATCTCTACTTCTATCGTTCCGCACGTCATTACTGAGGGCAGTTACGTGTTCGTTCATACCGGCACGAAAGCGCTTGCGTTCTACGGTTCAGGCACAAACACTGCCGTCATGCCGGAGTTCTCCGCACAACTCAACACCCTGAAGATTGTGTTCTGGTATGCCACCGAGAGCTCATCGTTAGGCGTGCTGAAGTTGGGTTATTACAACGCCAACGACACTATCTTCCACGAGATTGAGACCTATCCGTGCACCACGTTGCACGAGTACGTGAAAGCGGAGAAGATGCTGATTGGCCTGCCCGCTACGGCTCAACACTTGGCTTTCCAATGGACATGCAACTCTCAGTACGATGTCTCCATCGATGATATAACCGTTTCGCAGCTCGATATGAACTGCACCGGCTTGAGTTCGCTTCGCGCCGTGGCCGGTTCGCCGAGTGAGGCTTCTATCGCTTGGATAGTCGGTGGTACGCAGAGCGTGGATATCGAGGTGTCGGATTCGGCCAATTTTGCCGTGGTAGAGCAACACCAAGGCGTAACAGCTAATCCGTTCATTCTGACCGGACTGACCGCAAACACACGTTACTACGTACGTGCTCGCCAGAGTTGCGACACCAACGGAGAATGGATAGAGAGCACGTTCAAGACGCAGTGCGACTCGATGTCGCTCGAAGAGCTGGGACTCGTAACGTTCGAGAACGCCGAAGATATTGATTGCTGGTCGGTTGGCGTCAACACCCCGGGCGTGCGCGATACGGACGACCCATCCATCACTTCCGCATCGGGTTACGGCCAGTACCTTGCGTTCGTGAAGAACGCCACCACCGGCGACTCCATCACTCGTGGTGACGACCTGTATGCTATTATGCCACTACTGAGCGTCGATTCCATCAATAAGTACGAGGTGCTGTTCAACGCCTTCAAGACCAATCGTGATGCCACTAATCTCGGCCGTTTGGCAGTGGGAGTCATCACCGACCCGACGGACTTCTCCACCTTCACTGCCGTTCAGACGTTGAGGCTGGATTATGCATCCGACTCGCTCGAAGAGAAGATGTACGCTGTCAGCTTCAAGGACTATGAGGGCGATTATAACGACGACTTCGGCAAGTACATTATGTTCCTTGCCCAGTCCGGCGACAGTGCTACTGCCATCGGTATCGATAACGTAGAAGTAGGCCTGTCGCTCAGCTGTCCGCAGATTGTGGAAGGTCGCATCTCGGAGCTCGAGATAGAAGTGGATGGTGCCATCTATCGCTGGGACGACAATGGCGCAACCGCTTACGAAGTGGTGGTGATGCCGTCCATCGGCAATCCCGACCTGTCGAACGAAGTGCCGGTCTTCAGCGGCACTGTTTCCGCCGACTCTATCGTCATCAGCGGATTGTCAGCATCGACAATCTATTACGCATATGTACGTGCGCTCTGCGGCGAAGAGGCATCTCGTTGGTCGGCCCACACTCGTTTCCGCACCGCTTGCGGCGATATCGTTGATTTCCCGTGGAATGAGGGCTTCGAGGATATGGAGCTTGGCGAATCCACGTCAGATGCACCGCTCTGCTGGACACTGCTTAACGCCAACGACGGAAGTTATCCGTATATCTACGTCAACAACTCATCGTCGTACGTCAAGTCGGGCAATCAGTCGCTCTACTTCCGTTCCAGCACCGCCCGTGCCGGATATGCCATCCTGCCGAAGTTCGGTTTGCCGCTGAACACCCTGCAGATTGAGCTCTCGCACAAAGAGGAGAACACCGTCAGCAGTGGAGCTCTGTCAATCGGATACATGACAGACATCACTGATACAGCTTCATTCGTCTCGCTGGCCGACTACACCAAGACCACCAATTGGCAGGATGTAGAACTGTACCTGACCGATGTGCCCGACTCGGTGGCCGACATCGCTTACATAGCGTTGCGCTACGGACGTGGCGGCACAAGCAACTACTATATGGGCGTAGATAATATCGTCGTTTCCAAGCAGGCCGCTTGCAAGCCGTTGGCATCTATCGTGTTGTCCGATGTCAGTCGTCGTCATTTCACCGTTCAGTTGATGCCCAAACCCGGTCAGGCACCGCAAGGTTATGAGCTCGTTTGCTCCACGTCTCGCATGTCGGCATCGGCACTCGATTCGCTGACGACAGGGAAAATCGATGTTGACTCAACCGGTCGCTATACGTTCTCCGGGCTCGACCGCGGCACACTCTATTATATATATGCGCGCGCTAACTGTGGCGGCGAAGATGGCACGAGCAACTGGATTAGTACGTCCGTTCGGACCAAGGCACTGGTCGGTCAGGGCGAATATGTCATTGCGGCCGGTGATGAGACCGACTCGCATGTGCCTGTCTATGGATACTACACCGACTCGCAACAACACACGCAGTCGATTTATCCTGAGTCGATGCTGACCGACCTGTTAGGACTCGACATCACGCAACTCAAGTACCATATAGTTGACCCCAGTACGTACACGTCTGACACGTATTGGCGTCACGGTGCCGGCTCGTTCCAAGTGAGCGTGGCCATCACCAATCAGACCTCTCTCGCCTCTGCGTTTGCTACTGATGCACTGACGAATGTCTATACCGGATCGCTCTATGCGCCGGACACGACGATGACTGTTGTCTTCAATCAGCCGTTCACCTACACGGGTGGTAACCTGCTCGTTGATTTCAATCTGCCGACCTCGTTGTCAACGTACCAGAACGCATCGTTCTACGGCACAGCGCAGTCGAACGCGAGCCGTCTGGAGTACACATATTCATCGCTGTCTGTCAACTCGTACGATTTCTTGCCGACAATCAGTATCCCGTATCAGTACTCCGTAGAGGCTTGTCCGGCACCGGTTGATTTGAGCTTCGAACTGGTAGGTATGGGCACTCATGAGGCCATCATCCGTTGGGATGCTTCTGAAGACGATTATCTCAGCGGTTGCGATGTGGTAGTGAGCGAGAACGAGATAACCGACTTCACGGGCGTGACGGCCAACTACCCGAACGTGACAGGCGATTCGGTACTACTAACCGACTTGACAGCCGAGACCACATACCACGTCTATGTACGTGCCAACTGTACGGCAGAAGGTGTTGACGAGGGTTCGTCCAATTGGGCGGAACTGACGTTTGCTACACTCGCCAACTGCCCGGCAGTGATAAACTTGAGCAGCGAACTTTCTGCCGCCAACGGCATCTCCGTTTCGTGGGCAACGATTTTCGCCGACCAAGACCTCACATTCATGTACGTGTATAGCACCGATACGATGAGTGAAGCCGCGTTGACAGCTGCTGAGAAACATTACGTGAACGACACGTTGGCGTTCAACCTGTCCGAGCTCGCTTACGACCAAACGTACCACATCTACGTGGCCAGCGTCTGTGTCGCTGATGACGCACAGTCGCCATGGAGTGAGACGACCATCACCACCGAGCCTACTTGCGCTCCGGCGTTCAACCTTGTGGCCACACGTGTCGAGCACAACCGCGTTGTTCTCACGTGGAATCGCAGTCGTTTCGGCACGACTACACAGTGGGAAGTAGGCATCGTGGGTGATGCCACCAACAAAGTGGTCATCACCGACACTGCCGCCACTGTATCGACGATGTTGTTCGGTCTGACACCACAGACGGCTTACACCGCATATGTCCGCGCACTCTGTTCGGACGGCGAAGTGAGTCCGAACGCTACTGTCGCGTTCACCACCGGTGCGATGCTCAACGAATGCATCACTATCGGCAGTGGCACGACTACTACATCGTATGCCCCTGTCTATACGTACTACCTGTACCCGGGCTACACACAGCAGCTTTACACAATGCAGGACTACGATGCTGCGGGTATGATTACATCCATCGAGTTCGAGCATATCGGCAACTACTCCGGTGGCGACATGACGGCTGCCAACTACACTATCTTTATGGGCAACACATCGGCCACATCGCTTGCCTCCGGATGGATAGGCGGGCTAACCGAAGTGTTCACCGGCACCACGACCTTCATCGCCGGTGCTGCCGGCAACTGGGTGTCCATCGAACTGGATCAGCCGTTCGAATGGGATGGTGAGAGCAATATCGTTGTGGCCATCTACACTCCGACAGCCCCGACGCTGACGGCGGGAAGTTACGACTCGTATTTCTACGGCACGTCTGCCACCGATATGGTTCGTGAGGTCAACTCCGGCTCGTCGTCTGCAACGCTCTCGTTTGATTCCAGCACGCAACTGCCGACCGGTTCGGGTTCTCTGTATAGCACATTGCCTAACATCCGATTCTGTATGACTGCGTCCGAGTGCCCGGCTGTGAAGAGTTTGAGGGTACATGACCTCACCACCGGCACCGGCATCGCTTCATGGGAGCCGATGGGCTCTGAGCGTTCGTGGCTCGTTTACCTCGCCGACACGATTATCTCCGATTTCTCCGGCATCGTGCTTGACACGGCATATACATACACGTATCCGCTCACGGACATGCTCCCGGACAAAGACTACTGGTTCTACGTCCAGGCAGCTTGTGGCGGCGAATGGAGAGCCGCTAAGTTCACAACAGTTGCCACCTGCTCTGCGCCTATCCATGTCACGGCAGACAGCATCAGTTCCGATTTTGTCATCCTCTCTTGGAATGATGCCTTCGAGGTTGGGCAGTCGTTTGTTGTAGCTTACGGCGAGGCCGAGACATTCGACCTGAACGATTCTACCACCTATCAGATTAAGGTGGTCACTGCCGATTCTGTCATCATCGACGGACTCAACAGTGTAACGACCTACTCGGCCGCAGTGAAAGCTAATTGTGATGCAGGACTTGTCAGCCGCTATAGTGACATCGTGACCTTCAAGACCGAATGTGCTCCGAAGCCCATGCCATGGTCGGATGGCTTCGAGGGCGATGTCAGCTGCTGGAGGGCAGGAAACATGCAGAGCAACGTAAGCACGTATTACCCGAGCTTAGTGACGACGAACGTCCATTCGGGCACTTACGCGTTGCGACTCTACGCAAGCGTTTCTTCAT
Organism: uncultured Bacteroidales bacterium; assembly: GCA_937892015.1. GTDB lineage: Bacteria > Bacteroidota > Bacteroidia > Bacteroidales > Paludibacteraceae > Colicola. Next base: position 15,452 of record CALAUY010000013.1, on the reverse strand, counting down.
ACACCACCGCTGACAGCTGCTTCGCTATTCTGCCGGAGATTGAATACGACTCCGTCGGATTGCAGGGCGTTGAGCTCAAGTTATCCGCTATGGCGTACGAGGGCTCCTACTCCAGCTACTATAAACACCTGCTTGTGGGTGTCATCAGCGATGTTGACATGAGCACGTTCCAACTCGTCGAAGATCTTACGCTGACCGACACGTACGACGACTATAGTGTTGCTTTCAACACCTATACCGGTAACGGCAATCGTATCGTCCTGTTGGCTGTCATCGACCAAGCCGCTTATTCCAGCTCGTTCTACTCACAAGTGTATGTGGACGACCTGACCGTTATGCGTGCATCTGCGTGCGTTCGACCCGCTACCATAACCGTCCTCAGTGCCGACCTCAACAGCGCGTCTGTGGCGTGGACTGCCGGTGGTGCCGAGCAGCAATGGGAATATGTCTGCTTACCATCTGATGCCGAGCTCAACTGGAGCAACGCCACAACGGTCAACACCACTTCGGCAACCATCACCGGACTCAACAGTGCCGCGACATATACCGTATATGTTCGCTCTATCTGTTCCGATGATGACATGAGCGATGCACGCAGGGCTACCTTTAGTACCGCTTGCGGAGTGGTCAACTTACCGTTCGCGGAGAACTTCAACACCCTCTCTTCCTCCGGCGATATACCAAGTTGCTGGAGCAACGACGAGGGTACGACTTCTTACTCTACATACAAGTGGTGCTACAACAGCGGTTCTTCGAACGGCGGATGTACGGGTACCGGTCCTGACGGAACGAACTGTGTACGCTTTGAGTCGTATTCGAACAGTTCGGGCAACACCAACTACCTGAAGACCCCCGACATCTTTATCAGTTCTGCGGCACAACTCTCGTTCTCGCTGAAGAACCCGGCCGGTGGTGATGCACAAGTGCTTATAGCACATGCAGGCGACACCACCAAGACCGTTCTGCTCAACTCCGGACTTGATGGACTCAGCGAATGGAATGATTTCACCATCGACCTCCTTGCTTACATTGGTGACACGGTGAACATCTACTTCATGGGAACGAGTAACTACGGATACAATGATGCGAATATCTACCTCGATAATGTACGCGTGAGTGTGGTTAACACCAACTGTATGGGTCTGGTTAACTTCCATGTCGAGAGTGTGTCGCTCAGTAAGGCCGACCTCGCTTGGTCGTTCGTCAACGACACCAACAACGTTGCTGAAATCCAAGTGGCATCTGACCTCCACTTCACGCAACTCATCGACTCGGTCGTACTCACTGACGTATCGTCGTACTCGATCTTCGGTCTGCAGCCATCCTCTACGTACTACGTACGCGGACGGCAGCTCTGCGGCGATGATGACATGTCAGACTGGTCACGTACCATCACCCTCGTCACCAGTTATGGCGTACCGTTCGCTCCTGAGTTCACCTCTTCCGTTCCGGACGATTGGATGCGCTCTAATACACCCGCGTCCCAAGTCTTTGCCGGGCAAGAGATGAACCCCTACACCGGAGGATGGTCTGTCGTCAGTGCCGACAATGTCATCGCTTCCAATCACTTCCGTGGCAATATATACGGATCGAGCTGGAGCTACTGGGTGGTTACGCCCGCTATTGACCTCGAGCCGAACGTAGGACAGGGCTTGATTCTCAGTGTTGATGCCGGTTTAGTGCCCTACTCCGACAGCGGTTATGACGAGATGTACACCGGCGTTGACGATCGCTTCTTGATTGCCGTCTCCATTGATGGCGGGCAGACGTGGGATGCTGCTGATGTGGTCGAGTGGAACAACAGCGGTTCCGGACAGTTCGTCTATAACGAAGTGCCGACCATCGGCCGGACGTACAACATCAACATGACCAACTACGCCGGACACACCGTCAAGATTGGTTTCTACGGCGAATCGACCACGGCAAATGCCGACAACAACTTCCATTTCGGTAACATCAGCTTGGTGGCTATCGAGCCCGACAACCTCTACGTCGATAGTATATGTGAGGGATATGGTTTCAACGAGCATGGCTTCAGCATTTTGTACGAAGACCTCCATGTCGGCCTGAACGCCACCTCGCGCTACGAGATGAAAGCCGACAGCACGATGTCGCTCACTATCCAGCAAATATGGGTCAACCCCGCAGCACGAAACGAGATTCCTGTCACGCTCTGCGAGGGTGAGCACTACAATGGATACGGATTCGATGTTAACGTCACCAAGTCAGAGACTATCCGTCATCGTATCGATGGTGGCAGTCAGTTCGGTTGCGACAGTATGGTTGTCCTCCAAATCACGATGCTGCCGACCGTTCGCGAAGAGCTACATGTGGGCTGCAACGACGACTCCTACACGTGGCACGGTAAGACCTATTATCAATCGACCATCGTCAGCGACACTACCTCGTCTGTTGTCACCGGTTGCGACTCCATCACGACTCTCTACCTCACGATGTGTGACGGGAAGAAGTACAACTACTACGGTGCAGTCTGCACGGGTAGCTCGTACTCCGACGAGTTCTTCAGTGGACTGACCACAGCGGGCGAGTACGATGTGGTAGTGACCAGCGACATCGGTTGCGTAACGAGCGCACATCTGACGCTCCGTCAGTTGACCTCGGGCGAGGCGTACATCGACTCCGTCTTGGTGGCTGACCTGCCGTACGTGCTCGGCAACGATACGCTCTGTCCTGAGACTGACCAGGCCGGTTATGTTTACCATGGCTCGAAAGACTTCGGATGTGGTATGGTCAACGTCACCATCTACGTCGTTGAGACGAAAGATGCACTCGGCAATATCAATGCAAGCGAACTGAGTATTGCGCCTAACCCCGTACGTATCGGCGAGGATATACGCATTCTGACCGCTGTTGACATGAGTGCCGACTACTCTTGCCGCATCTACGATGCTGTCGGTAAGCTCGTTTACACGTCCGATGTTCCGTCTCAGACTATCCCGGGTCTGCCTGTTGCCGGTGCATACACTGTACGCATCTCTTCCGGCTCGGCTCTCTATCAAGGCAAACTGATTGTCAAGTAAAGGGCTGACAGATAGACACATTTAGCGACTCAATCGCAACATATCTTCCGAGAGAGGCTTCCATTAGGGAGCCTCTCTTTCGTTGGCATAACCATGTCTTTTAGTATGCACCACCATGCTCGCGGAGACCTCAAAAACCGTCTCAACCATAACAAATCACTCTAAAACCTCATTTTTTTTGCCAAAATATTTGCATATATCAGAAAAAAGCAGTAATTTTGCAGGCTGAAACAAAAAAACGAAAAAAATAAGAAAGACAAAGATATGAAAAGACTACTGATTTTGACAGGGCTGATGTTGACGACGATGATGATGCCACCGACAGCACAAGGAAAGACCACACAGGGACGGACAGAACAGGAAGCAGCACAAGGAGAAACCGTGCAGGGGCGAACAGAGCCGTATTTTGGGAAGGATGCGAAAGGGACGGAGCGTGCGGTGCAACGGTGTTTTAAGAAGACGTTCAAGCGTCCGAAAGGTGTTAATTACGACACATCTGCTCGCATTCATGTAGAGTGTGTCATTGACGAGCATGGTCAGGTAGTGGTGCCGGACCCGGAGCGTGTGACGCTGGAGGCGACTGTCTATTCGACGGTGGTGGAGACGGAGAACTACCGCGACGTGCACGGCACTAAGTACGGCACACATACAGCAGTGATGGGTAGCAGTCAACAGAAAGGCGAGCGAAGCGAGTCGGAGATTCTCCGCGAGGCAGTGCTGGAGTGGTTACCGACAATGCCTGCTTGGACGCCGGGGAGCATTGACGGAGAGCCTCAACAGATGGAGGTGTCGTTTGACCTGACGTTCTGAATCGGCTTTCGGGGCGTACGGCTTGAGGATTGTTATCCGTTCACTTCACCATTATGTACGGTGAAGAGCCGTGCGTGGGGATTGTCTTGTGGGAGTAGTTCGGAGAGGTGTTGTCGGTCGGTGTCAGTGATGAAAATCTGTCCGAACCGGTCGGACTGCAGCAGGCGGATGATGCGCTCGACACGTGTTGCATCGAGTTTGTCGAAGATATCGTCTAACAACAGCAGACAATGGTCGTTAGAGCGTTTGCCGTTCAGCGTCTCGGACGAGAGGTATAGGGCTTGCGCCAGTTTGAGTGCGAGCAGGAACGTTTTCTGTTGTCCTTGACTGGCAACCTGCTTGAGCGGGTAGTCGCCGAGCCTCATGGGCAGGTCATCTTTGTGGATGCCTTGTGATGTCCAGCCGAGTATGAGGTCACGGCTGCGAGTGCGTCGGAAAGCGTCGGCCAAGTCGCGGTCTTGCAGTTGGCTGACATACGCAAGGGAGACGTTCTCTTCATGCCCGGCAATCTCGGCGTACAGGTCTCGGAAGACGGGCACGAAATGCTCGATGAACGCCGTTCGTTCGCGGAAGATATACTCGGCATGTGAGGACATCTGAATCTCAAGAATCTCGAAGAGACTCTCCTCGTCGGTAGCGGGTACGGGCTCGTTCGGCGCATGCTCGGCGCATTGCTTGAGTAAGGCATTGCGCTGCTTGAGCAGGGCGTTGTAATGGGTGAGATGGTCGAGGTAAGGTCGGTCGAGCTGCGAGATGACACCATCGAGGAAACGTCGTCTCTCATCCGACCCATCGGTAATCAACTCGGAGTCTTGCGGTGATACCATGACGAGCGGGATGAGCCCGATATGGTCGATGAGACGTTTGTAGTCTTTCTTGCCACGTCGGAACTGCTTTTTCTGCCCGCGTTTGAGCCCGCACGAGATAGTCTCATCGTTGTCGTACGTGCCTTGTATGAGTGCCAGATCTTCGCCGTGAGTGATGTTCTGCGAGTCGAGGTTATTGAGGAACGACTTGGTGAAACTGAGGTGATAGATGGCATCGAGCAGGTTGGTTTTGCCCTGACCATTGAGTCCGACAAAACAGTTGATTTTGTCCGCGAAAACGAGGTTGGCCTCGCGGATGTTCTTGAAGTGCAATATTGAGAGTGACTGAAGTATCAATGTACCAATGACGTTAATCTTTGGGTGTCGGCACATACTCGCGGAACAGTTCGTTTCGGAGCGAGTCTTTCAGTCCGAGCGGGTTCTCCATCAGCGAATGGATGGGGTACATGATGCAGCCTTGACAGCTGGGGTTGTTGCGGTTCAGACGTATCTGCCGACATATCTCGTTGGGTTCGCCCCACGCTTTGGCCGTCCCCGTGGCTTTAGCCGCTTTGTCGGGGTTGGTCTGTAGGCGATAAGGCGCAACGCCGATATACAGTTTGCGACCGAAAGTGTTCTCTGACCACCACTTGAGGAGTATCTCGTAGTCTGCCACTTTCTTGCCTATCTCCCAGTAGAGTTGCGGCGCAACGTAATCAATCCAACCTTCTTGGAGCCAAAGTAGGATGTCGGCATAGAGGTCGTCGTAGTTCTGTACTCCGGCTTGTGTGCGACTGCCACGGATGGAGTCGGTTTGGTAGTTGCGCCAAACGCCAAAAGGCGAGATACCAAACTCGACGTGAGGTTTGCGTGACTTGATTGTTTGGTGTAGCTCGGCAATGACGAGGTTGGTGTTGTTGCGTCGCCAGTCGTCGATATTGCTAAAACCTCTCGGATGGTCGGCAAACGTCTGTGCATCGGGAAACTCCTCGCCCGCAACGCGGTATGGGTAGAAATAGTCGTCGAAATGGATGGCATCGATATCGTATCGGTCAACGATGTCAGCGACAATGTTGTTGAGCCATTCGCGTACCTCGTCCAGTCCCGGGTTGAAATAGTACTGCTTGCCGTATTTGACGAACCATTCCGGGTGTTGGAAGAATACATGTTCGGGAGCAAGATCGTCTTTGGTCATGCCACCACCCGTGACACGGTAGGGGTTGAGCCACACATGCACTTCGATACCGCGTTTATGCGCTTCTGTGCACGTGAAAGCGAGAGGATCGTAAGGCATGTCGTTGCCGGTCCACATGGCGTTCTGTTGCCCGACGAGCCATTTGCTGACAGGCTCAAGCTGGGAGCGGAAGAGGGCATCAGCGGTAGGGCGGACTTGGAAGACAATCATGTTGAAATGGAGTGCTTGGAGCGTGTCGAGCATCGTGAGCATCTCTTGCTGTTGTAGCTCGGCATCTCCGATTGCCTGTTTGGACGGCCAATCGATGTTGGCCACAGTGGCAATCCATACGCCCCGCATCTCTTGCGCGCTCACTACAACAGAATAGGTGAGGCACATGATTACAACCAAAAATTTGCAAAAAGTTCTCATAAAAGTGGTATTTTGGGTGCAAAGATACTGCTTTTTTCTCAAATATGCAAGAGATTGCACTTTTTTTTTACTTTTTTTGCCAAAAAGTTTGCATAATTCAAAAATTCTTTGTAACTTTGCGGCGAAATTTGTGCAAAATTGCGTAAAACAACATAACGTTTAACTTAAAAATCAAACAACATGAAAAAAATCTTCTCTTGCATGTTGGCTCTGTTTGCGGCAGTTTCGCTGTACGCAGCAGATCTTAACATCTATGCATCGGGCCTGAAAGCTACTCAGCAGGGCGATAGTGCCACTCTTGAGTATGTGCTGAACACTGATGCAACCGGTCTTTCCATTTTGCTGTATCCGGCAGTAGGAGACCCCATTTCTGTTCCGGTGAAAGACGCTGCATTGCTATCAAAAGGTGCACATAGCGTTGCTATCAACCTGAGTACCATCCCGGGTGGACAATACGCTTGGGGTATCAAGGCAGAAAGTGATGCTACTCAGTTCGTTGACGCATGCAATGGTGACGGCATGTACAACTACTATCTGCCGCAAGACGTAGTGGTTGACAACAATTATGAGTCGCCATTCTTCGGTCGCATCTACGTGAGTGAGAGTACCGATGGTGCAAGTGATGGCGGTTCGGATGCCACCAAAGCGCAGACTCGTGGTTTCTACATCTACAACGCCGACCTCACATTCGCCAATGGTGACACGGCTGCTCTTACCGGTTATGACGGTGGTCTTGGCGGAACTCGCAGCAGTCGTCTCGGCTTCAAACGTGCAGCTATTGACGCTAACGGTTACGTGTATGTAGCTTCTCGCGACGCTGCCACTATGGGCGTTTATCGTATGGATCCGGCCAACCCGTCGGCTAATTTCGTTCAGGTACTTGCCGCATCGGCTACTGTGGATGCTGTCGAAATTGTGGGTGACGAACTATATACGATGGAAGGTGTGACGGTTGGTGCCGGTTCGCTCAACAAATATCAGATGAACGTCATCCCTGTCGATTCGGCCGTAGCTAGTCTGGACCAGACCCAAGTGCTTGGTTTTGGTAACGCCGACTGCGATGCCGCTTACGACGGACGCGGCGGATTCTGGTTTGCAGAGCATCGCTACTCTATTGACGCGTATCCATGTCTTGCACACATGAATGCTCAAGGCGTGAAAGATTTCGAAATCAGCGCTTCTGTTAATACCGAGTTGTTGAGCAACGCCGATGGTGGCGCATCTTATCGTGGTGTTGTTGCTGTCAATCCTACTTACGACCTAGTAGCCATCGGCTCCAACAGACGTGCCGTTGTCTTCACGATTGGATATGATTCAGTTGGCGCACCTGTCCTCACAAAACTGATCGAGACGGGTATTCTTGGCGGCAACATTGATGGTTTGGCTTTCGATGTAGCAAACAACCTGTACGTAGCTTCGGCATCCTCCGAGCGTTTCTACGCTTTCCCGCTTGCCAAAGAGGTCAATGCGTTTGTTACCCCCGCTCCGGCGGCACAAGTACTTACCTCGAATGCGCCTCTTCATCTCGTATTCAAAGATAACATGACACTTAACAATGGTGACAATAGCAACGCTGTAAGTTCTGTTGACGCCATCTTCAAGTTTGAGAGTGGTATGGTAGAAAGCGTTTCCGGTTGCTCAAAACTCTATAATGCACGTAATGGCTACGGCATTAAGTTTGGTACCGGAAGTGCTGTCGGTACACTTACCATCCATCTTGCTTCGGCAGTTCGACCTGACTCTATTGTTTTCCGCGCGAGTGCGTATAGTGCAAATGAAGGTGCTGCTAAATTTATGGGAGATGAGGTTGACTTAACTCAATACGGAAACAAAGTTATCACGCCTTATACTAAAGTGTTCGATGGCAATACTGATGTTGAGACCATTTTGATTGAGACCACCAGCAAGCGCATGTACGTAACGGAAGTTATCATCTACTGCAATGGTAAATCAGATGTTGCTCTTGACGACTACGTCTTCGAGGCTGACGAGCCGCTTTATCTTAATACAGAAAAATCAGTTGTAGGCTTCTGGACTAACGACAAAGCTAAACAAGTGGCTCATTTCTACAATGCAGGTGGTGAAGCAACGGACATTGTCGGTGAAGTGCTTCTCATGGATCCTTCAGTGGTTAAGTTTACCGCACCTGCCGGTGCTTTCCGTTATGTATCGTTCTCTCGTCATGACGCTTCTACCGACAGTCTCTTTAATCAGACAGCTCTGTTCGATTTGCGTGGACATGTCGGCAACATCGTTGACACGTGGGTTGAGGCTAAAACCGGCAATGGCTACAATTCTGTTGTTTGGGCATCGTATGTAGAGCCTGCACTTGTTTACTCGATTAAGCACCCATGGGGTACCGGTCTTGACGATGATTGGTCATGGAAAGAGTGCGAAGAGCAGACTGACGGCACATGGCAACTTGTTGACGTTTATGGTGGTACGGGTTGCAACATTCAACCCGCTATTATGGACTCCACGTGGATTGCTCAACCGACTCTTGTCGGCAATCCGAGCACTGGCGACTCTTGCCTGTTTGTGATCAATCCCAATGCGACCACTCTTGCCGAGGTCTTGACCATCACCAACCTCAATCCGAATGTTGTTTACAAGATTAAACACCCGTGGAATGGTGGCGATTGGACTTGGAAAGAGTGCGAAGAGCAAGCTGATGGTACATGGAAACTGCTCGACATCTATGGCGGTAACGGCTGCAATATTGAGCCCACGGTTCTCGATCAGGGATGGATTGCAAGTCCCGTACTGGTTGGCAATCCGTTCCTTGGCGACAGTTGCTCGTTCGTTATCGACCCGAACACGGCAGACACAGCTGCCATCCTGACCATCACGAAGCTGGGCGACCCGAACCCCGAAGTAACGGTATATGAACACCTGTACGAGATTGGTGACAACCAGGGATGGAAACCATCGGAAGCTATTGAGATGACTCAGAAAGCCGAGAACATCTTCGAGGGCACGTTCGAGTTCACCAAAGAGGGTGCAAGCTATTTCGCTTTCATCACGGTTAAGCCTGAAACCGATGATTGGACCCTTACCAACGCCAATCGTTTCGGTGGAGCCACCAACAACGAACTCGTGGTTAACGATGGCACGTACGATCTGGCCGTGGGCGAACTCTGCTTAACAGCGAACCCGGGCACATATACCATCACCGTGAACCTCAACACTAAGACGGCAAGCGTTAAGCTCGAAGATTCGGCAATCAATAACCTGAATGGCGAAGAACAAGTAACGAAAGTTATCAAGAACGGCCAACTGTACATCATCCGCAATGGTGTGATGTACACCGCAACGGGAGCACGTGTTGAATGATACACGACGAACGTTAAATAACTGAATGAGCAAAAGGAGGCTGCTGTATCTGTAAGCAGCCTCTTTTTGCTCAATGACGTAACACCATAGCATCGTATTTATGATAGTTTGTATCGCTGAGAAACCTTCTGTGGGTCGCGACATTGCCCGTGTTCTGGGAGCTAACCAAGCTCACGATGGATACATGGAAGGCAATGGTTATCAGGTGACTTGGACTTTCGGTCATCTGTGCGGACTGCTCGACCCGCACGACTACAACGCACAATGGAAGAACTGGAACATGAGTTCGTTGCCTATGATTCCCAACCGTTTCGGGATTAAGGTAAGTGACGACAAGGGTGTCCAAAAACAGTTCCGTATCATACAGTCGCTATTCAGTCAGGCGGACGAGATTATCAACTGCGGTGATGCGGGGCAAGAGGGCGAACTGATTCAGCGTTGGGTCCAGCAGAAAGCCGGTGCCAAATGTCCGGTCAAGCGTCTGTGGATATCGTCGTTGACGGAAGAAGCTATCCGTGAGGGGTTTCGCCAACTGAAAGACCAGAGCGAGTATCAGCGACTCTACGAAGCAGGGCTGATGCGCTCCATCGGGGACTGGTTGCTGGGCATCAACGCCACACGTGCCTATACCATCCGCTACAAGAACAACCGCACAGACGACCATACGCCGCTGAGTGTAGGCCGCGTACAGACTCCCACATTGGCGCTTATCGTGGATAGGCAACGCGAGATTGACCGTTTCGTGCCTCGAACGTATTGGGAAATAAAGACCGACTATCGCGGTACGACGTTCAATGCAATAGTGCGTAAGGAGGATGAGGAAGAACAAACCAATGCGAGGGGGCTGAAACCTATCATGTCGGCCGAAGAGGGCGAACAGATAGTGGCGCAACTGCGGCAACTACCCTTTATGGTGACGAAAGTGGAGAAGAAGAAAGGCACGGAATATGCGCCGCGGCTCTTTGACCTGACATCGCTGCAAGTCGAGTGCAATAAAAAATACGCATTCAGCCCCGAAAAGACACTCAACGTCATCCAGAGCCTCTACGAGAAGCACGTCACCACTTACCCGCGAGTAGATACCACGTTCCTCTCCGACGATATCTACCCCAAAGTGCCGACCATACTGAAAGGAATAGAGGCGCATTTCCCGCAGATAGGTCTGTTGCGCGACATGGTGAGGCGGGAAAAACAGCGGACAGGAAAAGCGCAGCAACTGCCCAAGTCGAAGAAGGTGTTCGACAGCAGCAAAGTGACTGACCATCACGCTATTATCCCAACTGGTCAGCCACCCGTAGCACTTACGCCGGACGAGCAGAAAGTGTTCGACATGGTGGCTCTGCGGTTCATTGCTGCTTTCTATCCGGAATGCAAGACAAGCACGACAACCGTGTGGGGCATAGTCGCCGACGAGGCTAATCGTGCCAAAGAGGACGGCAATGGCGTGCTCTTCAAGACGAGCGGTAAGCAAATCCTTGTGCCGGGTTGGCGCGAAGTGTTCGAGATGGCAAGTAAAGGACAAACGGCGAAGAACAAGGACGAAGAGGATGAGGAGCGACCACAAGACGAAGAGCGTACGCTACCGGATTTCAAAGCTCAAGAGATGGGCGAACATACGCCATCGCTCATAGAGAAACAAACCACTCCGCCCAAACCATATACAGAAGCGACATTACTTCGGGCGATGGAAACGGCCGGCAAGACCGTGGAGGACGAAGAGTTGCGCGACGCACTCAAGGAGAACGGTATTGGACGACCATCTACACGAGCCGAGATTATCAAGAAACTTTTCCAACGCAATTACATTGTTAAGGACGGCAAAAGTCTGCATCCCACGCCATTAGCGGTCAAACTGATTCGCCTAATCAATACGCCGTTGCTGAAGTCGGCAGAACTGACCGGTCAGTGGGAGAAAAAACTGCGCATGATTGAGCGCGGCGAAATGCAGGCAAAAGACTTCCTCGACGAACTGAAGACACTGACCGAAGAGGTGGTGTACGAGGTCAAGACAAGCAAGACAGGCCTTGTCTGCCCCGTCTGCCATCAAGGCATCATCATCAGGGGACATTCCGCGTATGGTTGTAGCCGTTGGCGGGAAGGGTGTACGTACAGAGAACCGTTTAATTAAAGTTCAAAGTTCAAAGTGTCGCTGTTGATGTACATATTTGTGCTGGTGGTTGGAGCCGGGTTTGTTGACTTGGCGCTGACGGGGAGAGACCGTGCACAACAGACACTATACCGAATAGTTTTCGCCGTCGTATGGTTTCTTTTCGTAATCCGTTACTACTACGGCGGCGACATCTACACGTATGTGCCCATCTACGAGCATCTGCACCCGTGGCAGTGGTACTTACGCCATCCCGACCACTACGAATACGAGCACGGGTACATCCTTTTTTGCGCCATACTGAAAGGACTCGGGCTGAGTTATTATTGGATGACGGCGATTGTTACAACGTTCTATTTCGCCGTGATTGCACTGCTTTTTAGGCGCATCAAGCGACACAAGACAATAGCCCTGACTATCCTTGTGATGCTCGACTACAACCTCATTTTTGCGGCGCACCGCCAGTGTCTGAGCGTCAGTTTCTTTCTGCTGATGGTGCTGCTGATGGACAAAAGAAAATACGTGTGGGCATTGCTTTGCGCATGGCTGACAGTGGAGATGCACAAGTCGGGTATTTTTATTGTGAGTCTGGCATGGCTCTTCTTTTTGGTGCATCACCACAAGCTGGAGCGGTGGTTCTTCATCGGCATTCTCGTTTTACTGTTCTTGATGTTGGTGTTGCCGGTATCAACCATCAGTTCGGCCATCATCTCATCGCTGCCGTTACCCGAGTCGTTTGTTCTGTCGCTGAACCTGCATCTTGCGCTTGGTCGGCAGTTCCAGGCCGCTTGGTTGCTCTACGCTGCCGCTGTGGTGTTTATGGAGTATTACCTTCAGAACCGAAACGACATCGGGCGCGGGACAGAAGCGGCAGTGATAATGGGACTGCTGCTGACTGCCCTCTTCTACCATTATTTCTACTTACTCTGGCGCATCCGCTCGTTCTTCTTGCCGGTGCTAATCATGTATCTCTTCCGGGTGGTTCAGGATGCCGAAGACGCAGAACCCCTACGGGAGAACGCGATGACTATCGTCAAGAACCTGAGTCTGATGCTGGTACTATGTTTTTTTGCCTACCGTGCCGTTTTCTTTGAGATTGGCACACATAAGTTCCGTGCCAACCTCCATAGTCCGGGAGGGAAGAATATCTACACGCCGTGCACCGTGTTCGATTTGCGACACCACAGCAGGACCTATTTGCGACAAGAACGACTAAAAATAGCCGAGTGCTACTGGTTCTACGATTTCATACCGGAAAAAGACCAATTCCAAATCAAAAAACCCGCCCATTAGTCGCTATCCGGGGGTAAGGAGAAAGACCAATTCCAAATCAAAAAACCCTCCCAATAGTCGCTCACTGGGGAAATTTGTGTGAATAAAAACGTTAGTTTATTTCCCCAAATACAAAGTTCATGTTTTCCTTTCCCCTTCCCCTTCCCCTCTCCCTTTCCCTTTCATTACATATCTATTAACTCTCCCTCTTCCGTCCCTCTTCCGTCCCTCTTCCGTCCTTGCCCTATCAGTCGGTACTAATCAGGTTCCTCCCCTAAGGTAGGGGTGAAGCAAAAACCGCTTCGCTTTAGCGAGCAAGGGCGGTTTTGCGATTGAAAGCCGGTGGCTTTCATAGAACTCCCAAGTCAGGGGGACCGCTTGCGGTGGAGGGGTATGAAACTGTATCTATGTATTCTAATCAGACTCTCTCCCCTAAGGTAGGCAGGTCCCGCTTGCGGTGTAGTGGTATTATCTTCATGCTCTTTGTTCCTTCTTATTCGTTCCATTCGTGTTCAACAAACCTCCACCCACCTCGTCGCTCCTATGTTTCCTTGAATTTCCTTGAGTTTCCCATTCTCCTCTCTTTACCATGGAGCACTTCTACGAAGCCAATGGCTGAAGAGAGGATCAGAGAAATAAACCCTGCCACCTTCAATGTCGATGATTCCCTTTTTCTGCAATGCTTTCTTCAAAACTGCCACATTGGCGGTACTGCCTAACTCGAACTCGTCAATTACCTCTTTGTGGCCGAGACTCACTGACTTTCCTGCTTGCATCGCCTTGATAAATCGTATTTGACTTGCTGACAAACTATTGATTTGTTCCATGAACAGTGCGTGATTCTGTGTTAACAAATCATTTTGGGACTCTGTCAACACCTCATCGGTCACTTCGGTTTCTGTGCGTGTCCAAACTAGCCAACTTAACTGTTGAATATATGACGAATCACCATTCACATACGAATAAATCTCCTCAATATAATGCGTATCTATTCGACGCCCACTCTCCACAAACCGAGAAGAAATATACTCTTGCCAATACGCTATCGGAATACGTTCTAAGAACAAAATATCACCAAATTTGTAGAATGGATAACTACGTTTCCCAAACATGTTCATCAAGAGATGTCGCTTGCTTCCGTACAAACAATAGGACACATTATGCTGATGCTGCCATACACTACGCAATTGCTTTTGGAATGTCAAACTGTCTTTCAACTCACCTATCTGTTGAAATTCGTCAATACAAATAACCAAATGTACTCCTTTGGCTTGGGCGATGCGTTCGGGCATGGACAACACTTCTTCACTATAATTATTGCTAACGCTCTTTATACTCAATGAAACAGGGTTCATTGGATCGGGCGAAACAGAGATAACCGGAAACAACGAAGAAAGGAATCGCTTCGCATTTTCTACCCATTCTTCCAAACGCGTAGATGTTTGCCTGATTATTTCAGTTGCCAGCAATCGATAAAAATCGTCAGGGGTTCGAACTGAGAAAGCGTCAATTCGCACAACCTGTACCAACGAATTAGTGAGCATGTTTTCCGCAACGCGGTTAACCAACGATGTCTTTCCCCAACGACGGGGAGAGATGATAATCGTATTAATGCCGTTTTCGAAGTTCATTTGCAGTCGCTTTTTCTCTTCTTCGCGATCCGTAAAATGATCAGCATCGGCAGCAACTCCATACATAAAAGGTGTCTTCATTACACTATATTTTTAAAAAACTGCTGCAAAGGTACTACTTTTTTTTGAAACTACCAAATAAATTAGTAACAAAATTGTTAGTAACAAAGTAATTACCTCATTAAAGAGCCTATTTTCAATCATTTCCGGAATCAATCTGTACATTTAACCTGTTAGTACATCGTATCCATTCGTTAAAGTATATATTACAGGTTTAAAAGAAAGATTGCACCTTTTCAGCCGATTTGAACATTAACCTTATTCGTCCACAACATGACATGTTCATGACATGTTCATAACATATTTCTGTCCTCATTCTGTCCTCATTCTGTCCTCTTTCTGTCATCATTCTGTCATCATTCTGTCCTCATTCTGTCCTCATTCTGTCCTCATTCTGTCATATCTTCTCCTCTCCTCTCCTCTCTCATATCCTTCTTCTGTACTAATCTGGCTAGCTCTGTAGGAGCAATCCCCTAAGGTAGGGAATGTCCCGCTTGCGGTGGAGGGGTACGATTCCATCTCGAAAGCTATAAAAATTGTCATACGTTTTGCTTACCCCCTCTATACCCTCTCCGTACCCCCTCCATACCATAACATTTTAATATTTTAACGTTTTTACCATGTATTCCAAGTCTCATTTTAGCATTTTTACCATATCTTCAGGGTCTCATTTTAGGCGTATAGCTTATTTTAACATTTTACCATATCTTCAGGGTCAGTCGATTCTTACTTGGCTCCTCCCCTAAGGTAGGGGTGAAGCAAAAACCGCTTCGCTTTAGCGAGCAA
>CALAUY010000012.1 GCA_937892015.1 uncultured Bacteroidales bacterium | reverse complement strand
CGGTAGAGAAATGGCGGAAGAAACTCCAGACTCGACCGTCGCATCCGTACGCGGCGAGCAGGTCGAGCGGGGCGTACGCGTCGGCGAAAGAGAAATCAGCATCTTTGCCCTCGAAATAACCGTGTTGACGCGCCACATCGATGATGTCTTTCGTCCACATCCACTCCACGCCATCGGCATCCACCACTTTGGCCACATGACTTTTCCCGCGTTTCCATCGCCCTTTTGCGTCGAGTGGCAGTCGGGTGATGCGTGGCTGATTGGCGTGTCCGCTGATGCAGTCATCGGGTATGCGTACGGCCACCCACACGGCTCCTTTGTTGCCCGGCCCTTTACCAATCAGTTCGAGCAACCACACCTCGTTGGGGTCGGCGATAGAGAACGACTCGCCCTCACTGGCGTACCCGTATCGCTCGACCAAGTCGGTCATACAGGCGAGGGCCTCACGAGCGGTCGTTGAGCGCTCTAAAGCGATGTATATCATCGACCCGTAGTCGATGAGACCACTGATGGTGTCCATCAGTTCCAGCCGCCCGCCGTACGTTGTCTCGCCGATGGTCACTTGGTGCTCATTCATGTTGCCGATGACGCTGTACGTGTGCGCCACTTCGGGAATCTCGCAGAGATACTTGTTCGAGTCCCAATCATACACTTGGCGCATCGCCCCTGGCGCATGGTTGGCCGCGGGTTGGTAACGCAAGAACCCATACAGACTGTACGAGTCGGCAGCGTACGTAATCATCGTCTGACCATTGTCGGACGCTGCTTTGCCGACAAGGAAATTGGTGCATGCAAAAGCGCCGGTTGCGCCTACAAGCATTAACGATAAGAGGAGTTTTTTCATATCTTTATGTGTTTGATTATCTGTTATTTGGGTGTTCGTTGGTAGAGGTAGATGCCGATGGCGAGGAAGATGAAGTTCGGCAACCACACGGCCATGAAAGGGGTCATTACGCCATTGACGGAGAAAGTGGTGCTGACGGTTGAGAAGAGGATGTACAGCGCCGACAGTGTGAGTCCGATGCCGAGGTTCTTGCCCATCCCGCCTCGCACTTTTCTGGACGACATTGTCACGGCCAGTAGGGTCATGATGAACGCGCCGAGAGGTGATGCCCAACGCTTGTGCATCTCGGTCTCGAACGCTTCGGTGTTGCCTGCCCCGCGCGCTTTCTGGAGCTTGATGTACCGGCGCAGTTCGGGGTTAGTCATCTGTTGTGCCTGTTCGGCCGTGATGAAGAGTTCTTTGGGCTGTAGCATGATGGTGGTGTCGAGTCGTGTGCCGCGGGAGATGGTCTCGTGCATCCCATCAAAATCGCGCCGGACGTACTGCTCGAAATGCCATTTGTAGGGCTCCTCTTCGGTGCCATCGTATCGCAAGCGGTCGGCCGTGATGCGCGAGCGTAGCGTCTTACCCTCGTAGTGCTCGTAACTCGAGCGGTAACCGGTACTCGTCCGTTTCTGGAACGTCTCGATATAGAGAACAGTGCCGGGCGTGACCATCATCTGCACGTTGCGCACGTTCTCTGACTTAATCTTCTGGATGTACTCGTCCTGAAAATCGAGCATCTTCTCCGTGGCAGGGGGGATGATATAGCCGCCCAACCACCAGAAAAGGACGAAGAGGAACGTGGCGGAAAGCATGTACGGCAACATCAGTCGCCTGAACGAGATGCCCGAAGCCAGCATGGCGATAATCTCGGAGTTGCCTGCCATCTTGCTGGTGAAGAAAATCACGGAGATGAAGATGAAGAGGCTGGAGAACATGTTCATGTAGTAGGGGATGAAGGGCAGATAGTAGTCGAGGATAATGCGCCGGAGCGGGGCATTGTTCTCGAAGAACTCGTCCATTTTCTCTGTCAGGTCGAAAACGATGGCAATAGACAGGATGAGCACAATCGCGAAGAAGAACGTGCCCAAGAATTTGCCTATTATGTACCAATCGATGCGCTTCAGTCCTTTCATAGATGTTGCGTTATCTGCGGCATGATGCCGTCTTTCCACTGTTTGAAGTCACCCTCAATGATATGTTCGCGTGCAGTGCGTACGAGCCGGAGGTAGAAGGCCAAGTTGTGGATAGAGAGTATCTCTAATCCCAGCATCTCCTTGGCGTGGATGAGGTGCCGTACGTACGCGCGGCTGTAGTCGTGGTCAACGTAACACGTGCCTGTGGGGTCGAACTCACTGAAATCGTCCTCCCATTTCTTGTTGCGCATGTTCATCACTCCCTGCCACGTGAAGACCTGTCCGTTACGGCCATTGCGGGTGGGCATCACGCAATCGAACTGGTCCACTCCTCGCTCGATGGCGTTGAGTATGTTCCATGGTGTACCCACGCCCATCAAGTAGCGCGGTTTGTTGGCGGGCAGGATGTCGTTGACCACCTCTATCATCTCGTACATCATCTCTTCGGGCTCGCCCACTGCCAGTCCACCGATGGCATATCCATCGCGGTCGAGGTCGCGCAACCGCTTAGCTGCTTCGCGTCGCAAGTCGGGATAGACGCACCCCTGCACGATGGGGTAGAGGTGCTGCCGATAGTCGTAGAGGTCGGCCGTGCTGTCGAAACGCGCTATGCAACGGTCGAGCCAGCGATGGGTGCGCTCCATCGAACTCTTCGCATAGCTGTAGTCGGCCGTGCCGGGTGTGCACTCATCGAAAGCCATGATGATGTCGGCTCCTATCTCGCGCTGGATATCCATCACGCCCTCGGGCGAGAAAAAGAGCTTGCGGCCATCTATATGGCTCGAGAACTCCACGCCCTCTTCGCGCATCTTGCGTATCTGTGCGAGCGAGAACACTTGGTAACCGCCCGAGTCGGTGAGGAGGGGTTTGGTCCATCCCTCGAAGCGGTGCAGACCGCCCGCTTGGCGCAAGATGGCCGTGCCGGGGCGCAAGTACAGGTGGTAGGTGTTACCGAGGATAATCTGCGCGTGAACAGCGTCTGTCAGGTCGCGTCGATGCACCCCTTTCACCGTACCGTCCGTTCCCACCGGCATGAAGATGGGAGTCTCGATGTCGCCGTGGTCGGTGTGGATAACGCCGGCACGGGCTGCACTCGCGGTGTCAGTATGTGTCAGTGTGAAGAACCCGTCCATAGTTGGTTGTCCACAGGGAAAACGATCTGCGGCTTATAGGTTTTCGCCTCCTCGGGAGTCATCAGCGCATAGGCCATGATGATGATGGTGTCGCCCGGGTGCATCAAGTGCGCTGCTGCACCGTTCATGCATATCTCGCCACTGCCGCGCTGACCCGCGATGGTGTACGTCTCTAATCGCGCCCCATTGGTGTTGTCCACCACTTGCACTTTCTCGCCCGACACTATCCCCGCTGCGTCCATCAATGCCTCATCGATAGTGATACTGCCCACATAGTCCACGTTTGCGTCCGTCACACGTACGCGGTGAATCTTCGATTTCAATATTGTTATCAACATTATCGCTTGTTTTTTGTCAAAAATCTCTCGTTTATTATCAATTCGGCTGCAAAGTTACAAAAACTTTTTGACATGTGCAAGAAAAAAGTGAAAAAAATTGTTAAAAAACTACCTTTTTTCACTTTTTTCTGTTTAGGCTGCTTCGTTTCAACGCATGGCGGTTACCTGACAATCAGTTTGCGGGTGTACCAATGTGCAGCCACGTAGGCCTTGACGAAATAGATGCCTGTGGGCAGTTCGGCAGTAGAGACGTTGAGTGCGCGGGTGTCGGCGGGATAATGGCCGAACGAGCGGAGCGTCTTACCCGTGAGGTCCACGAGGTAGAGTGCATCGGCCCCGAGTGGCAGGTCAACGAGGCAGAAACCCGTGCAGGGATTAGGCCGGACGGTCAGTACCTCATCGAGTGCATAAACGGGCAGGTCGGTTGTCTCTGTGCGCACAGAATCGGGCAGGTCTTCGGCACTGAACGGGTTGGGCAGGAACGCCTCTTCGGGCGAGTCCACAACGGCACTGTCTGCCCATTGTGCCTGACATTCGGGCATGCGGCTGAACTCAATGACGGTACGCACGAGCATGTCGTTGAGATGCTCCACTTTCAGCGAGTCGGTGGTGGGCTTGAGGTGCCGGTCACCGATGCCGCTGTCATCGGTGAGGAAGAACGATGTGCCGTTGGTGAGCAGCGCCATTTGCCGCATGAGTAGTTCGCCCGCTTCGCGCAGTCCGCTGCACACAACAGGCACGATACGGATGCCGTGCGCCGCGGCTTCGCTAACCTGCTCGTGCAGGAGGGCAATAGTGGCTGAATCGTCATGGCAGGGGGCATCCAAGATAAGGAACGCAATCCGTGCCCGTGCATGGGGACTCCATCCGGCCACGTTGACAGCTGCCATCAGTGCTTCCGGGATGGCCTCGGGATAGTCGCCACCCCCACTTGCCGACTGCTTGTTGAGGAATGCTTGGGTGACGCTCATGTCGTCGGAGAGCATAGAGAGTCGGCAGAGATAGTCGTCGTGGTGGTCGCGATAGACGAGTGCCCCCGTGCGTATGGTAGCACCATCCACGGCCGAACGGCAACGAGAGATAACGTCCTGTAGCTCTGCGTTCATGTACCGCAACTCATCGCCCATTGAGCCTGTGGCATCCATGATGAAGAACACATCGACATCGTCGGGCGTGCCGCACGGTTGGTCGAGCACGAACTGCTGTTCGCAGGGTGCACCGAACGTCTGTGGGACGGCCAGTGCCACCGTATCGGCCTCACAGACAAGCTGTAGGCCCTCTGCCTGTCGAACGACTCCAAAAGCGTTGAACCACAACTCAGCATGACCGGTATTGTCCGTTCTGGCAGCGAAAACGATATGGCCGTCAGCGTCCAACAACGTCACGGGAACATCAGCGAGCGGGAACTGCTGCTTATTCGTCACTTGCACACGAATCCGCTCACTGACATTCATTTGCCATATATCGACGAACGACGCGTGACTCTGCCTGATAACGCTCTCCCAGAGATGCCATTTGGCGAAATCGTTGACCTCACCTGCCGTCAGTTTGCCGGCAGTGGGCGCATTCATTTCGTAGGACACCGACTCATCGCTCGCGGCTTCTTCAGGCACTGCCTCGTCGGCAATCATCATCTCAAGTTCCGGCACAGTACGCTTGGCAGCGGTTGTCAGAGGTCCGCGAGTGCGCGTTGCACCGACGCTGTAAAGGATGATTTCGTCGTGGTGAGACGTTATAAATGCACGGTGCATCACGATGCACTGCAGGCCATCGCTCGGGCGGATAGTGGTACGTAGCGTGTCATAACCATTGGCCGTGAGCATCACGTGCGCTTCGGACACGTTGGCAGGGAATGAGTAGCGGATGAGACCATCAAAACTCGTTGTCAGCGGCAGGGTATTGATGTTGAGGAACTCCATCTTAACGCCGGAAAGAAGGGCGTTGGTTGAGTCGCAAACAACGAAACGCGACTCAGCAGAGGCCGACCCAATCATCGTCAGCAGCACCACCATGCAAAAAATAGTCCTTTTCATATGCGAAAAATGTTTACGTTATTCGTTTTTAGGACCTATGCAAACTCCGTGCCAAACTAACCTATATGTCCAAACAGTCCCATAGGTCCAATAGGTCTAATAGGTCCAATAGGTCTAATAGGTCCAATAGGTCTCATAAGACCAATAAGTCCAATAGGTCCAATAAGTCCAATTAGCCCTATTCAGCCCCCCCCAACTTGGGAAAAAAAGAAAAACAAAAAAAGAAAAAAGTAACAAAAAAGAAAATAAAATAAATGAAAACTGATTACAACGAATAAAAATAAATTTATAAAAAGCCGCGTGAAATAGTAACTACAATGTGCGTTGTGCTAGGCGCGCGTGCGTGCGCGGAATGTACGCGCTACGCGCTCGTCCGTGAACGCACATACGAAGTTCGTAGTTGCTTTGGCTCGTAAAGAGACATAGTTGCTTACGCCCGTAAGGATGCCGACTCTGGCGGGGCTTTTAAAAAAAAATTTTTTCGTTGTAAAAACGACTTTTCACGTAGAACGCTTTTCAGCAACAAGAACAAATCTTTCCCTATCTCGCGAAATCTGCGAAATCTGCGAGCCCTTACGGAGGAGGTATAGAGAGGGTATAGAGGCCGTTCGAAAAATGTATGACAAAAAACGCTTTTA
>CALAUY010000011.1 GCA_937892015.1 uncultured Bacteroidales bacterium | reverse complement strand
GCAGTATGCCATCCACCCATAGTGAACCCGTCTATGAAGTGGATGGCATACTGCACTATGCCGTAGCCAATATACCTGGTGCCGTACCTTACACTTCCACGATGGCCCTTACAAACGCCACGCTTCGCTATGCAATTGCGCTGGCCGACAAGGGATGGAAGAATGCTTGCAAGGACGACGTGGCTCTGGCTCGCGGCTTGAACATCGTAGAGGGTAAGGTCACCTACAAAGCTGTGGCCGATGTCTTCCTGTTGCCCTATACCCCCGTCGGGGAAGTATTGTAGTACTCGTTCACCGAAATTCGGATGACCGATGTTATGATATCAGGTAAGTAATGCAACAGCTTAAACTGCGCGAACTGCTTAAACTCTACAAACGTCATCCTGTCGCCAAGGCTTTGGGACGCATGTTGCTCTCGCCTCGGCGTCGGATGTATGTCGGTGGAACGCAAGCGTCGAGTTTGTCCGTTGTCTTCGCCTCACTGACGGAAATGACTGCGGACGCTCTCTCGCATCCCTATATCTTTGTGCTCGACGATCAGGAGGAGGCGGGCTATTTCTATCACGACCTGGTGCAGATTCTGGGCGACGAAGGTGTGCTCTTCTTTCCCAGTTCGTATCGTAGGGCCGTGAAGTACGGCCAGCGCGATGCGGCCAACGAGATACTGCGCACCGAAGTCTTGGGCAGGCTCAGCACGCCCATCTCACCGCACCGGCTGGCACCGTTTTTCATCGTCACTTATCCCGATGCCCTGGCTGAGCAGGTCGTGTCGAAGGACCTCCTGTCCGAGCAGACTCTTGTGGTCAGTCGAGGGCAGCAAATCGACCTCTCCGAGGTGGAGTCCACACTGATAGACTTTGGCTTCAGCCGTGTCGACTATGTCTACGAACCCGGACAGTTCGCCGTCCGAGGCGGCATTTTCGACGTGTTCAGTTTCGCGCACGAGCAACCTTATCGACTCGATTTCTTCGGCAACGAAATCGACTCCATCCGCATCTTCAATATCGAGACGCAACTCTCGCTCACGAAAATCGACGAGGCGATTTGTGTTGGGGAAAGTGAGTCGAAAGGAGCAAGTGATACCGACCCGTCTGATGAGGCTTATCTGACTGACTATCTGCCGGATACAACTATCGTTGTAGGCGCAGACCTGAACTATGTCTTCAAGAACGTCAACGCCGCCCTGGCAGCACGACTCGCCTCGTCAACGACACTGGAAACTGCACAGAAAAGTGTGTTCGACAACGTGTCGAAGATTGCGTTCAACACCGTCCCGCAACCCGTTTTCCACAAAAATTTCGACCTGCTTTTCGAGGAGATTATCGCCAAACGTGCGGCAGGATACGAGGTGTGCATCTTCTCCGACAACCGCAAGCAGACTGACCGTTTGGGCAGTATCCTCGACACGCTCCGCGGTGTGGAAGTTGATCTCGATGGCAAACCTATTGAGCAACAGGAGCACCTCTTCAGTGCCGTCTATCCCACGCTCCATGAGGGGTTCACCGACCACGACCGAAAGATGTGCGTATGGACTGACCATCAGATTTTTGAGCGTTACCACAAAGTGGAGCAGCGTGCCGATAAAGCCCGTCAGGGAAAGGTGTTGCTGACGTTGCGCGAACTGAACCAACTGCAAGTGGGTGACTACGTCGTCCATGCTGACCACGGTGTGGGCAAGTTCGGTGGACTCGTCCGAACAAGCATTAACGGTAAGCCGCAAGAGATGATTAAGCTGACTTACCGCGACGGTGACATGATCTTCGTCAGCGTCCACAGCCTGCACAAAATAGCCAAATACAAGGGCAAAGAGGGCACAGAGCCTACTATCTCCCGACTCGGAAGCGGTCAGTGGGAGCGGCTCAAAGAGCGCACGAAGCAGAAAATGAAGGACATTGCGCGCGACCTCATCAAACTCTATGCCGCGCGCCGCAAAGAGCAGGGTTTTGCCTTCTCGCCCGACACCTACATGCAGCAAGAGCTCGAGGCCTCGTTCCTCTACGAAGATACGCCCGATCAAGCTAAAGCAACAGCCGACCTGAAGCACGACATGGAGAGCCCGCGTCCGATGGACCGGCTCATCTGCGGAGATGTCGGGTTCGGAAAGACCGAGATAGCTATGCGAGCCGCGTTCAAGGCCGTTGCCGACAACAAACAGGTGGCAGTGCTCGTTCCGACGACCGTGTTGGCTCTACAGCATTACAACTCCTTCCGTGAGCGATTCGAGCAGTTCCCCGTCCGCATCGAGTACCTCAGTCGCGCCAAGACTGCCAAGCAGACGCAAGCCATCCTCGAAGACCTCGAGGCCGGCAAGATAGATATCATCATCGGCACGCATAAACTGGTAAGCAAGAGCGTACGATTCCACGATTTAGGACTGCTCATCATCGACGAAGAGCAGAAGTTCGGCGTGGCAACGAAAGAAAAACTGCGCTCGCTCAAAGTGAACGTCGATACCCTAACCCTGACGGCCACGCCCATCCCACGCACCCTGCAGTTCTCCCTGCTCGGAGCGCGCGACCTGAGCATCATGACCACTCCGCCCCAGAACCGATACCCCATCCAAACCGAACTCATCACGCCCGCCGACCAAGACATCCTCAAAGAGGCCATCGAACTCGAACTGGGGCGGAACGGGCAGGTTTTCTATATCCACAACCGCGTTGCCACGCTCGACATGGTCGCCCATCAGTTGCAAAAACTTGTCCCGCAAGCGCGCATCGTTGTCGCCAACGGACAGATGCCGCCCGACCAAGTGGAGGAGATACTGACCGACTTCATCAACTACGACTACGATATCCTCGTCAGTACCAGTATCATCGAGAACGGCGTGGATATCCCGAACGTCAACACAATCATCATCGGTGGAGCACAGCATTTCGGATTGAGCGACTTGCACCAGATGCGCGGGCGAGTCGGGCGCAGTAACCGCAAAGCGTACTGTTACTTGGTTGCCCCGTCAAGCGAACTGCTCACACCCGAGGCGCGACGCCGACTCAACGCACTTGAAGCGTTCAGCGAACTGGGGTCGGGATTCAACCTCGCCATGCAAGACCTCGACATACGCGGAGCGGGCAATCTGTTGGGTGCTGAGCAGTCGGGCTTCATCGCCGACTTGGGATACGAGACTTATCAACGCATACTGCAAGAGGCCGTATTAGAACTCAAGGAAGAGGAGTTCCAAGACCTCTTCGACGACCAAGAATCCGACGTGGGACGACCGATGGCATACGTCACCGACTCGCAGCTCGATAGCGACCTCGAGATAGGCTTTCCGCCCGACTATATAGAGAATATCTCCGAGCGTATCACCCTCTATCGCGAGCTCGATAGTCTCAAGGACGAACAGGCTCTCGTGGCGTTCAAAGAGCGGTTAGTGGACCGTTTCGGTACTCTCCCCCCACAAGGCGAAGAGCTCTTGCAGGTCGTACGTCTGCGCTGGTTATGCATCCGGCTCGGCATCGAGAAAATCGTGCTCAAACAAGGACGGATGGTTCTCTATTTCCCCACCAACTCGCATTCGCCCTTCTACCAGAGCGAGACGTTCGGCAAGATTCTGCGTTTCGTCATGGCACGACCACAGAAGTGCCAGTTCCACGAAAAACCCGTCCGTGAGGGCTCTGACGAGAAGCGACGCAGTGTGATTATCGACCAAGTGCGTACCGTCAACGGAGCGTTCAACCTCCTCACAAAGATAGAATCCGATGGTCGTAATAATGGTTTAATAGTTTAAGAGTTTAATAGTTTAAGAGTTTAAAGAAATAGTGAGCAACGAACTTCATTTCATAGCGATTATCCCCGCCCGTTACGCATCCACACGTTTCCCGGGCAAACCGCTGGCTATGCTTGGCGGCAAGACGGTTATCGAGCACGTCTATCGGCAAGCGCGCCAAGCGTTAACCGACGTGGCGGTTGCCACCGATGACAGCCGTATCTTCGACTGTGTGCGCGCTTTTGGCGGTGAGGCGGTGATGACGCGCAACGACCACCCCTGCGGCACCAACCGCTGTTTCGAGGCGTACCAAACGCTACGCGGTGACGTGCGACCCAACGACGTGGTTATCAACATACAAGGCGACGAACCGTTCATCCGCCCCGAACAGATTAAGCTGCTGATGAGCTGTTTCCCAACCGACATCGCCACGCTCGTCAAACCATTCACCGAAGAGGATGGCCAGGACGCTTTGCACAATCCCAACAGCCCCAAAGTGGTGGTGGGGGACGGCCGCGCCCTCTATTTCTCCCGCTCCGTCATCCCCTATCTGCGCGGCATCGATGAGTCAGCATGGCTCGCAGAAAGCGTTCGACGCGGGACACCTTTCTACAAACATATTGGTTTGTACGCGTATAGCGCGCCCGTGCTACGCGACATCGTCCGTTTGCCCGAGTCGCCGCTCGAAAAGGCCGAGAGTCTCGAGCAACTGCGTTGGCTCGAAGCAGGTTACACCATCCGCGTCGCACAAACAAACATACAAACCATCGGCATTGACACGCCCGACGACCTCCTCCGAGCAGAAGAGGCTCTAACGGCAACTATAAGATAACCATAAGATAACCATAAGATAACCATAAGATAACCATAAGATAACCAATGGTGCTCTAAACGGCATGATTTTTGTAGTATAATCATAAAGACAAACATATATATGGAACTGACAGAACAAGAACAAATTCGCAGGCAATCGCTGCAAGCATTGCGTGAGATGGGTATCGAGCCCTATCCCGCGGCAGAATATGTAGTCACCGGCTATTCATCGGCCATCAAGCAGCATTTTGTTGACCCCGAACTCGATGCAGACGGCAATCCCCTGCTACCTGCCCATCGCGAGGACGGTCATTGGTACACCGGCGATGAGGTGAGTATAGCAGGGCGACTCATGAGCCGACGCATCATGGGCAAGGCCAGCTTTGCGGAGATTCAAGACTCGAAAGGACGTATTCAGGTCTATATCAGTCGCGATGACATCACCACCGACGACCAACCCGAGATGTACAATACCGTCTTCAAGAAACTGCTCGACATCGGCGATTTTGTCGGCATACGCGGTTTTGTTTTCCGCACGAAGATGGGCGAGATTAGTATCCACGCCAAGCAACTGACCGTCTTGGCGAAGAGTCTGCGCCCCCTACCTATCGTCAAGTACAAGGACGGCGTGGCGTACGATGGGTTCAACGACCCCGAGCAGCGTTATCGTCAACGTTACGTCGATCTGGTGGTCAATGAGGGCGTTCGCGACACGTTCCTGAAGCGCGCCACCATCATCCGCACCATGCGACAGGTGTTCGATGAGGCAGGGTACACCGAAGTGGAAACGCCTATCCTTCAGTCGATTGCAGGTGGTGCAACAGCACGTCCGTTCATCACGCATCACAACACGCTCGACATCGACATGTATCTGCGTATTGCCACCGAACTCTACCTCAAGCGGCTCATCGTGGGCGGCATGGACCGCGTCTACGAGATCGGCCGCATCTTCCGCAACGAGGGCATGGACACCAAGCACAACCCGGAGTTCACCACCGTGGAGCTGTACCAGGCCTATACGGACTATGTGGGCATGATGGATCTGTTCGAGGACTTTTTGTCCTCCGCGGCCAAGCGTCTGCTGGATACCTACCAGGTCACCTGGCAGGGCGAGGAGATCGACCTGAACACCGCCGTCTCCGGCGTGGCCATTCCCTGGCATCCCGGCGCGGCCAAGTATTACAGCGAGCAGGGCATCACCGTCAGCTAAGCTGTGAGGCGCAACTCCATACGATCCGCTGTAACCGCAGTGATGCTTCTGGTCATTGCGGTTACAGTCCTATTCGCCCTGTCTCCCCGGGCGCACCGGCTGGTCCTGTCAGACCCGGACACGGGCAGGATCTACGCCAGCTATCCCATGGCCGAGGGCGCGGAATTCTCCGTTTCCTTTGTCCATTCCATCAACAAGACCCCCTATTACGACCTGTATGAGATCCGGGACGGGGAGATCTGGG
>CALAUY010000010.1 GCA_937892015.1 uncultured Bacteroidales bacterium | reverse complement strand
TGCTCGCTAAAGCGAAGCGGTTTTTGCTTCTTAACCCACAAGGGGTACGATCACTGCGTGTGCACCCCTACCTTAGGGGAGGAGCCAAGTAAGTAACGAGAGAGCGAGAGAGAACTGAACACGAATCGAACGAATAAAACTATTGGCAATGAACGTGAGTATCATACCCCTACACCGCAAGCGGTCCCCTCCCCCTACCTTAGGGGGAGAGTCTGATTAGTACCGACTCTGAAGTGCGAACTCTATTACTTTTTAGGGGTAACTCTATTACTTTTTGAAGTTAACTCTATTACTTTTTGAAGTTAACTCTATTACTTTTTAGGGGTAACTCTATTACTTTTTGGGGGTAACTCTGACACTTTTTGGGTGTTAACTCTGACACTTTTTGGGTGTTAACTCTGACACTTTTTAGAGCGATTAGTCCACATTATTTGAGGGGGGGGGGAGTGAAAAAGCCGGATGACATCCGGCAGAATGGACAATGCTAAAAGTAAAAAAAAAGAAAAGCACAGTGAAGCAAATCGTCCGAGCTTGCGAGGAAAGAAATTGTTAATTTACCAATTATTAATTGTTCTTTTGTCTGCACTCCTGCACTCCTTATTTAAAATTCATGCAGTGCGGATGGAGAGGATTTGCGCGAGGTCGGTTGTATAGAGGGGACTGCGGTGGTCGGCATGATACACTACATCCGGCAGCAGTTGCGTGCCGAGCATCACTGCATTGCGTCCTTGTTTATCACGGATAGCGTCGATAGTGCGCTGCAGTGCCGCATCTTTGGTTCGGTCGCGCTCCTCGAAGAGGTCGGCCATCACTGACCCCTCGGGCACTATATGTGTGAGGATAACACCAGCCCGTTTGAACTCCACACCTTCCTGAAAACAAGGGCGAAACGCAGCAAGGAGGTACGACAACAGCTCGCGGGTGTCGGAAGTTGGGACGGGCAGATTGACCGTCTGCGTGATATGGCACGGTATCAGATCTGTTCGGAACCGCGATGTCTGGGCGAAAACAAGCATCTGCGTGCAGAGAGAGTGTTGCATACGCAACTTGCGAGCACACGCATCACAGAAATTGGCCAACTGTTGCTCCATCAACGGCAGTGTGGTGATGGCCCGAGCGAACGTGCGCGAAGTGGTGATGGACTGCTTGGCCACAATCTCCGATGTATCGATACAATCCATGCCGTTCAACTCGCGCCATGTGAGCACGCCCGGTTTATGTAGGAGATTACGGACAAAAAGTTCCCTTTGGTCGGCGAACTGAAGAGCCGTGCTGATGTTTGCCAGCCCCAGTTTAGCATGAGCTTTGCGACCTATGCCCCACACATCGCCGATAGGAAAAGCGGCAAGGGCCTTGCGGCGTTTATCTTCGGTGTCAATAAGGCACGCCCCCTTGTATCCGCGGTATTTCTTCGCGTACTTACTACCCACTTTCGCCAACGTCTTGGAGGGTGCAATGCCCATCGACACAGGGATGCCCGTGCCCTGATAGATCTCCCGCACCAACTGCTCGCAATACCTTTTTTGCTCCCCTGCAGGCACGTGGTCCAGCGTGATGAACGACTCGTCGATGGAGTACTGCTCGATATGCGAGGTATGCGCCCGAAGAATAGACATCACACGTGCTGACATGTCGCCATACAAGGAGAAGTTCGAGGAAAAACAAGCTATATGGTGCTTCTTGACCTGGCCTTGAATCTGATAGAGTGGAGTACCCATTTGGATGCCGAGTGCTTTCACCTCGTTCGAACGCGAGATAACGCATCCATCGTTGCCCGAAAGGACAACAACGGGCTTGTTCCACAGGTCAGGGCGAAAGACACGCTCGCAGGAGACGTAGAAATTATTGCAGTCGGCAAGTGCGTACATCAGTGCCGCGTTTTGTGGATGCAATGGGTCACAACCCCCCATACGGAGAAATTGTTCTCCTCTGCAACACGGATAGGTTTGTAGTTCGGGTTATGCGGTATGAGCCATCCGCATTGGTTTTTCTCGTCACGACGAAACTCTTTCAGCGTGAACTCTCCCTCTACGGCCGCAATGATGAAATCGCCGTTACGAGGCTCCAGTGACTTGTCGATGATGATGATGTCCCCGTCCAGCAGTCCCGCATCGCACATACTATCCCCGCTGACCCGGGCATAATACGTCGTGTCGGGATGGGGTGTCAGTTCGCCGATGATGTTGATACGCTCGTTGGCATGATCAGCGGCGGGGGAAGGAAAGCCGGCATGTATCTCTTGCGCAAACTCCAGTTCCAAATCGCCGCGCTCTACTTCCGTTAATGAGACAAGTTTTGACATATCTGTTACCCTTTAGTCATGTTTGAGGTTGTTTCTTTCCTACGCTACGCTTCGGACGATCGCTACGCGTGGAGGTTGTTTCTTTCCTACGCTGCGCTTCGGACGATCGCTTCGCGTGGAGGTTGTTTGAAGTTGTTTGAAGTTGTTTGAGATTGTTTCTTTCCTACGCTGCGCTCCGGACGATCGCTACGCGTGGAGGTTGTTTGAAGTTGTTTCGTTCAGCACTTCTTTGTATTTGGTTACCAGTCTGTCGTGCCGGATGAAACCATAGAGTGCAACGGCCAATGCCCCCACCAAGTCGAAGATAAGGTCTTGCATCGAGTCGCCGAGTGCTGCATGCCCGCACAATGGCACATCCTCCGGCGTGAAGAGTGAACCCGTAGTGGTGGCCATAAACTGCTGCGTGTTGGTGCCCATAATACTATCGTAGCTGTACTCGATAATCTCCCACAACGCTCCCAGACCGAGGGAGAACATCACAAGGAAAAGGCATAGAAACCACTTATTGAAATAGATGTACTTGTCGTTCTCGGCCATGATGACGTGAATAAGCCATAGAGCAATCATCGAAAGCAGCAGTCCCGACTCGGCATGCAGCAGTTTGTCCCACCACGGGATGCGGCCATAGAGGTCGAGCCCGTCGCCCAGTACGAGCGATGAGAAACAGAAAAGTACGATGACAACCGACAGCAGCCATGGCACCTCTATCTTCAGTTTCTTCCTAACGAATCGCGGCAGTTGCATGATAAGCAACATGGCCACGTACTGCACTGTGCGGAAAGTTATCTCGTCCCACTGTTTCTGCTCGTAAACGAGCCACGCCACATTGGCAATCGCCATAGCGGCAATAAGCCACGAAAAGATGGTGTTCAGTTTGTGTAGATTCATACGTTCGTTCGTTCTTTATGTTTCACAGATGCGGATAGACATGTTTCCAGACGGCATTGAGTTGTGCTTCGCGGTCGGAGCAGATAGTGGTCATTGCCACCACCGCGTTCTTATCCGGCAGTACGATGGCGTACTGTCCCCACATGCCGTCAGCACGCACCGAACCGGGCGTATGGCATGCCCACGACTGATAGCAGTAACCGCTCTTCCAGTCGCTGAGTCGCGGATTATCCGGGCGTGGGACATACTCCATACTACCCGTATATTGCACGTACAATATTTCAAT
>CALAUY010000009.1 GCA_937892015.1 uncultured Bacteroidales bacterium | reverse complement strand
GATGGAAGCAGGAGGAATCAGTGGCGAATGGTACTATAAGGCGAGTTCGAACCAGTCGATATCGAGCCAACCGGCATCGTTGAATTGTCGGTTGTCACGTGTGCAGAAGAGTCCGACTTGTGCGCCGGTCCAATAGCCCTCGACAGCCTGAAAAGGTTCGCCGGAGGATGTCCAGTGCTTACCGTCACGGCTCGTGTAGAACTGTCCTTGTTGCGTTGCCGACATCTTCAGTCTGAGATAACACCACTCACCGTCAGCGGGTGCTTCTACGATGAAACTCTTACGTCCGAAAACAATCATGCCGGCCTGTTCCGCGCCCTGCATTTTCTTGTGCTGATTGGGCTGAAAACGTACGCGGGCGGTGGCGGTGAAAGCCACAGCGGGAATCTTCTGTAGGAGCATGTTAGGCATCATCTCATCGTTGCGCGGGGCGCTAAAGAGTCGGAGAAGACTATTAACTGCATCGCAGAAGAACCACCGTGGTTCTATTCGTCCGCCTGCAAACTGCCAATCGAGACTGAGAGTGGTGGAGTCGAACTCATCGCGATGTGCGAAATGTGCCCAGGGCTTGTTGTTTTTCTTGGGATGGCCGTAGGTGGCTACAGGTTCGCCGTTGTTGCCCATCACTGGCCAGTCATCGACCCAGCGCATGGGTTGCAGATGGACGATACGTCCTGCCGTGCCGACATCTTGGAAATGGAAGAACCAACTCTGTCCGTCGGGAGTCTCTACCCATGCGCCTTGATGGGGGCCGTTGACGGATGTCCGGCCTTGAGCGAGCGTGACACGTAGTTCGTATGGCCCGTATATCTCTTTGCTTCGCTGCGCCACTTGCCAGCCGGTGGCGACACCTCCGGCAGGATGCAAGATATAGTAGTACCCGTTGCGTTTGAACATTTTGGGTCCTTCGCACGTGGGATGGTCGCCGTGCCCGTCGAAGATGATGCGACTGGGGGTCTTGACGCTGAGGGCATCCTCACTCAGTTCGGCCATCATGAGCACGCTCTTGAGCCCGTATCGACTGCCGGCCACGCCGTGACAGAGCCATACACGCCCGTCGTCGTCCCAGAGGGGACACGGGTCAATGAACCCTTTAGCAGGGATAACCAGCACGGGTTGCTCCCATCTGAGCGGGAAACGCAGTCCGTCGGAGATGTCGGCACGCAAACAATAAATGCCGCGGTCGGGGTCACCGTAAAAGATATAGAGAATGCCGTTATGTTCGCGTATAGAGGGTGCCCAGACGAAGTTGCCGAGTACGGGGTCGCCCTGCTCGTATCCGGGCAGCACGTATCGGATGGCCGCATCTGCTAACTGCCAGTGTATCAGGTCTTTAGAAACGAGTATCTGTAGTCCTGGCACGTTGCTGAACGACGACGATGTCATGAGGTAGGTGTCGCCCACGCGGCATACATCGGGGTCGGAGTAGTCGTAAGGAAGAAGGGGGTTGGTGTAATCGATAGATGCGGCTCGCATGTACAAGGGACTGATTGTCAAGAGAGCCAAAAGCAGATAGTTCTTCATGAGACACAAAATGAGTGGTTGTGGAGCATAGGGGACTCGAACCCCTTACCTTAACATTGCGAACGTTACGCTCTACCAGATGAGCTAATGCCCCGGACGTTGGTTTAGGTGCAACAATCGCCAAAACGTCTTTTCAGCGGGTGGTATCAACGAAAGCGACTGCAAAATTACAACTTTTTTTTGAATTATGCAAATATTTGTGTACTTTTTTGCAGAAAAAGTTGCTATTTTATACGATTTTGGACAAAAAAATGAAAAAAACGTTGCATATATGAATATTTTTTTGTAATTTTGCAGTCCCTTTTGAATCAATAAAGGACAACTTAATGAAAATACTATTTGTAATAGACACATTCGACACTTCGAACAACGGGACGAGCATATCCGCGCAGCGGTTTGCAGAGGAGCTGAGGAAAAACGGTCATGAGGTGAAGATATTGTGCGCAGACGAAGAGCCGTCGGAGTACAAGTTTCTTGTGAAAGAATACAAAGTGCCGCTTTTTAATCCGTTGGTTAAGAAGCATGGTTTCAGTTTTGCCGAGGCTACCGGCGAAGCGATGGATGTCATCAAAGAGGCGGTGGAATGGGCTGATATTGTGCATTGTTTCATGCCCTTTGCGTTGGAGATGCGCGCCAGTAGTTATGCGCAAGAGATTGGTAAGCCCAGCACGGGTGCTTTCCATATTCAGCCGGAGAACCTCTGGTCGTCAGTGGGACTGGGCAAAGTGGACTGGATACAGAACATGACGTACAGCAATTTCCAGAACTGGATATACTATAAGTTCCGCCATATCCACGTGCCATCGGAGTTCATGCGCAACATGCTGGAAGAGCGCGGATACAAGGCGAAGATACACGTCATCAGCAATGGTATCAAGGACGATTTTCTCGAGGCGGGTCATCGCAACACCAAAGAGCGTCGTCCGCAGAAATCGCCCGAGTTTGAGGGTAAGATACTCATCATGATGGTTGGCCGTTTGGCGGGCGAGAAACGTCAGGACGTGCTCATCAACGCCGTGGCGCAGTCGCGATATGCGGACAAGATCCAACTCGTGCTGGCAGGCAAAGGTCCGTTGCAGGAAGAATATGAGAAACTGGGACGGCAACTGACCAACCCGCTGAAGTTCGTCTATGTGGGCATGGACGAACTGATAGGCCTGCTCAGCCAATGTGACCTTTATGTACACGCGAGCGATATGGAGAGCGAAGCGATTAGTTGCATCGAGGCGTTTGCAACGGGACTGGTACCCGTGATTGCCAACTCCACCATCAGCGCTACCCCGCAGTTTGCTTTGGACGGCCGCAGTCTCTTCTTGCCCGGCAACCCCAAAGACTGTGCGCGCGCCATCGATTACTGGCTCGATCATCCCTCGGAGAAGCGGTACATGGAGCGACTCTACGCCAAGTCGGCCAAACGGTACAGCTTGCGTAACTCAGTACGGATGTTCGAACAGATGCTGCAAGAAGAGATAGAAGATAACACAAATAACGAGAACGGATGAAACGTATAATGATTGCCGCCATGCTCTTGTGCACGACATGGGTCATGGCGCAAGAAAAGATTGAATATCTGCCTTTTGGCGACTTAGACTCGTGGGCCGTACGGTATATCAAGGAATCCGGCCTGATAGGTGGGGCTACCAAACCGCTCTATATGATTGGGCCGGTGGACACTGTTTATGCTAATAAACCGTATCCTATCAAGGGCGGCTCGCCATGGGGAACGGGCAATGCCTATGCCAAAGTGATGGGCGTGGAGAAAGTGTCGTGCAACGTGACGCCGGAGAAGCGCGGCAATGGTTTTTGCGCACGATTAGAGACTGTGCTGACGGTGGTCACTGCCATCGGTATAGACATGAAAGCAGTGGCCGGTGGCAGTCTCTTCACCGGTCAACTCTCCGACCCGATGACTTCAGAAGGCACGAAAAACCCCGCAAAGGCCATCAACATGGGCATGAAATTCACCAAACGTCCCAAGGCCCTTATGCTCGACTACAAAACGAAAATCTCGACCTCCGGTGAGTTGATGCAAGCTGCGGCATCCACCAAAGTGAAGAAACTGCAAGGGCGCGACGAGGCGGAAATCATCCTTTTCCTCCAGCATCGCTGGGAGGATGAGACCGGCCGCATCTTCGCCTACCGTGTAGGTACGGCGTCCGAACATATAGCCCAAAGCACCGCCGACTGGGTCAACAATCACCGCATTGACGTGCGATACGGCGACATCTCCGCCAACGCGAAAAAATGGGAGCAACTGACCGACAAACGGTTTATGGCGAAGAACTCAAAAGGCAAGATGGTCTATGTGGAAGAGGTTGGGTATAAGGCTGATGTGGAGCCCACACATCTTATCGTACAGATGTCGTCGGGCAGTAGAGAACCGTTCACCGGATGCCCGGGGGACGTGCTGTGGGTGGACAATATCCGACTGGTGTACTGATGAGGAGACTGAAGAAACCATTATTGATCACACTGCTTACCGCGTCTGTTATCTTGCTGCTTGGACAGGAGCGACCCGTTTCGCCGGAAGTGCCGACAGACAGCACTATAACGTTCCATTTAGAAGCACCGATGGCGCATCATGTCAAGGTAGAGAGTGATTGTTTCATGCCCAGACAGAAAGACAACTCTTGGTTTGGCGGGCATATGCGCAAGAAAGCAATGCACCAAGACTCCGTAGGGCTCTGGACGCTCACGACCGACCCTATCGTGCCCGAAGTCTATCAATATCGATTTGTTGTGGATGGAAAAAAAATAGAAGACCCGGCCAACCCCGACTCAACGTACGTGTTGCTGCATAAAGAGAGCGTTGTGGCCGTTGGCGGCAATCCGCAAGCCGACCTCTATGTGACCGATGAGCATGCGCCGCACGGACGCATAGACACGCTCTCGGTCTATTGCCCCGAACAAAACGTCACTCGGAAGGTGTTGGTATATGTGCCGCCGGTGATGCAAGACAGTTTCCCCGTCCTCTACCTCATGCATGGCATCAGCGGTGACGAAACCACGTGGATAGAGGTGGGACGTGTATGCCAGATAATGGATAATCTACTGGCACAAGGTCGCACCAAACCCATCATCGTGGTAATGCCCGACTGCAACGTACCTAACAAACTGCAACCGAAGAAGCGCACGAACATGCTGCGCAACATCATCAATTATCCCACCTTGCGCCGCGGCGATTTTGAAAAAGCTTTCGCCGAGATGCACCACAGTGTCTGCTCGCATTATCCCATCTCCTCTAAGCAGCAAGACCACTACGTGGCAGGACTGTCATCCGGTGCCATGCAGGCTGCTAATATCGCCCGCAACCAACCGGAACTGTTCGCCAAAGTGGGACTTTTCTCTCCGGCCTTGATGAAAGAAGAGCAGTTCCGCTCCCATAAGAAAGGCAGCGAAGCATGCGTCCCGTGCGCTGACTCGCATCCCGACTATTTCGTTTGTGTCGGCAAACGCGATTTCTTCTATCGCGATGGCAAACGTTTTGCGCGCCAACTGGCCAATGCGGGACTGACGTGCAGCGTCTATGAGAGCGATAGTGGCCACACATGGCGCAGTTGGCGCGAATACCTCACAGCCTTCATCGAAAGCCTGTAAGAGAGCTTCAGGCGACTGTTCTACAACGTCACTCCCGTCTTAAAGATGGCTATCTCATGATAACCGTTACGCTCGTTGTTCGTCTGACGACCACTCGCCACATCGATGATGAAATCGGTGAAACGACGACACGTCTCTTGCATATCCTCCCCCTCAGCAATCACCCCTGCATTAAAGTCTATCCATGCCGGTTTGCGTTGGTACAGCCCTGAGTTGGTACTGATCTTCATCGTCGGTACGTATGTCCCGAAAGGTGTTCCACGACCGGTGGTGAACAGCACCAAATGGCAACCACACGAGGCCAACGCGGTCGATGCGACAAGGTCGTTCCCCGGTGCCGACAACAGATTCAGGCCTTTCACATGCAGTCTTTCACCGTAGGGTAGTACGCCGCGAACCAACGACTTGCCGCACTTCTGCGTGCAACCCAACGCCTTGTCTTCCAACGTCGAGATACCGCCCGCTTTGTTGCCCGGACTCGGATTCTCACCCACAGGCTCGCCATGACTCAGGAAATAGTCCTTGAAATCATTGATGAGACTTACCGTTTGGTCGAAAAGTCCCTTGTCAGCGCAACGATCCATCAGTATCGTCTCAGCGCCGAACATCTCCGGCACTTCGGTCAGAACGGTAGTGCCACCTTGCGCTACTAACCAGTCACTGAAACAGCCCAACAACGGATTGGCAGTGATGCCCGAGAATCCGTCAGACCCGCCACATTTCAGGCCCACGCGCAGTTCGCTCATAGGCACTGCTACCCGTTTGTCCTGTTTAGCCAACGCATACAGCTCACGCAGAATCTCCATGCCGGCCTCCACCTCGTCGCCCTGCACTTTCTGCGACACAAGAAAACGCACGCGCTCCTTGTCGTAATCGCCACAGAACTGCTCGAAAACGTCCGGCTGATTGTTCTCGCAACCCAAACCAACCACTAAGATTGCGCCGGCATTGGGATGATGAACCATGTCCCGAAGGATCTTCTTCGTGTTCTCATGGTCGTCACCCAACTGCGAACAACCATAGTTGTGCGGGAAACAGAAGATGCCATCTACGCCTTCCGAACGAGTCTCCTCGCGCAGACGTTCACACAGTTTCTGAATAATACCGTTCACGCAACCTACGGTCGGGATAATCCACACTTCGTTGCGAATACCTACATCGCCGTTCTTACGACGATAACCCAAGAAAGTGCGTTTCTCGTCCGGGATGTCCAGCACCACCTCTTTCGGGTGATACTCATAGCTGAGCAACCCCGCCAGGTTGGTCTTGATATTATTCTCGTTCATCCACGAACCGGCTTTCTTCGCCTCGCGAGCATGACCGATGGGGAATCCGTATTTGATGACGTTCTCGCCCTCGGCCAGGTCCTTGATGGCAATCTTATGACCGGCAGGCACATCTTCTTGCACCGTGATGCTCTTGCCATCCACGGTGATAACACTGCCCGCCGACTGCGGCTGTATTGCTACAACCACATTATCGGCAGGATTGATTTTCAAAAATTTCTCCATAGTGTTTTTGTGTTAGCAGATATGTATTCTTATAGATTTGTGTGTGCCTAAATTTGTGTGCGGCGATAGAAATCCACATTCTCTTTTGAGAGTATCTCTATCGGCATGTAGTTTACGGCTGTGACATGCTTCTTGAGTATGACGGCCCTGACGAGGGCATCTATGCTGTAGTACCCCTGCTGGTATCCGTGTTGTGCTATGAGGAATGATATGCTACCCTCCCTTACACAACGTGCATTCTTCTCCACCATGTCATAGCCCATGATCTGTACGTTACGACGATTGGTGTTAAGCAGGAAGTCTCCCACGATGTGCGCCTTGGAGTTGAGCGTGATGCAATGGTGCGTGTCAGGATGTGTGTTAAAATACTCCTCCAGGAGCACATTGTGCTGACGCTTGGTGCTCTGGTATGGCAGGTCGAGCACATTGATCTTTATCTCGGGGAAATGGTCTTGCATATAGTGGCGGAACCCCACTTCGCGATTGTCCTGCTGCTTACTGGCCACGTTGACACCGTCGAGGGTCTGCTTCATGAGCATGATTTCCTTTTCCTTGCCTGCCAGGAGCATCAGCATCTTGGCAGCGAAGTATCCTGAAGCGAAAGAGTCCTGACCATAGAAGGCAAGGGGCCTCAGGTCGGGCAGATAGGAGTCCAGCATGATAAACGGAATCTCCTCAGCATGCAGGATGTCAGTAAATTCCCGCGTCACATCGAGTTTGGAGGGCACCATTACGATGCCATCGGGATTCTCCTCCAGTATGGCTGTATATTGCTCTCTGAACGATGCAACATCATTGCGGCGGTAGTATTTGAATGTGACATAGACGTGAAAGTCCCTTCGCGTGTCACAGCATTTGCGCTGTCCCTGCTCCACCTCTTCCCAGTAAGCCTCGCTCTCGTGCTTGGGCATGAGGCAAAAGAAGTCGAAGCGGCGGCTGTTGGCCAGCGCGCTGGCATACATATTCGGTTCGTAGTGTATCTGTGCAAGGACAGCACGCACTTTCTCTAAAGCCTTCTTTGACACATTCGGACGATTGTGTAACACACGGTCAACGGTTCCGGTTGACACGCCCGCCTTTTCGGCTATGTCTTTGATTGTGTAACGCATATTGTGTGCAAAAGTAATGAAAAATTATAAATTGTGCGAACACACAGCCGTTATTTTCACAAAAAAAGAAAAAAAAAGAAGTTTTTGAGGCTTTTATTTGTTGGTTTGACGATTTCTTTATAAATTTGCACAAACGCAGGATTATGTAACCCGAATTATAAACTAATCTATTTTATCAACAAACAAGAAAACTTATGGCAAAAGTAGTAACACTAGGCGAGATTATGCTTCGCCTTTCTCCAAACGGTCAGGACCGTTTCATTCAAACAGACGTATTCCGCATCATCCCTGGTGGTGGTGAGGCTAACGTAGCTATCAGTTGTGCCAACTATGGCCACGATGCTTATCTCGTAACCAAACTTCCTGCTCACGAGATTGGCCAGATTGCAGTCAACTCTCTGCGTCGCTATGGTGTCAACACTAAGTTTATCGCTCGTGGCGGTGACCGTGTAGGACTGTACTATTGTGAGACTGGTGCGTCAATGCGTCCATCAAAGGTTATATATGACCGTGCCAACTCTGCCATTGCCGAGGCTGATCCTTCTGATTTCGATTTCGATGCTATCATGGAGGGTGCTGCCTGGTTCCACTGGTCTGGCATCACACCGGCTATCTCTGACAAGGCTGCAGAACTGACAAAACTTGCTTGCCAGGCTGCAAAGCGTCACGGCGTGACTGTCTCTGTGGATCTGAATTTCCGCAAGAAGTTGTGGACCTCTGAGAAGGCTATCTCTATCATGCGTCC
>CALAUY010000008.1 GCA_937892015.1 uncultured Bacteroidales bacterium | reverse complement strand
CCTGCGCTGCGCTGCGGACGATCGGCAGAGCCGTGCGAGATTTCGAGATTTCGAGGGGGCGTGGTGTCGAGATTTCTTTCCTGCGCTGCGGACGATTGGCAGAGCCGTGCGATATTTCGATGGTTACCCGATGTTGACATCGTGGTTCTCTTCCTCCCATTCGTCAACGGTGGGGGCAATGCCACCGCCTGTTTGTGGTGGTGGGATGAAGACTGTATCTTCGACGACAATCAAGTGTCCCGGGTCGTCGAACTGGTCAGTGATATCTTCGGTGATGGTGAAGGGAGTGCCTTCGGTGTCCATCAAGAGTATATGCAGGTAACTGAAGCTCTCGCCCGGCAGTTTGCCGAACGTGTTGAACGTTGATTTGAGCACGCCCTCGTCGATGCTCACATCGAGGGGGAAATAGACTGTTGCGGGTTCTTGGCTCACCTCCCCCAGTCCGAAGAAGGAGCTACGTGCCTGGTTGGTGACGAATGCCTCGACGCTGGCGATGTACTGTATGCCGGTGACGTTTCTCACCTCGAAACCGTACGTCTCGACGGCAGTGGCGGCAGTGGCGGAGATAGTCATGACTTGTCCATCGGTGCTGTAAGGCGGTATCTCGACCTGCATGTGTGCGGTAAGCAGGTGGTCGGGGGTGTAGATGATGGGACCGGGAGCTTCGTCGAGTCCTTCTCGGTCGAAATAAGACAGTTGTGGTCGTTTGAGTGCGGAGATGTCACTGGTGAAAGCCTCGAGTGTGTTGATGTTGCTCTCGCCTCGTATCTGCGTCCATTCGGTGTCAAACGAATAGACCACCATGTCGTACGTGCCGGGATCGACATGCAACTGTCCGCCATAAGGTCCGACGTACTCTGTTTTGACGAGGGCACCCGACTCGGGGTTATAGAAAGCGACAACCATGTATGTGGGTATTTCTATCTTGGTATGAGCCTCTTCGCTGACCTCGAGGTCGACATCGAGGTCGAGGTCCAAGTTCAGTTCGAGCATGAGGTTGTACTGCGACCCGTGGTTATGGTCGTAGCAGAGATCTTTGTACTCGCACGAGGCGAGGGTGGCCATCAGAGTAATCAGAATAATCCGAGTAATCGGAGTAATCGGAGAGAAGGGTGCTTTCATCTGTCACCTCCTTTCTTTTCTTGTGGGGCGGAGAGGAGCCACTTGAGACTTATCTCGGCTTTGGTTGGTCCCCACCAACGACGTTTGCGAGTCGCGAGCCAGACGTAGTGTCCGGTGCCGTCGTCGGTAGGCTGATAGACCTTATACTCGCCGCCCTGGAATCCGACGCCGAGGTTGAAGTCGAGCGTGAGAGAGGGTGCAACGGGTAGGGAGTAGCCGTACTCGATGCCGCCACCAAAACCGAAACGTGCGGCTTGATAGCCTCGCCCGCCAAACTCGACATCGTACGTCATGCCCAGTCCGTAAATACCCACATGATGTCCGGTAAGTCGTTGCTCAGCGGTGGAGAGGGTCGTGGTATTGTCGCGGCTGTTGGGGAGCAGGAAATAGTAACGGAGCGACAGATAACCTCCGTAGCCCTGCCAGTAGAGGTGCTTTTCGTCGGAGTGGATCCAGTTGTAGAACCAGTCGGCAGCGAGAGACCAATGATCTCCCAGTGCCACTTCGAGACCGATGTTCGGGATGAGCACTGCATCGTAGAGGAGGTTGGTTCGCAGTGCCATGTAAGGTACCATCTCTTGGGGCTGCGGGAGGGTGTCTTCTTGTAACAGAGGCGGGAGGGTGTCTGCTTGTAACAGAGGCTGGAGGGTGTCTTCGGGAAGGGGTTGCGGGAGAGAGTCTTCGGGTAGGGGTTGCGGGAGGGTGTCTTCGGGCAGAGGTGCCTGAACAAAACAATCAGTAGTGGCAATTTTGACAACACGCACGGGTGGAACGGATAGGGAGGGCTCTTGTGGTGCGGTGTCGAGAACAGTCGGCAAGGTCGTCTCAGCGGGCAGGGGCTGCGGGGTCGGTACGATGACCGTAATGGAATCATCCGAGTCGGTATCCGAAGAGGACTCATCGGTATGGGTACAGGCCGTTAGGGTAAGCAATAGACACACCAACGTGACCGACATTGTGAGAAGTTCGGTCATGGTGTTTTTCATCGTGTGCCTTATGATACTTATCATAACGGGGCTCATTGTGCGTTGTGTTGATTCGTTATTGCGTACAAAAAGCATGCAAAGGTACAACTTTTTTGGGAGATATGCAAGTATTTTTGGCATAAAAGTGCACTTTTTTTTGAGAAAAAGGTACAAAAAAGGCCGAAACTGCAATTTTTCGGGAACGAAAAGGGGAAAAAGGAGGGGGAATGCGAGTTTTTTCGAACACGAATTACACGAATCGAACGAATAGGAACAATAAATGAATAATTTGTAAATTTCTTTCCTCGCAAGCTCGGACGATCTGCTTCGCTGTGGTAAATTTGTAAATTATACCTATGCTACAATTTCTTTCCTAAGGACGATCGGCAAAGCCGTACATACCCCTCCAGTTTCATACCCCTCCCCCGCAAGCGGGACCTCCCCTACCTTAGGGGAGGAACCTGATTAGTATCGAAAGCTGAGGGACCAATAAGACAAATAAGACTAATGGGACTAATGGGACTAATGGGTCTAATAGGACCAATAATAGCAAGGGAATAACAAAAAAAAACAATAACAACAATAACAACAATAACAACAATAACAATAACAACAAAAAAAATAAAAACAACAATAACAACAATAACAATAAAAAGAGCGCACAAAATGCACTTTTTTCACTTTTTTGCGGGAAAACTTCTACACTCGCGGGCTCGTGAAGCCAATAAAAGCTGCGCAAAATGGTGCAAAATCGTATGAATTTTGCATTTTTTTTGCATTTTATTTGCATATATCAAAAAAAAGCAGTAATTTTGCAGGCGAATTCGGGAAAATGGAGCAAAGAACGTGAGTTTTACACCCCTTCCCCCGCAAGCAGGTTCTCTGTTTCAGGAGTTCTTAAATATAAATAAATCAATCGTAAATAAATAGTTTATCAATCAATAGTCAAATCGAAAATCGTCTAATTGTCAATAAAATATGGCTTATCAAAAACTAACATCCCGTAGCGAGAATTACTCGCAGTGGTACAATGAACTGGTCGTTAAGGCCGACCTGGCAGAGCAGTCTGCCGTTCGCGGTTGTATGGTTATCAAACCATACGGTTATGCTATTTGGGAGCGCATCCAGGCCGGTTTGGACGCCCGTTTCAAGCAGAAAGGTGTTCAGAACGCCTATTTTCCGTTACTTATCCCCAAATCGTTCTTGAGCCGCGAGGCAGAGCACGTGGAGGGGTTTGCCAAAGAGTGCGCTGTCGTGACGCATCACCGATTGATGAACGACCCGAACGGTAGGGGCGTGGTGGTCGATCCGAACGCACGGTTAGAAGAAGAGCTGATTATTCGTCCCACATCAGAGACCATCATCTGGTCCACTTACAAGAACTGGATTTCGTCGTACCGCGACCTGCCCATCCTGTGCAACCAATGGTGTAACGTGATGCGCTGGGAGATGCGTACGCGCCTGTTCCTCCGCACGGCCGAGTTCCTTTGGCAAGAGGGTCATACGGCGCATGCGAGCAAAGAGGAGGCCGAAGATTTTGCGCGTCAGATGTTGGACGTTTATGCTGAGTTTGTTGAGTCGGTGATGGCTATTCCGGTGCTCAAGGGTGTCAAGTCGCCGAACGAGCGTTTTGCAGGTGCACTCAACACGTACTGCATCGAAGCGATGATGCAAGATGGCAAGGCGTTGCAGGCCGGCACGAGCCATTTCCTCGGGCAGAACTTCGCCAAGTCGTTCGACGTGACGTATCTCAGCAAAGAGAACAAACCCGAGTATGTGTGGGCCACGTCATGGGGTGTCTCGACGCGATTGATGGGTGCACTCATCATGACGCACTCCGACGACAACGGTCTCGTACTGCCTCCACACTTAGCGCCTATACAAGTGGCCATCGTGCCTATCTTCAAGCAGCAGGAACAGTTGGATACTATCCTTGCAACAATCAACCCCATTGCAGACAGGCTACAGACTCTCGGCATCCGCGTCAAGGTGGATACGGCCGACAACATGACTCCGGGCTTTAAGTTCGCCGAGTACGAGATGCGCGGTGTACCTGTACGTCTCGCTATAGGCGCACGGGATATAGAGAACGGTACCATCGAAGTGGCACGCCGCGATACGCTTACCAAAGAGACGTTGCCTCTTGAAGGCATTGTGGAGCATATAACGGCGTTGCTGGAAGAGATACAAGCGAACATCTACCAGAAAGCCCTCGATTTTCGTCTTGCCAATACGCGCAACTGCGACTCGTGGGATGAGTTCCAAGTGGAGATACAGAAGGGCGGGTTCCTCGCTTGCCACTGGGACGGCACACCCGAGACAGAAGAGAAGATCAAGGAGCTGACGAAAGCAACTATCCGGTGCATCCCGTTGGATGCACCGGCAGAAGAGGGCAAGTGCATCTATTCGGGTAAGCCCTCCCATCAACGAGTTATCTTCGCTATTGCCTATTAAAGCGAAAGCGAAGATAACTTATCACGGGCGGCAGAGCGTTACACTCTGCCGCTTTCTGTTGTTACCAGATACGTACTCGCTGCTCGGGAGCCACGTACATCGGCGACTCTTCGGTGACGCCCCACGCGTCGTACCATGCATCGATGTGCGGGAGTGCCCCGTTGACGCGCCA
Organism: uncultured Bacteroidales bacterium; assembly: GCA_937892015.1. Taxonomy (GTDB): domain Bacteria; phylum Bacteroidota; class Bacteroidia; order Bacteroidales; family Paludibacteraceae; genus Colicola. The sequence continues at coordinate 19,730 of CALAUY010000008.1, read as the reverse complement.
ACGCCCTAAGGAGTGCGGGTCGCTCTTCGTGCGGTTGAGGATTTCTTCGGGGCGGATATTGCCGGCCCACACGTTGGCATACGCAAGGAAGAAACGCTGTTCGGGCGTGAAACCATCCACTGTCGTCAGGGGCTCTTTAGCAGCCGATTGCGCATTGCAGAAAGCACGGAAACTAATCTCTAAGCCGCCGTGATCGGCGATATTTTCTCCGAGGGTGAATCGTCCGTTGGCATGTACGCCCGGCGCTACCTCTATCCCGTCGAAGAAATCTGCCATCACTTGTGTGCGTTGCTTGAACCGCGCAAAATCCTCTTCTGTCCACCACATGTGCAGGTTGCCGTCCTTGTCGAACTGCGCTCCCTGATCATCGAACCCGTGCGTCATCTCGTGGCCGATAACCACACCGATTGCGCCGTAATTGAACGCATCGTCAGCTTGCATGTCGAAGAATGGATACTGCAAGATGCCGGCAGGGAAACAAATCTCGTTGCTGGAGGGGTTGTAGTATGCGTTCACCGTTTGCGGGGTCATGTACCACTGCTGCTTGTCCACGGGTTTGTTGAGGAAGCTGAGGCTGTAGTCTTGCTCGAACTTAGCAGCGCGAAGTAGGTTCTCGAAGTACGTCACTTGCGGGTCAATGGCGAGTGTTGTGTAGTCGCGCCATTTGTCGGGATATCCGATTTTGACGGTGAAAGCCTCCAGTTTCTCGTGCGCTTTGGCACGTGTCTCATCGCTCATCCATTCTTGTGCGTCAATACGCTCACCCAACGCCACTTGCAGGTTCTTGACGAGAGCCAGCATGCGCTCTTTGTTCTCTGCCGGGAAATATTTCTCGACGTACATTTGTCCGACTGCCTCGCCGAGTGTCCCGTTGACGATACCTACCGCGCGTTTCCAGAGCGGCTGCGGCTCTTCGCGCCCGCTGAGCGTTCGTCCCCAGAAATCGAAGTTCTCCGCATAAATCTCGCTTGTGAGGGCACTGGCAGCGCCTTGCATGATTTGGTGCGTGAAATACACTTTCAGGTCATTGATTGACTCTTCAGCGAGCATCTTGCCAGACTCTTTCAGGTGGTCGATTTGCCCGACTGACAAGCTGTCGGTGGTTATCTCCATCGCACTGAAGAATGCGTCCCAATCGACTTCAGGCACTAACGCTTTCAGTTCGTCCACGCTCATTTTGTTGTAGTTGGCTTCAGGGTCGCGTAGTTCCACGTTGTTCTTTGCCGCTTTGGCCAAACGCGTCTCCATGCGTAGTACGGTTGCCGCTTTGGTCTCTACATCGTCGAACCCGAAGAGGCGGAACATGTTCGCCACGTGCTTCTCGTACGCCTTGCGGATACGTACCGTCTCATCGTCCTCGTCAATGTAATACTCTTTCTCGCCAAGCGCGAATCCGCCTTGACACTCCTTGAGGATGTTCATCGTTGAGTTGCGTTCATCGGCATCGACGTACATCCCCCAAATGCCGTACTGCATCGAGCGTCCGAGTAGGGTGCTGAACTCGGCACGGTCTTGCACCGCCCAGAGTTCGTCGAGAGCGGGGCGAACTGCCTCGATACCCTCCGCATCGCGACGGGCCGTGTCGAGTGCCATGTTGTAGAGGTCACCTATCTTCTGCTCAATCGTGCCGCTCTTGTGCGTCTTGGCTGCAATGCTGCCGATGAGTTCGTTCAACTGTTTCTTGTTCTGTTCCGCCACTGCATCGAACGAGCCGTAACGGCTGTATTCGGGCGTCAGTGGGTTCTTTTCCATCCATCCCCCGCAAGCGAATTGGTAGAAATCGTTCTGCGCAACGACCGTAGTATCCAGATTAGTAAGGTCCAAACCGGTCGTCTGTTGGTGCGAGCATCCTATTGCCATACATCCCAATGTTATCAAAAACAAATACTTTTTCATCTGTTGTCTGTGTTTAAAATCCTGCTGCTTTCAACATAAGAGGCATCACTTCGGAGTTGTCGTGCCAACCGGTGAACAGTTCAGCACCCGCTCCAATGGCGAACAAGGGCACGGCAGCTGCGCTGTGGGCGTTGGTTGTCCATCCCACTTTGGATTTCTTGTTCAGCAGTTTGACCGCTTTGGCCGAGAGTGACGAGTGCGATGAGTAGAGCGTTTTTTCGTCGGTGGCCTTGTTGCTTATCATCTCTTTGAAAGCCGCCTGCAGTTCCGCATCTTCGGCCGCTTTGACCTGCACGTTGTCGTACAGTCCGAGTTGTGTGCGGAACACGTCTTTCACCTGTTTCCATTGCAGTTTCTTGCCGTACTGTTGGTGCAGGGCTTTTATCTCGTCTGAAAGTCGGTCAATCGACTCTTTCTGATATTGCAGAGCTTGCAGGTTGAGGGTATAGTCGGAGTTGCCGAGTGCCATACCACCCGTTTCGTGATCGGCCGTCACCACGATGAGCGTCTCGTCGGGATGTTGGGTGTAGAACTTATACGCCAGTTTGATGGCATCGTCGAACTCTATCACCTCTCCGATGACTGTTGCGGCATCGTTACTATGGCACGCCCAGTCGATGGCACCACCCTCAATCATCATGAAGAACGGTTTGTTCTTTCGCGAGAGAAAATCAATCGCCACTTCCGTTATCTGCGGCAGTGTGAGGTCGTCCGGCTGTTTGTCAATGGCGTACGGAATCATGCCACGTCCCTTGTAGTCTTTGGTCAGTCCCTCATGCGCTTGGATGAGGATCAACCGACGGGCATCCTCCATGCCGGCATACTCTTGGTAGCCGTGCGCGAACTGATACTCTGCAGCCTCGCAGAGATCGTACACATTCTCGCTGCCCTCGGGGTCTTTCTTGTCGAATGGTTGGTAGAACGTACCGCCCCCGAAGAACTCGAAGCCCGACTCGGCCAGTTGACGACCAACGGTGTAGTAGTCGCTGCGACTCTCAACATGTGCATAGAAAGCACCGGGCGTTGCGTGGTCGATACTCACTGACGTCATGATGCCTACCGACCAATCGAAATTATGCAGGATCTCCGCAATGGTTTTCACCGGTTGTCCCTTGTCGTCTAAACCCAGAGTGTGGTTCGTCGTCTTCACGCCCGATGCCAGACACGTGCCTGCTGCCGACGAGTCGGTGATGCCGTTACTTGCGCTGAACGTGCTCAACTGACCCGAGTACGGGAACTGCGTCATACACAGCTGTTTGCGACCAATACGGCCTTCCAACTCGGCCAGATACATCTCTGAACCCAGTACTTGGTTGACACCCATTCCATCGCCAATCATGTAAAAAATGTACTTCGCTTGCGCTGATGCGGTCATTACGCACACCACCGCAATAATCATCATTAAATACCGTTTCATATCTGTTTGTTTTTATTGTTTGCTAATTCGCCTGCAAAGTTACTGCTTTTTTCTGATATATGCAAGTTTTTGGCAAAAAAATGCAAAAAAACGATGTTTTTTGGTGCTTTTTGGACGTTTTTTCTTGCACATTTCAAAAAAAAGCAGTAATTTTGCAGTCCAAAAAGCCTTGGTAAAGGCAGGGGTGTGACCCTATAATATTCCATAAATACAAACAGAAGTTAAATGGTTTAATAAAGGGTTACAAATGGACAAATCCCGTATCTTATCGTATGTCTATAACACGGTTATCGTGTTGCTTCTTCTTTCGGGTGTTGTGTATGTAGTACTGCGCTTCACTCATTTTGGTCGAGTAGAATACACCGACAACGCTCGTGTGTGTCGCTATGTGGCACCACAGAACACGCGTGTGCAGGGTTTCATCAAAGAGATTCGTTTCGATGCTTATCAGCACGTGGAGGCTGGCGACACGCTCGTCATCATCGAGGATAGTGAGTTCCGGTTGCTGTTGGCGCAAGCGCGTTCTGATTTGGCGCGTGCAGAACAACAGAGCAAACAGGCAGGTTCGTCTATCAGAACTGCCGCCAACACCATCAGTGCCACCGAGTCGTCGAAAGCAGAGGCAAAGGCGACAATGGACAATCTGGAGCGAGAGGACCATCGTTGCGAGCAGTTGTTGCGCAGCGGTTCCATCTCTCAGCAAACGGCCGACCAGACTCACACGGCTTATCTGGCAGCGCAAGCGCGCTATGAGCAGATATGTCATACTATCGACATGCAGCGGAGCGTGGCCGACGAGACTTCACACAACTATTCAGCTGCCGAGTCGGCAGTGCAACTGGCACGTGCGTCCGTCCGACTGGCAGAACTGAACCTCTCGTACTGCTACATCATCGCATCGCATTCGGGCTACATCGGAGCGCGAGACATCAATATCGGCGAGTTGGTCAACCCCGGGCAGACACTCGCAACCATCGTGGACGAGTCGCAAGTGTGGGTAGAAGCCAACTATCGCGAGACGCAATTGCCGCATATACATCAGGGCGCTGAAGTCAAGATTATTGTCGATGCCGAGCCCGATAACGAGTACAAGGGTAGGGTAGAGTGCCTCTCGGATGCCACGGGCAGTGCGTACTCGCTCGTGCCCATCGACAACGCCACAGGCAATTTTGTCAAGGTAGAGCAACGCCTTACTATTCGGATCTCGTTAGAGGAGAACAGCCCCGAAGAGCTGGAGCGCCTCAAGGCCGGATACAGCGTAGAGTGTGAAGTGAAATACTAAATGCCGCAGAAATGGATAATCGTCCAACAGCAAACAGTGCGGTGCAACCATTCCAAATGCCGATGTTCCGGTCGTCTGTACCGCGCCGCATCCGGCCATGGATTTACATCATGCAGGTGTTCTGTTTTCAGTTCTCCGGCGGAGTTTATCTCGGGGCATTAGAGGCCGTTCGCGGTACAACCGCTCTGCAGTTAGAAGACCTTCTGATGCTCCTTTACGCCGGCTTGGCGGGCATGGCCGTTTGGTTTCCGATGCTCTTCAGGATGAAGTTCCGCTTTACCAATCAGCAGCTGCTTATCGGTTCGGCCATTGTCATCGCTTTCTGTAACCTCATCACGATGAGCACGACGAACATGGCCATCTTGCTCCCCGTCTGTTTTCTCTCAGGCATTGCCAAGATACAGGGCACGTTCGAGTGTATGTCGAACATCCAGTTGTGGATGACTCCCGAACGCGATTTTGGCGTGTTCTTCCCGCTACTCCACATCTTTCTGCTGACGGCCATCACCGGCAGCGGTTGGTTGGCCGCTGCGATTGCTCTTCATTTCTCTTGGCAGATGATGCACGTGCTCACTGTCGGCACCATGTGTTTCGTGGTGGTCGTGCAACTCACACTCTGCCGGCCATGGTGCCCGATGCCGCAGCGGATGCCGCTACGCGGTATTGACATCACCACGGGGCTGCTTATCAGCACCCTGATGCTCATGATTAGTTATATACTCGTTTACGGTGACCGACTGATGTGGTTCTTCTCGCCGCGGCTCAAGGGCGTGGCTGCTGCCGGTGCTGTCATGCTGGCGTGTATCATGTACCGACTCAGAAGGGAAGAGAAGCCCTACATCTCGCTCGATATCTTCAGATACAAGAACGTGTTTGCCATCCTTCTCGTGACGGCCATTGCCGAGCTGTTACTCGGGGCGGAACACACACTCGAAGAGATTTATTGGAGCGAAGTACGCGGACTGGAGGAGCATACGAAAGGCGCGTTGTGCTTGTGGTCACTTCCTGGCGTGTATGTAGGTGTACTGATAACGCTCTTTTGGCTTGGACACAAGCGTTGGAAAGTGTGGAAACTGTTCGCCGTGGGTTTCGGCTGCATTGGGGTCTATTCGCTGTGGATGTACACTCGGTTAGACGTGAATGTGCCGATTGAAACGTACCGCGTAGGACTCGCTTTTCGGGGTTGTGCCTACGCTATTCTGGCCGCATCGCTAATGTGGAGTCTCCACGAATCGGTGCATAACATGGAGCATTTCTTCATGTCGCTGTTTATCTTCAATGTGATTCATATGTACCTCGCCGGTGCCTCCGGATACGGGCTCTACACAACCCTCTTCAAGTATTTCATGGCGGATAATATGGCGCGTTATGGCTCGTATATGACGCTTACCTCGCTCTCTGTACTGCCGCTGCAAGAGGCCGGTGAACTCCTTAATGCGCAATTGTCATCGCTCAGCCTCAGCGTCATGTCCGTCACGCTGAAACAGATATACGGACAGGTCGTATGGGTCTCCACGTTCATGACCGCTGCGTTCCTCTTACTCGACATCCCACGCGTGCGTACCGGCGTAGAGAAAATACCTTATTGGCCGGTCTATGGAATCAAGATGCTTGCCGGTCTTAGAAACCACTAAAACACGCCAAAAGAGTCCATTTGTTAAGAATCAATATCCTTTTGTTATGAAAGGTCGCACTTTTTGGGCGATTTACTTGCGTATATAAGGAAAATGTAGTAACTTTGCATCGTGAACGACATAAATGGACAAAAGATGAAGAAACTACTACTTTGGATATACGCATGCGCGAATGTACTCTGCGCAGCGGCACAAGTGAACAACGACGCGATAAACGGCCGAGTAGCAAACGATTCGATAAATGAACAAAAAATATATAATAGTATGAGTATCTACGATTTTACGGTGCTTGACGCCAAGAAACAACCGGTCAGTCTGGCCGAGTACAAGGGCAAAGTCCTTTTAGTTGTCAATACCGCCACAGGATGCGGTTTTACGCCTCAATATGAAGGTCTTGAGGCGCTGTATAAGAAATACAAAGAGCAGGGACTCGTCATCCTCGATTTCCCGTGCAACCAGTTTGCCGGCCAGGCACCCGGCACGGAAGAGGAGATTGTCTCGTTCTGCCAACTCAAGTACAACGTCAGTTTCCCGCAGTTCGCCAAAATCAAAGTGAACGGTGACGAGGCCGACCCGCTCTATAAATGGCTCAAAGAGCAGAAAGGTGGCGTGATGGGCAGTAAGATTAAGTGGAACTTCACCAAATTCCTCGTTGACCGTGAGGGCAATGTCATCGAGCGTTACGCGCCAACTACCAAGCCCGAAGATATTGAGAAGGATATCCTCAAACTGCTATAAATCAAAACCGAAAAATAACCATTAAAACAATACAATCATGACTAAAGAAGAAGCATTGAAAGAACTTGCCATGTATGGTGCAGGTTGGTTCGGAAACAGTAAACAACACTTCGCTTTCTCGGCATACGACCGTCTTAACGGATGGAACAAACTGGCCGACAAATGGAAAGAAGAGGCAGAAGAAGAGTGGGATGAGGCCGAAGAAGTGCTCAACCGCTTGGTTGAACTCGGCTGCAAACCCGCTGAGCTCCAAGAGTTGATGAAAACCATCGAGTTCCCGTTCTACGACGACCCCAAAGAGCAGATTGAGAAGGACTTCAACCCCGAGGCTGTCAAGGAGTTGAGTCGCCTCCACGCTGCTTTTGCCGATGATGTGCCCACACAGAAACTCATCGAGAAATGGATTGACGGTGAAGTGGCACACATGGCTTGGGAGGCACAGTACCTCAACTACATTGACAAACTGGGTTACGAGAACTTCCTTATCGAAATGATGTAAACGTAAATCAATCAAATCATTATGAAAACAAGTACAAAAGTTTGGATGTGTATTGCCGGTTGTGCTCTGGTGGTGTTGGGTGTACTCTGCATCATCTATCCGAGCGATACGATTATGAGCCTTGCATGGGCGTTGGGACTTATCCTCCTCGTTTCCGGTTGTAGCTCTTTCGGCGCGTGGGCCACTCTACGAGCCATTAACCCGCTCAGCGGTCTCACTTTCCTTGCCGCCTTATTGCAAGTGATTTTGGGTATCGTCATGATTATCAACCCTGCCCCTCTAGCCGTTGCACTGCCGTTTGTGTTCGCTTTCTGGGTGATGTACGAGGGCCTCAATGCGCTACTCGACTCGTTCACGTACAAACGTTTAGGATTCAGCAAATGGTGGCTAATCTGCCTTTTCGGCGTTCTCATGATATGCGCCGGATGCTATGGTATGTTCAGCGACCCGGTAGCCAGTGCCAAAACATTGGCGTGGTTAGTAGGACTGGCCATCATCTTCGATGGTGTCAGTTATTGGGTACGTGTGTATGCCGTCAATCGTGTGGAGAAGAAACTCAGGAGACTCTCCGACCATTTCCACCAAGTGCTCGACATCGAGGATGTTGAAGCAGAGGAAGTCAAGTAACGACCCGCTCTACGCCATCACTTTAGCACCGCACTCATAGTTGCGGTGTTAAAGTGTGTCTATTCTTGTAATACAAACCAAAAAAAATATATCACGATGAAGACAAAACATTTTCTTTCTCTATCCGCAGTGGCACTCGTGCTGCTCGCATGCGGCAAACCTGCTGTTCCGGAGTACCACATCGTTTGGACGGGCATCACCCCAAAGGGACTATATGCACAAGACGACCTGCCGGGCAACGCCCCTCGGTACTGCCTCGACAGCCTTGAGACGCTCATGCACAGTCCACTTCAGGGCAAGACTTTCTTTTGGCTCGGCTCCTCCATCACTTTTGGCCTGACGGCACATGGTGAGGCCACGGCCGATATGCTCGCCAAGCACAATGGTGCAACCTGCTACAAAGAAGCCGCGTCCGGCACAACTATCGCCAACATCCCCGCAACCGAAGAGATGGCTGCTATCCTGACACAGATTATCGGTGCCGATCCGAGCAAGGAAGACCTCTCGTTCACGGCTCGTATCCACGACTTGCCTTTAGATGTCAAGCCCGACCTGTTCGTCCTACAACTCTCCACCAACGATTCGCGCCTGCCGGCAGAGTCCATCGGCTCCATCAGTGAGAGTACCGATATCGCTGATTTTGACCTTGCCACTACGCTCGGTGGGATGGAGTACATCATGGCTTATGTGCGTGACAACTGGCACTGCCCCGTGCTCATCTATACCTCGCCTTTCCTCAACGACGACCAGTACATGGCCATGCTCGACAATGCCTACAAGGTGGCGGATAAATGGAACGGGTTCATCCTCGACTTGACCACCGACTCCGTCTTCAACGCCGTTGGTCACGAGAACTTCGACCTCTATATGGCTCCTGACGGCATCCATCCCACTCGTGCCGGATACCAACTCTGGTGGTTACCTCGTTTCGAAGAACGTATAGCAGAAATCTTGCAATAACATGTACGAGCAACTCAAACTGGATAACCAACTCTGTTTCCGCCTTTATACCGCTGCGCGGCTCGTGATACAGGCATACTACCCGCATCTCGAGCCGCTCGGCATAACCTATCCGCAGTACTTGGTGTTGATGGTGCTTTGGGAGCGCGACCATCAACCGGTGAACGACATCGCTAAACGGCTTTTCTTAGAGACGAACACCATCACGCCACTACTGCAACGGATGGAGCGACAGGGGCTCATCGAGCGGCATAAGGGCGATACTGACAGCCGACAACGCATCGTCAGTCTCACCCCCAAGGGCAAAGAGATGGAAGAACAGGCCAAGTCCATTCCCGACTGTTTGGCCAACGATATCATGTGCGCCATCCCCCAATACGCCGATTTGCCGCAGATGGTCATGCTCTTAGACCAACTCATCCACGGCCTACACCAACACTCCACAACCCCCAAAAAACAATAGAGGAACGGCCCACACCAACACTCCACAACCCCCAAAAAGCAGTAGAGGAACGGCCCACAAAGGAAAAAACATGTGGCACTTTCAACTTAATCTGCCTATATAAACAGTTAGGTGAAAAAGTGTCATGTGCACCGTATCACTTACGTTATAATTCGTGTCCTCCCCATCCGTTATAATTCGTGTCCCCCCCCTTCTCTAATTCTCTAATTCTTGATATTTTATAACCTATAACCTATAACCTATAACCAATAACCTATAACCTATAACCTATAACCTATAACCTATTCGTTCGATTCGTGTGATTCGTGTTCCTTGCCGCATCCTTGCCTCTACCTTGCTGCAGTTCCGGCGCAACTCCTCCCCTAAGGTAGGGGAGGTCCCGCTTGCGGGGGAGGGGTATGAAACGGCCAATGAAGAATTTGTAAATTAATAATCTGTAAATCTGCAAATCTGTAAATCTGTAAATCTGCAAATAGGACTACTCCTAATTTCACAAAAAAAGTTGGTTGCAAATTGTGAGTAAAGTTGCTGAGGTGGGTGGTTTGCATGTGCGGAAAGATATGTAAAGTGCATTTTTTTGCTTTTTTTCTTGCATATGTCAGAAAAAAGTAGTAATTTTGCACCCGAAATGGACACAGAACGTCAAACAGGACGACCAACAGAACGACCGATGGATAGTCAAACAGAACGACCAACAGAACGACCGATGGATAGTCAAACAGAACGGCCAACAGAACGACCAACGGATGATTGGTCGCGCTATCAGACCATTGAGGCGCGTGCGGAAGGGATGTACAAAGACAAGGGCAGTCGGTTTCTGGCTTTTGCAGAGCCGGTTGCATCGGAGGAGCTTGCCAAAGAGCGGCTGACGTACTACCGCAAAACGTACCACGACGCTCGACACGTGTGCTATGCATACAAGGTCAGTCGATTGGTGGAAGAGCCAACGGTCAGATGGGTGAGTGTGACGCGCAGCAACGACGATGGTGAGCCATCGGGCACAGCGGGCAAGCCTATTCTCGGTCGCATCGAGAGTGCGGGTTTGGACAATATCCTCATCGTTGTGGTGCGCTATTTCGGCGGCGTGCTGTTGGGTACAGGCGGACTGGTGGTGGCATATCGCGAAGCGTCGGCAGATGCGCTGGCACATGCCACCATCGTGACGCGAGACATCACCACGACACGAGTGATCCGTTTCCCTTACGAACAGACGCACGACATCATGCGTCGAATCAAAGAGACCGGTGCACGCATCCTGCGCCAAGACTGGAGCAATAATGAGTGCACGATTGTTGCCGAAGTAGCGATAACTACGGCAGATAGATTGATTATTAACACATTAAGTTGAATGCTTATGGAAGAATTGTACAAGCAGATTGCGGCCTACGAGGGGCAAGAAATAACGGAAGCGATGTCGCGTATCTTGGACGACAATGAGTTTGCACGATGGCTGTACGGAACCACCTCCAAACGTCTGCCCAAACTGGTGCAGAAAGCCATCCTGACTCGGCTCAAACACTCGAAGAACCCGCGTCACGTGTTGGATATGTACCTCACTTACCCGTTCCTGCGCCAGACCAAACGTGCGTCCATCACCAAGCTCGATATACACGGCATGGAGAACCTCGAGCACAAGGTGGCGGGCAAACCTCACGGTCAGCTGTTCCTCACCAATCACCGCGACATCATCCTCGATGCAGCTATGCTCGCTTTCCTGCTTGACCACAAAGCGCACACGCGCATCTATATAGGTGTGGGTAATAACCTCTTCGGTCGTCAGTGGATAGAGGATGCGATGCGCGCGTGCGGCTGTTTTGCGGTCATCCGCAACGGCAATCCTCGTGACCTACTGAGTTACTCGGAGACACTGTCGGGCTACATCAGTGAACGCCAACATGCGGGGTTCTCGCTCTGGTTGGCGCAGCGCGAAGGACGTGCCAAAGATGGAGACGACCGCACGCAACCTGCACTGCTGAAGATGCTCACACTGGCCGGCTCCGGCTCGGTTTTTGAGGACATGAAGAACCTCCACATCACGCCAGTCAGCATCAGTTACGAGTACGACCCGTGCGATTACCTCAAGGCACGCGAACTGCAACTCAAGCGCGACAAACCCGACTATGTCAAGACGACGATGGAGGACATGCAGAGCATGCAGATTGGGCTGTGCGAGATGAAAGGCGAGGTTGCGTACACCGTCACTCCGTGCATCAACGACGAACTTGACGTGTTGGCACAACAGGCTGCTGATCTGCCACGAAACGAGCAACTGCGACTCTGCGCCGAACTGATTGACAACCATATCTTCCGCGGCTATCAGTTGGCATGGACGAACTACGCAGCCAAAGAGATGCTTGAGGGGTACACCGACGAACGGTTTGAGACCTATCTGCAAGGTCAGCTCGACAAGATTGTGATGCCCGACGGCGTAGAAAAAGATGTACCTTTCCTCCGCGAGAAAATCCTCGAACTGTACGCCAATCCCGCCATCAATCAGCACAAAATTTTAGAACAAGACAACAAGACTCCGGTATGAAAAAAGCCATTTTTCCGGGTTCGTTCGACCCGTTCACTATCGGTCATTACGACATCGTTCGACGTGCTCTTCCGCTCTTCGATACTATCATCATCGGCGTAGGAACTAATGCGCAAAAAAAGCCGCTTTTTTCTACCGACGAACGTGTGGCCGCTATCCGTGATTTGTTTGCCGACGAACCGAAAGTGCAGGTGCAGACCTATCATGAGTTGACAGTGGATTTTGCTCGCGAAACGGGTGCTGAATACATCCTAAGGGGCATTCGCACAACCGTTGATTTTGAATACGAAAAAGCATGTGCTGAAGCCAACCGACAAATGTCGGGCATCGAGACTGTTCTGCTGTTTACGCAACCACAATACGCACATATCTCCAGCAGTTTGGTACGCGATTTGTACAGTTACGGAAAAGACATTTCACCCTATCTGCCGAACAAAAAATAACGAAAAAAAATGAAACACCTTCATCGTATATTCATCACGTTTGCGATGCTCCTCTGTTGCACGATAATGTCGGCAACCGACTCGTCGCCGCGTGTGGAAAAAAACCTGAGTATTTTCAACGACGTGCTCCGGCAAGTTGACATGTGGTATGTCGATACGCTCAACTACGACGCGCTCACTGAGACGGCCATCACGGCCATGCTCAAACAGATTGACCCGTACACCGTTTATATTCCCGCGCGCAAGAACGACCAAGTGAAAATGTTCACCACCGGCAAGTACGGCGGAATAGGTGCTGTCATCATGCAGTACGACTCCGCGAAAGTGGTCGTTTCGCAACCGTACGCGGGTCTGCCGGCACAGCGCAACGATATCCTTGCGGGCGATGTCATCATGGAGGTGGACGGCAAGAAATGTGCGGGCAAGAAGACATCCGAAGTGAGCGAATTGCTGCGCGGCAAAGCCGGAACAACCGTTCGCATCAAGTTGCAACGAGAGGGTGTCGATAAACCGTTCATCCGAGAGGTGGTGCGCGAGGAAATCAAACTGCCGACAGTGTCCCACTATGCAATGCTCAACGACAGCATCGGATACCTTGCTTTTGCCGAATTTACCGAGCATTCTTCCCGCGATTTCCGACGCGCTCTCGAGTCACTCTGTCACGAACAAGGTTGCCGACAACTGATTATCGACTTGCGCGGCAATGGCGGAGGACTCATCAGCGAAGCACTCACTATCGCCGGATATTTCGTACCCAAAGGGACAATAATTGTCACAACAAAAGGCAAGACAGAAACGTCACAACGCACCTACAAGACTCTTTCCGACCCACTCTTCCCCACCCTGCCGCTCACTATCCTCGTCGATAACCATTCGGCCTCTGCATCCGAGATTCTATGCGGTTCGCTGCAAGACCTCGGTCGCGCCACGCTCATCGGTGAGAAAACGTTTGGCAAGGGACTCGTGCAGAACATCCGCAGAGTGGTGCACGATGGCAACCTCAAAGTGACCACGGCCAAGTACTACCTGCCGTCAGGTCGTTGCATCCAGGGCATCGGCGTGGAGCCGGACATTGCCATCGAGGAGGACAGCACGAAGATGAACATCAGTTACTCGCTCTACCGCAAGCACTGCTATTTCGACTACGCAACGCGTTACCATCGTCAGCACGACTCCATTCCACCGCTCGACACGCGACTCGACCGCGACAACAACGGGCAGTTCTTTGCGTTGGACAGCCTCGATCTGGTCGATTTCGAGCAATTCCTTGCCGAGCAAGGTTTCACGTACGAGACGGAGACCTCGCGCTATTTTGGTGAACTGCTGCGTTTTGCTCATCAGGAAGACCTCGACTCGACCACAGTGGCGCATCTGGAGCAACTGAAAGACCAACTCACGAGCGATTATCATGCAGCACTATGGAAGCACCAAGACGACGTGAAAGAGGCGTTAGAGAGTGAGATTGCGTCGCGCTATTTCTACCAGACAGCTCCTGCTATCATTGCCTTGCGACGCGATGCGGTGCTGCTGCGAGCCATAGAAACGATTCACAATCAATCAATGCATTAAGAGATGGTAGCAATCGTCACAGGAGCCAGTAGCGGCATCGGCGTTCATTATGCCGAACAGCTCGCGCAGTATGGTTACGACCTGTTGCTCGTCAGCAATCAGCCGGTGCAGTTGCAGCAAGTGGCCGATGATATTCACGCCCGGCATGGTGTACAGACGTGGTCGTTGGACATCAACCTCGCTCTGCCCGATGCGGCCGAGCAGCTCTTCGCTTTTGCACAAGAACGACAGATGGACGTGGAGGTGCTCGTGAACAACGCGGGAATGCTCATTTTCGATGTACTCACTCGCACCGACATCCGGCGAATGGAGACGCTTCTGCAACTGCATGTCGTGACGATGACCAAGCTCTGCCGACTCTTCGGTGAGACAATGAAGACGCGCGGCAAAGGGTTCATTATCAACATGTCGAGCATGACGGCATGGACGGCTCTGCCTACTATCCAACTCTATAACGCCACCAAGAACTACGTGCTTCAGTTCAGTCGTTCGCTTTGGTACGAACTGCAACCGTACGGCGTGCACGTACTGGCCGTTGCACCCGGTTCAACCAACACGGGACTGCTGCCTTTTCCCGAGCGATTCGGACGGCTGCTTTTGCGTGTCGGTATCACGATGGAGCCCGATGTGCTGGTGCGTCGTGCACTCAAGAAACTCTTCCGAACCCGCCGCAAAGTGTATCTGGCCGGAGCGTGGTCGTACCTGATAGTTCCTATCCTCAAGCACCTGCCCGACCGGCTCGTTTTCTTCGTCATGCGCAAAATGAAGTTCATTGACAACAGATGAAACGCCAGGCACTCATATCCTTGTTCGTAGTGCTTGCGGGCACATGTGCGGGACAGACTTTCGCGCACATCGACGGGCGTTTTCGCCAAGTGCGTGAGAGTGCTCTGTTTGCCGAGCCGGCAGTGGAAACGGGTCGTTTCACGTTCGATGCTCCCGACCACGTCCTCTGGCAGTACGACAGCGGTTCAGCAGCTGACTTGCCCGCACCTGTTCTGCGCTTCATCAGCGGTGCTGTCGGCGGCTCGCTTTTTACCGATAACGACGATTTTGCCGTGATGCAGACGTCTGACGGTTTCATCCTGACACCCAAGAAAGCACGCATGAGCAAGTGGTTCGACCGCATTGAAGTACGTTTAGATGCCCGCGGCATTGCCGAAGAGGTGGTGATGCACGAGCCGAGCGGAGACGTGACGCACATCTTTTTTGAGAACATGCAAGCCCAAACGCAATGAGTGCGACTCCTTCCATATGTGCCATCGTTCCGACGTACAACAATGGCGGTACTATCATCGATGTGGTGCGACGCGTGCTCGCGGAAATAGAGCACCTCATCGTCGTTGTGGACGGCTCAACTGATGCAACGACCGACTTACTTCGGGCAGAACAGTCCAAGCAACCTGAACGATTGACAGTGGTCATGAGCGACACCAATCGTGGCAAGGGTGTTGCGCTGCATCTGGGTATGGATACGGCGCGCCGGATGGGATTCACGCACGCCATCACCATCGATGCCGACGGGCAACATTATCCTGAAGATATACCGCTTCTCGTGGAGGCACATATGGCACAACCGGACGCTATCATCCTTGGCAGTCGGCTGCTCAAACAAGACAACATGCCCGCGCAGAACACGTTCGCCAACCGATTCAGCAATTTCTGGTTCGCTGTCCAGACAGGTCTTCGCTTGCCCGACACACAGTCCGGTTTTCGTCTGTACCCGCTTGATAATCTGCACGGTGAGCGATGGATGACGGCGCGATATGAAGCCGAACTGACGCTCCTCGTTTTCTCCGCATGGGCAGGCGTTCCTATTGTGCCGGTGAACGTGCGGGTCTATTATCCCCCGCAGAACGAGCGTGTCAGTCATTTCCGACCGGCGTACGATTTCGCCCGCATCTCGCTCCTGAACACCCTACTCTGCCTGCTCGCCCTTGTTTATGGTCTGCCACGACGATTGTTTCACACCCTAACACACGCAACCCGATGGACATAGAATACCAATCGAAAGAAGATATCCGGCGTTTGCAAGAACAGTTACTCCGCCAACAGATGCTTTATCTGGCCGAACATTCGCCCTACTATCAACGCATGTTTGCCGAACATCATATCGACCCGCAGTCCGTTCAGACCATTGCGGACCTCAAGCGTCTGCCTTTTACCGAGAAGCAGGACTTGCAGTTGCTTAACGCCGATTTTCTCTGCTGTCCAAAAGAGCAAATCATCGATTATGTCACCACGAGCGGCACGTTGGGCGACCCGGTCACGTTCGCTTGTTCCGAAAAAGACTTGCAGCGTCTGGCGTTCAACGAACAGAAATCGTTCGCGTGCGCGGGCGTGACAAACAAGAGTGTCGTGCAACTGATGACGACGCTCGACAAACGTTTCATGGCGGGCATGGCCTATTTCCTCGGACTGCGTGCACTGGGTGCCGGCATTGTGCGCGTCGGCAATGGCAATCCGGAACTGCAATGGGACACTATTCGTCGTCTGCAACCCGACACCATCATGTGCGTGCCATCGTTCATCTTGCGTCTGATAGAGTACGCACGAGCTAATCATATTGACTACCGACACTCGTCCGTCAAACGCATCATCGGAATCGGCGAGGGACTTCGTAATCAAGACCTTACGCTCAATATACTCGGACTGCGAATCCATGATTTGTGGCCTGAAGTATCGCTTTTCGCAACATACAGCAGCACCGAAATGAGTGCCACGTTCAGTGAGTGCCAACATGGTCGAGGCGGACATGTGCACCCCGAACTGATTATCGTGGAGATTATCGGTGACGATGGTCGCGAGATGCCCGACGGAGAGCCGGGAGAAGTGGTAGTGACCACGCTCGGAGTGGAAGCGATGCCGCTACTTAGGTTCAAGACGGGCGACATCGCCGCGAAGTTGACCGAACAGTGTCCGTGTGGACGCAATAGTTACCGACTGTCGCCGCTTGTCGGGCGCAAGAACAACATGATTAAACTCAAAGGAACCACTATCTATCCGCCTGCAATCAACGATGTGCTCGCATCGGTCGATTACGTCCAAAACTTTGTCGTCGTGGTGCGCGATTCGATGGCCGGCACCGATGAAGTGGTTGTGCGCATCGGTCTGAAAAACAATGTGGTACAGTCGAGTGACAACATCATCAAGGAGCTGAAAGACCATTTCCGTTCGCGTTTGCGCGTTGCGCCCATCGTGGAGATTCTGCCGGCCGACGTGATTGCGCAGATTAACAACCCCGCGGGCAGTCGCAAACCCGTGAAATTCATTGATGAACGCCGGCGATGAACCGTTTGTTGCGCATATATGACTACCTGCAACGTCACAGCGCGCTGACGTGGGGATTGCTCTTGGCGATTATCGCACTCATGCTGTTTGCCGCCTCCGGACTGCAATACAAAGAGGATATCTCGGATTTCATGCCCACCGACGACGAGTACAGCGAATCGATGGCCGTCTATGAGCAGATGAGCGATGCCGCACGTATCGTCGTCATCTTCGAGGGTGCATCTCCCGACAGTCTGTGCAATGCGGTGGATAGGTTTGAATCAGAAGCAGTTGCAACGGGACTCTCAAGTGACTACATCACCACCGAAGTCGATGTAGAGGCTTTTGTGGAACGACTGCGTTTTGTGCAGGCGCATGCGCCGCTTTTCCTCACCGATTCTGACTACACGCGCCTCGACACGCTCTTCACACCCGAGGGGTTTCGTCACGCGTTGACGACCGACCGACAGCTCCTCTCGATGCCCGGCAGTGGTGCTCTTCGGCAGGTGATTGCCGGTGACCCGCTTCGCCTCTTCCCGCTTTCCGCCGGTGCAACGGGTCAGTATGCCGGTGCATCTGCCGCTTTCACGTCTTACGACGGGTACATGATGTCTGCCGACCAAAAGCAGGCGTACGCTTTCTACGACTCGCCATATGGCAGTACCGAATCGCTGAAAAACGCAGGGTTGGTCGATTCTTTGCAGGCCGTTGTCGGCACGTTGTCGGAACTTTTCCCGTCGATGGACATCCGTCTATTGGGAGCACCTGTCATCGCTGTGGGAAACGCGCGACGCATCAAGAACGACTCGCTACTCGCCATCGTACTCTCCACTATCCTCATCACGCTGCTGCTACTCTACTCTTTTCCCCGCAAACGTGATATCCTGCTCATCCTCCTCAGCGTCGCTTTTGGATGGCTTTGCGGGATGTCGATGCTGCGTCTCTGCGTGGGACAGGTGTCGGCCATCGTGCTCGGCATCGGCAGTGTCATCATAGGCCTGGCTGTCAACTACCCGCTGCATCTGCTGGTTCATCAGCGATACACCACTTCCGTCCGACAGACGCTCGAAGAGGTTCTCTCGCCGCTACTTATCGGCAACATCACCACTGTCGGTGCGTTCATGGCCTTGCTGCCTATTCGTGCCACGGCATTGCGTGACCTCGGTATTTTCGCCGCCTCAATGCTGCTCGGCACCATCGTGTTCTGCATCTTTTTCCTGCCACAACTGATGTCGGCCGAGAAGACTCCGCTGCGCGAGATACGACTCACGGGACGTCGTCGATATATGGAAGCCAACCGATGTACACAAAATAGCCGAGCGTACCTTGTCCCGAGCGTGATAACCGTTCTCACGGTCGTTTTTGCCATGCTGTTGGTGGTTCACCGCAACGAACCGCGGTTCGATACTAACCTCTCCCACATCAACTACATGACCGCGCAGCAACGTGCTGATTTTGCCCATTTTGCGCAGTTTGCAGCCGACCAAGCGCAGTACGCTGATGAGGCTTATCTGGCATCGTCAGCACGAGCCGAGTTGGCGCGCAGAGAGGCTCTATGGAACGATTGGTGGGCAGACAAAGATGTGGATGCGCTGTTGGCCGAATTTCGTCAAGCGGCACAGGAGACGGGTTTTCGGGCCGATGCGTTTGCGGATTTTGAGCAACACATCCGTTGCCCCGAGACCGATGCGCCGCTCGCACAGTGTTTTCCGGGACGCATGGACACCGATGCACTCAACCGCCACATGACGCAAGCGCTCTCCGACAATTTCGACTATCTGGGACTCGTCTGTTCACTCATCGTGTTCGTTTTTCTTGTCATCAGTTTTCGCAGTTTACGCCTGGCACTCATCGCCTTTGCTCCGATGCTCGTTGCGTGGCTCTGGATTCTCGGCATCATGCAACTGACAGGTTTACAGTTCAATATCGTCAACATCATCCTCGCCACGTTCATCTTCGGGCAGGGCGACGACTACACGATTTTCGTGCTCGAGGGGGCTCTTTACGAACGCCGGACAGGGCAGAAGATGCTGCCGCAGTTCGGGCAATCGATTCTCTTGAGCGCACTCATCATGCTTGTCTCCATCGGTGTGCTGCTTTTTGCGCGACACCCTGCAATGCACTCGCTTGGAGCTGTCACTCTCATTGGCATGACCTGCGTCGTTGTGATGGCGTGGTTCATCCCACCCATGCTGCTGAAACTACACAAGCCCAAAGAACAATAAGTCAAAGAACACGGGGAAAATAGAACAATTTGTAAATTAAAAATTTGTAAATTTGTAAATTAGGAGTGCAGGAGTGCAGACAAATGTACTGGTGGACGAGTTCCTCAGCTTCAGTACTAATCTGACTCCTCCCCTAAGGTAGGGGAGGTCCCGCTTGCGGGGGAGGGGTAT
>CALAUY010000007.1 GCA_937892015.1 uncultured Bacteroidales bacterium | reverse complement strand
AATGGTGCAAATTCGTATGAAATTTGCATTTTTCTTGCATTTTATTTGCATATGTCAGAAAAAAGCAGTAACTTTGCAGTCGCTTTTATGTGCGCATATGCGTACACCGCGCGGGAAAAACAAAAATGGACGACTCATTGTACATACAACGATGCCTCGACTTGGCACGGTTAGGCTGCTATTACGTAGCCCCCAACCCGATGGTGGGGGCCGTGCTCGTGAGTCCTGACGGTCGTATCCTCGCCGAGGGCTGGCATCAGCAGTATGGTGGCCCGCATGCTGAGGTCAACTGTTTCGCCGATGCCGACCGGCGCGGCATAACACCCGAGCAGATTCGCGAAGCGACACTATATGTCAGTCTGGAGCCCTGCAGTCATTTTGGCAAGACACCACCATGCGCCGAGCTGATTGTAAGCAAGCACCCGAAACGCGTTGTGGCAGGCATGCAAGACCCCAACCCCCTCGTCAGCGGACACGGACTCAACCGACTCACGCAGGCCGGCATCGAGGTCACGTGCGGAGTGCTCGAAAACGAATGCCGACAACTCAACAAACGCTTTGTGTGCCTCATGGAGAAACGCCGCCCGTACGTCACCCTCAAATGGGCACAGACTGCCGACGGCTTCATCGATGGCTACAACGCAACACCACTCGTCATCAGTTCGCCCTTTACCAAACAGCTCGTCCACCAACTCCGCGCAGAGAACATGGCCATCCTCGTGGGTGCCGGTACCGTACGCAAAGATCATCCGCGCTTACGAACCACACGATGGGCCGGACGACACCCGCTACGCATAGCACTCGACCACCATCCCCACGACATCGATTACACCGATTGGCTCGTCTATTCTGATAACACCGACTGGACGTTCGTGCTCAACGACCTCGCGCAACGCAACATCCACAGCCTCATCGTGGAGGGTGGCGCAACCGTCCTCAACCATGTCCTCCAAACCGACCTGTACGACGAGGTGCATATAGAGGTGAGTACACAAACCATCACCAACGGAGTGAAAGCACCCGAGTGGCGGATAAAGAACACTTTGGCAAGAAATTTGCATATAGAAAAATATGAACAGTCAACACTATATCTTTTCGGCGCTTAGCATCAGTATCGCACTGACATTCAGTCTCGCCGGATGTTCCCTCTTCACCGAGCAGCGCGCACGCCTGGCCGGCGGCGATGAAGTGGTTGCCGAACTGGGGCAACACAGGCTCTATCGCAGCGAGATAGATGCCGTCACTGCCACTGCCAACGACACCGACGACTCCACTGCACTCGCCGATGCGTACATCCGGCAATGGGCGACAGACCTCCTTTTCTACGAAAAGGCACATGCCCGCGAAGATAAACAGATTGAGCAACTCGTCGATGACTACCGACGCTCACTCTACATCCATCGGTTCGAGGAAAAACTTATCGAGCGACGCATGCCCAAGAGCGTAGAAGCCGACTCCATCACCGCTTTCTACGAGGATAACAGCGACCTTTTCATCCTCCACGAAGATATCCTCAAAGGTGTGCTGATGATAGTACCCAACAGCGCGCCGCATCCCGAAAAAGTGAAGAAATGGATGGAGAATCCCGACGAGAACATCGAGCTCATCGAGAAGTATGCGTATCAGTACGCCAGCGGTTATCAACTCTTCACCAACGAATGGATTGGCGGCAACCAAATCCTCATCCGCATGCCCGCATCCGATGCCGATTTCTCCAAAAAACTCCGCGCCGGCAACTACCTCGAGATTCGTGACTCCACCTCCATCAGCATGCTACGCATCACCGACAAACATCTGGTGGGTGAGGTGATGCCGCTCGACTATGCCGAGCCACGTATCCGCGCTGCTATCCTCCAAAAAAGGCAAGTAAACTTCTTGCAGCACTACCGCGACGCTCTCTACGAAGAGGCACGCAACGGACAACTGAAAACACATGGGCACGAACATCCATAACTACATGAATATGAAGAAAAAACACATACTGACCACCATGCTTCTTGCTGCTGCTTTCACCGCAACAGCACAAATCATCGACGAGGTGATTTGGGTGGTGGGCGATGAAGCTATTCTGCTTTCTGAGGTCGAAGAAGAGCGCCTACGCGCGCAGTACGAGGGCACCACTTTCCCCGGCGACCCGTACTGCATCATTCCCGAACAGATTGCTATACAGAAACTCTACCTCCACCAAGCTGAACTCGACTCCATACAAGTCAACGAATCGACCGTGAGTCATCAAGTCGATATGCGAATGAACTACTACCTCAGTCAGATTGGCTCCAAAGAGAAGATGGAGGAGTATTTCCGCAAAACCAGTACCGAAATCCGCGAAGAGATGATGACGCAAGTCCGCAACCAGATGATTGTGCAGCAGATGCAACAGAAACTGGTGGCCGACATCAAACCCACACCCGCCGAGATTCGACGCTTCTACAACACGCTCCCCGACGATTCGCTGCCGATGATTCCCGCACAAGTCGAGGTACAGATTCTCAGCTTCGAACCGCCCGTGCCCGTCGAGGAAACCGAGCGCATCAAGAGCCGACTGCGCGAATATACCGAGCGCGTCAACTCCGGCTCTGCCGATTTCGGCATGCTGGCACGACTCTATTCCGAGGACACCGAGTCGGCCAAACATGGCGGCGAGTTGGGCTTTGTCGGGCGCGGACAACTCGTCCCCGAGTTTGCCGAAGTGGCGTTCAACCTCACCGACCCCAAGCGAGTCAGTCGTATAGTACAGACCGAATACGGATACCACATCATACAACTCATCGAGAAAAAAGGCGAACGTATCAACTGCCGACACATCCTTCTCAAACCGCGTGTTTCCTACTCCGACAAAGAGGAGGCTATCCGACGACTCGACACTATTGCCGACATCTGCCGTTCAGGCAAAGCAACGTTCGAGTCGGCCGTTGCCAAGTTCTCCCAAGACAAAAACACCGTTATGAATGCCGGACTTATGAGCAATGAGAACACCGGCTCAGCGAAATTCGAGTACCAAGACCTCCCGCCTGAAGTCGCCAAACAGATATACACGATGAACGAGGGGGATATCAGCCAACCGTTTGTCATGATGGACAAAACCAAGAACAAAGAGGTCGTTGCCATCGTCAAACTCAAAGCGAAAATACCCGCACACAAAGCCAACCTCACCGACGACTACCAAGTTATACGCAGTATGCTCGAAAACCAACTCGGGGCCGAGACGCTCGACAAATGGATTCGCAAGAAGCAGCAAGAGACCTACATCTCCATCGACTCCGATTGGCGCGGATGCGATTTTCTCTACCCGGGATGGATGCACTAAACACTATAAACAGTTCACGTTGAAAGGCAAACGATTGTACATATTACTCTTGGAATCAGCACTTGTCAGCTGTATGTCGGCACAGACGCTCGTCTTCCTCGAACGGGCCGAGACGCTCCAGTTCGACGAAGACACGCACCCTGGTGCGCAACTCCTCACCGGCAACGTGCAGTTCCGCCACGACGATGCCTACATGTACTGCGACTCCGCGTATTTCTACGAGCAACAGAACTCACTCGACGCGTTCGGCAACGTACGGTTCGTACAGGGCGACACCCTCTTTGGATATAGTGACCTGCTCTTCTACGACGGCAACACGAAGTTCGCACGCATGCGACGCAACGTACGACTCATCGACAAGGCCACTATCCTCGAGACCGACTCACTCAACTACGACCGCGTGGCCGACATCGCTTGGTACTGGACCGGAGGACAAATCCAGGACTCACTCAACGTCCTCACTTCGCGTTGGGGACAGTATGAATCCCGACTCAACCAAGCACTCTTCAAGACCGATGTACACCTCATCAACGAACGCTTCGTGATGGATGCCGACACGCTCAAATATAACACACAATCACATATCGCCGACATCCTCGGACCAACCACGATTCTTTACGAAGAAGAGACTACCATCACCACCACGCTCGGCTGGTACAACACTGACAACGAGAAATCGATGCTGCTCAATCGATCCCTCATCGAGCATACAGACGGCAAGACGATGATTGGCGACACCATCTTCTACGACAAACGGGTCGGGTACGGACAGGCGCTCCGCAACATGCAACTCACCGACTCTGTTCAGCACGTCACCCTCTATGGCAACTATGGCGAGATGTACGAGAAAAGCAAGGATGCCAACCACTCTGACAACGCACGCGCCGTCGGCTCACATGGTTACGCCACCGACTCCGCACTCATGGTCGATTGGTCCGATTCGGCCGCTTTCACCTACATGCACGCCGACACCCTCTTCACCGAAGAAATACTCTACACCGACACGCTGTTGGGCGCACTCGACTCCATCACCGGCGCGCCCGATACTACACTCCGCGACACCAGCTTCCGACTCATCCGAGGCTATTACGGAGCACGGGTCTATCGCGAAGATATGCAAGCGGTTTGCGACTCCGCCATCTACAACTCACGCGACTCCATCATGTCCCTCTTCGGGAAACCCATCGCATGGACTGATAATCAGCAGATTGCCGCCAAGCATATTGAGATTTTTTTCCGGGACTCCACAATCGATTATGCGCACGGCATCGGGGACTGTATCGCTATCCAACAGCAAACACCACGTTACTTCAACCAGATGGCCGGCAAGGAGATGTTCGCCTACATACGCAACTCCGAGCTACGACAAGTAGATGTGACCGGCAACGCCGAGACCGTCTTCTTCCCACAAGACGAGAAAACAGGCGACTGGATTGGCGTCAACAAAACGCAGTCATCCTTCGTCAAAGTGTTCATGAAACCCGCTGACAAAACGACCAACAACGCTTCCGATCAACGCAAGTCGAACCGACAAACCATCGACCACGTGGTCTTCACCACTGCCTCCACAGGAACACTCTATCCCATCGACCATCTACCCGATGAACAAACGCATCTCAGCCAGTTTTTTTGGGCAGAAAATCTTCGCCCGAATCAGCCCGGAGATGTCTTCCTACACCCCGAAAAACAAAGCACTTCCGGCGACCTGAGGGGCGAACAAGATGAAGCGGTCTTCGAACGGTCTCCGAACGGTCTCCGCACAGTGAGCAAAAATGAGGCCGAAAACAACACTGCCAACACCAATAATAAACTGAAGAAAAAAACAAAAAATCAATAAATTATGAAGAAAACAACTCTTTCGCTCATATTGCTCGTTTTTGCTCACGTACTCTTCGCGCAAGAAGGAACGACCAATATTGGCTTCAATATCGGGTTCGCCGAACCCACAGAGTATTACCGCGCAGGAAATGCCGACACCAAACTTACGCGTGACGCCACCAATGGCATCCGACTCGGATTCATCTACGAGACGGGTATCATCAAGGGATTCGGCGTCTCCATGAGTCTCAACTACACCTTCTCCACCAACGTCGAGGCATGGACTCCAACACCCGGCATGGTCGCCCTGCAAACGAAAGAAGACCATTTCGTGCACACCCTCGAACTGCCGGTCGATTGGCAGTACAAGTTCCTCATCGCCAAAAACACGTACCTCGCACTTTACACCGGACCTACACTGCAAATAGGACTCAGCAACATCTATCACAACCGAACAAAACTCAATAACGACATCCTCGCCGACAATCGCTATAGTCGCTATGCGCTTAACATCAAGGGGGATGAAGATGCCGACAACATCCGCGACTACAACCGAGTAAACGTCACGTGGGGCATCGGACTCGGCTTCCAATACAAGCAGTACTTTCTGCGTGGAGGATACGATTTCGGCATCATGCCACTCTACCACGACCGATTCTACAACATCAGCACCGACGATGGTTGGAACCGTAACGGACGACTCGACCAGTGGCAAATCAAACTCGGCATCTATCTCTGGCAACTCGACTAACCACGCGCAACCATCATGATTACTCAAGAAACTATCGAACGGGCGAAAAACACCATGCGCATCGAAGAGGTCGTAAGCGACTACATCACCTTGCGCCGGCGTGGCGCAAACCTGATTGGTCTGTGCCCGTTCCACGAAGAACGCACGCCATCGTTCAACGTCAACCCGCCACGAGGCATTTACAAGTGTTTCGGATGCGGCGAGTCGGGTAATGCCATTGGGTTCGTGATGAAGATGGAGAACTGCTCGTTCACCGATGCTGTCAAGAAAATATGCGCTCGATACCATATTCCCGTCGAAGAACGCACGCTCTCCGAAGAAGATAAACAACTGCACGACGACCGCGAGTCGATGTTCGCCCTCAACAAATGGGCCAACGAGTGGTTCCAACAGCAACTCTGGAACACTACGGAAGGACAGGCCATCGGACTATCGTATTTCCATAACCGCGGACTACGCGACGAGACCATCCGCACGTTCGGACTCGGCTTCTCACCCGAAAAAGGCAACCCCCTCAGCAAAGCCGCACAAGAGGCCGGATTTACCGAGAAATACCTCGTCAACGTGCCCGATCCGCAAGACATGCAGCGAAGTATGGGTACCGGTCTCGTCTGCAAAAACGAGCGTGGTGACCGACTCTTCGACCGATTCTCTGCACGCGTGATGTTCCCCATATTCAGCGTTTCAGGACAAGTCGTCGGATTCGCCGGACGTATCATGACCGACCGAAAAGATGTGGGCAAATATGTCAACTCACCCGAATCGCTCATCTACTCCAAACGCAACGAACTGTACGGCATCTACCAAGCCAAAAACGCCATCAGCAAGCAGGATATGGCCTACTTGGTCGAGGGACAGATGGATGTCATCTCCATGCATCAAGCCGGCATCGAGAACGTGCTCTGTTCCGGTGGAACAGCACTCACCGAGGGACATATCCGCAAGATTCACCGCTTCACCAACAACGTCACCATCCTCTACGATGGCGATGCTGCCGGCATACACGCAGCACTCAAAGCCATCGACATGTTCCTCGAAGAGAAAATGCAAGTCAAGGTCATGCTCTTCCCCGACGGTGACGACCCCGACTCTTTCTCACGCAAGCATACTGCCGAAGAGTTCCGCCTCTACGTTCGCTCGCACTCCATGGATTTTGTTCGATACATGGTGGAAGTCGGACTCAGTCACGCCGGAACCGACAACACCCGACGACTCGAGGAAATCAACCGCATCATCGGCACTATCGCCATCATCTCTAACAGCGTCGAACAGCAACTCTACACACAAGAACTGGCCGGCATCCTCGGCATGAAAGAAGAGGTCGTTGCAAGGAGCGTCGCTGCTGCACGACGCAAGTATGTGAGCGAGAAAAAGCGCGAACGCGAAGCAGAACAACTCCGGCAAGAGCGGACAGAACAACCACCATCCGACGAGTCCTTCCCCACACCCGCGCTGCCGGTAACGCCCGAACAGTCCCCACGTCCCACACAGCTCGAAACCACCTACGACAAGAAAATTGCCGGCAATTTCCGCAACATCGCGCAGATGATTGTCCGGCACGGCAACGCCGTCTATGCCGACAACGGAGACGGCACGTTCCTGCCCGTCGGACTCTTCCTCATCCAAAATCTCCGAGCCGACGGATTAGAGCCACAAAACCCCCTCGTGGCCAAAGTGTTCAGCGAATATGAGGCACATTACGCCGACAACAACTTCCGCTCCGAACAGTGGTTCGTCAACCATCCCGACCAACAACTCGCCATGTTCGCCGCCGACTTGCTGATGGACCAATACACGTTCGGAAAGCCGCTAAGGGTGGACACTAACTACGCCAAGCAAGCATATCGGCTGCTCAATGAACTGAAATTCAACGTGTGCGACAAACAGCTGCGCACCGACAACCATTTAGCCCCCGAACTGCGGAAAGCACTTCTCGAAGCTCGGGCTAATTTTGCAAGAGAAAGGAATCGCTGATGTTGTTTCATGAAATAGTATATGGCCCCATCCACAGCCGACGACTCGGCATCTCGCTCGGAATGAACCTCATGCCACGTGACGCCAAACTCTGCACGTTCGACTGCATCTATTGCGAATGCGGCTTCAACAGCATCGTCAAGCCACCTACTCTCCCCTCACGAGCCGAAGTGGCAACTGCTCTCGAAACCAAATTGCAGCAGTTGCTCACCGACAACATCCGGCCGGACGTCATCACCTTTTCCGGCAATGGCGAGCCGACGCTGCACCCCGACTTCGAGAACATCATCCGTGACACGTGCCGACTCCGCGACCAATACTGTCCCACAGCGAAAGTGTCAGTGCTGACTAACTCCACACAGCTGGCACGACCGGACATCTGCCGAGCACTCATGATGTGCGACAACCGCATCCTCAAACTCGACTCGGCCATCACACGCACCATGCGACTCATCGACCAGCCCGTCAACACTGACCTCACGGCCGAGCGCATCATCGACTTGCTCGCACAGTTCGACGGACAGTTCACCCTACAGACGTGTTTCTTGCGCGGAGAAATCTGTGCGCCCAACCCCGCACGCCCAAAAGAGTACCTACTCGGTCATATCGACAACACCACGCCCGAAGAACTGCAAGCTTGGTACAAGGCCATCCGACGACTTAGGCCACAACAGATTATGATATATGTCATCGACAGGGCAACGCCCGTGCCGACTCTGCAGAAAATCACCGCAGAAGAGATGCACGCCATCGCGCAACCCCTGCAAGATGATGGGTTCAATATAAGCGTGTCTTGCTGATGAAAGTGCTGATTGCGCCGCTGAACTGGGGACTCGGACATGCAAGCCGATGCATCCCGCTCGTCATTCGTCATCTGCGGAAAGGCGACGAGGTCGTGCTCGCAGGTGATGGCGATGCACTACTGCTGCTCCGCAAGCATTTCCCGGGGTTGCGATACTACACCCTTGCACCGCTGCAATTGCGCTATTCGGCAGGCAGTAGTCAAGTGCGACCCATGCTCCGAGCTCTGCCCAAACTCATCCGATGGGCACGCAAAGACCATACGCGCCTGCAAGAGATACTGGCGTACGAGATGTTCGGCCTCGTCATCTCCGACAACCGCTTCGGATGTTTCGCGCAACAGACGCGATGCGTGTATATCACCCATCAGTTGCATGTGTTCTTGCCGCAACCATGGCGTTGGTTAGAGGGTGCTGTCGAACGACTGCATTGTCGCATCGCACACCGTTTCAACGAGTGTTGGGTGCCTGATTACGAGGGCGAACACAATCTCTCGGGCGACTTGAGCCACCACAGATCGGAAGAGCGTCGTGTAGGGAAAGAGTGTAGATCTCGGTGGTCGCCG
>CALAUY010000006.1 GCA_937892015.1 uncultured Bacteroidales bacterium | reverse complement strand
GTGTCGGCAATAGCTTTGATGTGTCGCGGCGCTATATAACCTGCCACGCCTATAAGTGCAAAATTCTTCATCTCAATCACATAAACTGTATAAATCACCTCTGGGATTCAGCAACGCCACGGGAACGGCCGAGCGGAGGATAATCTTCCTTTCAGCCGGTCCGAAGAGCAGGTCGTCCAGTCCGTAGTCGCGCGAAGCTGTCCAGACAATCATGTCCGTGTTGCGAACGGTTGTCACCTCTTTGTAGAGCGACATCGAGTCGGTTCGTGCCGCGTGCTCTCTCACGTCGAACGTGCGTCCGAGGTCCTCGGCTCGTTCCTGAATGAACGTGTGCTCTTCCGATCTGCTCATGCCGGCACACGACTATGGTTGCGTGCGCGGCTACCATAGTCGTGTGCCGGCATGAGCGTCGCCGACGTACCTGTATAGCGCATCAAGTGGCCTAACAGCTCACTTTTGTGCACCTCTTCTTCGAGCATCGTCACGGGTGCCAGCACGTTCGTCAGTACCGACTCTGCAGGGAAACGCATCTGCGGCGTAATGAAGATATAGGGGCAACGGAGAGCTCGCGAGGCATTCAAATATCTCTGTACGTGTCGGCCCTTAGCACTGACGGCAAAGAAGATGATGTCCGCCTCGTCGTCTGCGCTGAAATCGTTGCCGGACACCACCACAAACGCTCTTTCGAGCGCTTGTGTCAGTCGTTCTGCCCACTCGCGCCCGACTGCCGTCACTGTATCTTCTACATACACAACCCGCACGTCATCTCGCTGTTTTTGTCCGCGTCATTTGACCGTCCACGTCGTATAGTTACCGTTGAACTCCGTGATAGTCAGCAACAACAGATGCCCGTTCGTCTTGTCGTACTCCAGTCGCAGACTCTTCACCCCGTGCTTGGGACGCTCGGCTATTAACTCGCACACGTAACGCCCCCTTTGCTCTGTATAGGTTGCGTCTGCACCTGTCATCGCCGCGATGTCTGCCACCTTGCCCTGAAAAGCGTTGAGCAACGTCAGACGTAGCAAACCCGTCTTGGTGTTGGCATCTTTCGCCGGCAGTTTCTGCAACGCACCGTGGGTGTTCACACTGAAAACGACATCCTCAATCAGCGTGTAATCGCCCGCAGGATCGCTGTAATCCATCCTCAAATGCGACGGCGACTGCCATTCGAGCACGCCTGTCTTGGTTGTCTCTTTCTTCAGTTTGGGCAGCACTTTCGTTTCCGAGAAGGCCGAAGAATAAGCACTCTGCTGCAGCTGAAGAATAGTGGCATCAATACCTTGTGCACGGACGAGCGTCGTTGCCGCCAGCGCAAGAGTGACTATAAAAGCAAATCGTTTCATTGTTGACTTTTCTTATGTTGTTTTTTCTCTTTCAGTTGGATGTACAGCCTATACAGGTTGGGCTGCAAGGTATAAGACAGCAAGATGGTGGTCACCATCCCCACAATCGAGGCGAAGGCTATCGAGCGCAGAGCCGGATGTTGTGCAAAGAACAGCGAGAACATACAGATGCAAAGCACTGTGCCTGAGATGGTTATGGCAGTCTTGTGATAGACAATCGTCCGGTCGTCGTGGTCGCCCTCATGCTTTTTGCGTAATCCGTCCATGATGAAGATAGAGTAATCAACGCCTATACCGAAGATGAACGAGCTGATGACCACGTTAATCATGTTGAACGTCTGATGGAAGATGGCCATTGCGCCCAGTACCGTGTACCAAGAGATCATCATCGGCGCAAACGCAATCAGTGCCACCCATAGGTTGCGGTAACTAACGAGCAGCAACAAGAACACGAAAATCGACGAGATGAGCATGATGAGGTTGAAATCGTCGTGCACCATATCCACGAGTGACGTGGTGTAATGATAGGGGTCGAGCACTAAGCAGCCCGGCACCACGCCAAGAGCATCCATCGCCGGCAGACGATTGTCGAGCGAGGTCATCACGGGGAAGAAAACGAGCCAGTCGTCTCCCACTTTTTCCACGAACATGTTCGTCATCTCTTCCGGCAACAACGCCGCCTCGTAGATGCATTCGGGCTCTTGCGGAGCGGCCATGATGAGACGGAAATTGTCGAACAGGTCGGGGTCAATATCCAGTCGCCGGCAGGCCGTTTGCACGTTTTGCCACACTTGTGCCTGTTTTTCCGGCGTGAAATATGCCGCCCAATGGTCGATGCGCGCTTGTTGCACCGAGCTCGACGGCAGCAGCGCACTCGTCTGTATGTACGACGCTATCAACCCCGTCTCTTTCAGCGAGTCGCATGCCTCGTCGATACCGTTCAGGTTCTCCAGAGCCTCATCGAGCTCCTTGCCCGTTGCGGCATAGTATTGCAACGTCCACCCGTTATTATTTCCCGCTGCCCATTTGGCCATCGAGCGTTGCGTGAAATCCGAGAGGAAATTGATGTTATGAAGGTCGTTGTCGAACGTATATTTGCCGGAGAAACAGATGCATACCGTGCAGAAAATCAGCACCGTCCATGTAAGCCATTTGTTCTCTTCTGGCTTCCATGCGTTCACCCGTTCAAGGAAAGCAAACGCACGGTGATTGGGCTTGTGGTTCTTCGGGAAAAACTGCGGCATGAAGATGAGCGATGCCACAGTAGTGCCCACGATAACGAGCGAGGCGAACAGTCCGAAATCTTGCAGGAGTGCCGATTGTGTGAACAGCAGTCCCACAAACGCACCGATAGTTGTCAGTGAACCCATTAGCACCGGTTTGGTCTGTACGCGCAGCGTCTCTTGTACGTTGCCTGTATAGACGTAATGAATGAGCACGTGCATGCAGTAACTGAGTGCCACTCCCAGCACGATTGCACCCAATCCCAACGCCAGCAGCGACATACCGCCGCGCGCTAAATGGATGATACACAGCGAGAAAACAGTGCCATACACTATCGGCAGCAACATCGCTAAGATATATGACGGACGCTTGAAACAGATGCCTAACAAGATGATGATGATCACCAACGATATCATCACCGTGCAGACTAAGTCGCGTTTGGTCTGCATCGAGTTGCCTGCCGACTGTGCGATTGTTCCGTGCCACAGTACCTCCACCTCGGGATGAGCCGACTCTACCTCTTTGCGCACTTTGTCCAACTGACGCACCAGCTTGCCCGCCTGTGCTGACTCGTTCAGCGACAGTGTCGGGTCGAACATCCCGATACAGGCGCGACCATCAGCCGAATACAGGTGACTGCCGTTGAAGCGACTCGGCTTGTCCGCCCCATCGCTCATGTCGCCCAACAACTGCGTCAAGGGTGTCTTGGCGATTACGATGCCCGACGGGTCGTACGTGAAAAGGTCGTAGAGCTGCTCCCCAACGGGAGTGTCCATCATCTCTAAATACAACGCCACCGTCTGCTCGATATGCGCCGCAGATGTCAGACTGTCCAATTCGGCATCCTCAAAATCCAGATAGGCCGGTGAGTGCTCCATCAGGTACGTGCCTGCCTCCACAATCAGCGACGGGTCAATCTGATACAACGCCGACGCAATGAAATGGTTCGACGAATCGTTCGCAATCACTTCGTCCATGAACGTATCCATTATCTCGCCCAACTCCTCTTGCGACAACTCGTACCCGTCGCGAGTGCACACTTGCACGAACATCTTGTCTTTCACCTTGATGTCTGAAAACGAGAGCGTTAACGTCTCATTGTCTTCCGCCATCGGCAACAGTTTCATGATGTTCTCTTCTAACGGACAGGTCAACCCAATCACGGCGAATGCCACGGCACTCACGCCCAGCACACACCACAGCACCCATCGATGCCCACGAAAATACTCGTATATTTTATTCATTTCCTCCTATATTTTGTTTGTTACTTATGAGTTCAATGCTCAATGTTCAAAGTTCAAAGTACTTGAAGCCTAAAACATTCATGCATTTACCGCAAAAATCGTGCCAAGTTGCAGCTTTTTTTTGACATATGGAAGCAAAATCGTAAAAAAATGCAAATTGAGGGTGCTTTTTTCTGTTTAGCCCATATTTTTACATTTACTTTGTAGGCTATTTTGGTAACGAGGAGCAAAGTTCATAGAGCTAAAAAGAACAATTGTCAAATTGTTAAATAGTTACAAAGCGATAGGAAGGCGGTTGGAGGTTTTTTGGACACGCACA
Organism: uncultured Bacteroidales bacterium; assembly: GCA_937892015.1. Taxonomy (GTDB): domain Bacteria; phylum Bacteroidota; class Bacteroidia; order Bacteroidales; family Paludibacteraceae; genus Colicola. The sequence continues at coordinate 9,427 of CALAUY010000006.1, read as the reverse complement.
GCGCACGCGTAGCGATTGTCCGAGCTTGTGAGGAAAGAAGCAGAACGTCCGCAGCGTAGGAAAGAATGACACGACCTAAAACATTAAACCTGAAACTTGAAACCTGAAACTTGAAACCTGAAACTTAATTTTGTATATACATTTTTCGAACCCCCTCCATACCCTCTCCATACATTTACAAATTTACAAATATATGAGACTATGGGGAAATGGGGAAATAGGTGCACAGACAAAATGGGTGGACAAAATGACAGGAGAGGGGCTGACAGATGTCTGTCGTTTTGGCAGACGAGTCGTTTTGGCACGAGGTTTGTTGGGTACAATAGTAAAAGAAGTACAATAATAAAAGAAATCATTGTAAATAGGGAAATTGCAACGATATGGATATAGACAATAATGAGCAGGCACTGATGACGATGCTTTCGGAAACGATGGAAGATAAGAAAAAAGCACTGAGCGAGCTTGACGTAGTGGGTGTTCTTCCCCTGAAGAACAAAGTGCTATTTCCGGACGTGTTGATGCCGGTGACTGTGAATCGTGCGAAATCGGTGGCACTGGTACGCCAGACATACGAAGAGAACAAGCCGTTGGCTGTCTTCACGCAGAAAGAAGAGAGCGTTGGTGAGCCGCAAGTGGACGACTTGTACCGGTACGGTGTGGCGGCAAGGATAGTTAGGGTCATACCGATAGGCAACGACATGGCGTTCATCATCATACAAGGATGGTTCCCCATCTATCTGGACGAGTTAGTGGATAGGAATCCGTATCTGACAGCCCGTGTGAGTATCCGCGAAGAGGACGATTCGGACAAGGATACGCCTGAGTTTGCCACGATGGCGGCCAGTATCAAGAGCAGTGCGATGAAGCTGTTCGAAATGATGGAGAATATGCCACCGGAAGGACTGGTGGGGTTGCGCGCCATCACGTATCCGTCGATGGTGGTGAACTACATTGCTGCCAACTATCCGATGCCCATTGCTGAGCGACAGAAACTGCTGGAAATGAGCAGTATAAAGGACCGCGCGGCGAGTGTCGTGACACTGCTGAACAAAGAGGAGGAGCAACTGACGGTGCAGCAAGATATTCAGAAAAAGGCGCAAGAAGAGGTGGCGAAGAACCAGCGCGAATATTTCCTCCATCAACAGTTACACGCCATCCGCAAAGAACTGGGCGAGACCTCGGAGAAAGATGTGATGTCGCTGCGTGAGCGGGCGAAACAGAAGCAATGGAGCCAAGAGGTGGCGAACGTGTTTGAAGAGGAGGTGAAGAAACTGGAGAGGATAGAGATGCGGTCGTCGGAATACTCCACTCAACTCAACTATCTGGAGACGATGTTGTCTCTGCCATGGAACGAATATACCGAGGATGACCTTGATATCCGCCATGCGCAGCAGGTACTGGATGAAGACCATTTCGGGATGGAAGAGGCCAAAGAGCGTATCTTGGAGCATCTGGCCGTATTGCGCCAGGTACACGCCGCGCAACAATCGAGCCCTACAGCGGACAAACATAAGACGCCGATACTGTGCCTGTACGGTCCTCCGGGGGTGGGTAAGACCAGTCTGGGACGGAGCGTTGCCAAAGCGCTGAACCGCAAGTACGCTCGGATTAGTCTGGGTGGTCTGCACGACGAGGCGGAGATACGCGGACATCGCAAGACGTACGTAGCGGCTATGCCCGGGCGCATCGTCGAGAGCCTGAAGAAAGTGAAGACGAGCAATCCTGTTTTTGTACTGGACGAGATTGACAAGGTGTCGAATGACTTTCGTGGTGACCCGACCTCAGCATTGCTGGAGGTGCTGGACCCCGAGCAGAACAGCACTTTCCACGACAATTATCTGGATATCCCATACGACTTGAGCAAAGTGCTTTTTATCGCGACTGCTAACTCACTGCAGAATATCCCGCGCCCGTTGCTCGACCGAATGGAGCTGATAGAGATGACGGGTTATCTGCAAGAAGAGAAAGAGCAGATATGCCGTAAGCACCTCATTCCCAAAGAGTTGGAGGCGCATGGTCTCAAGGCTGACGAGCTGGTTTTCTCCGATGCGGCCATTCGCACCTTAATAGATGAATATACACGCGAGTCGGGCGTACGTGAGTTGGACCGGCAAGTGCAGAGCGTTATTCGCAAGTTCATCAAGAAAAAAGCGCTGGAAGACGGTCCGTCGGGTCACACGTTAGAGCCGGAAGAAATACGCACATTTTTGGGCAAACCCAAGTACAGCCGCGACCGGTACGAAACGAATACGTACACGGGTGTTGTGACAGGTTTGGCATGGACGCAAGTGGGCGGGGAAATCCTGTTTATTGAGACCTCGCTTCATCCCGCGAAAACTCCGACACTGACGCTCACGGGCAATCTGGGCGATGTGATGAAAGAGTCGGCTACCATAGCGCTCGGGTATATCCGTGCGCATGCGGGCGATTTCGGTATTCAGCAGAAACTGATTGACACACGTTCGGTGCATCTGCACGTGCCTGAGGGGGCTATTCCGAAAGACGGACCGAGTGCGGGTATCACGATGACGACCGCGATGATTAGTGCTTTCACCGGCCGTCTTGTGCGCGAACGGGTGGCAATGACGGGCGAGATGACGCTGCGCGGCAAAGTGCTGCCGGTAGGTGGTATCAAGGAGAAAATCCTTGCGGCTAAACGTGCGGGCATCACGGATATCGTGCTCTGCCATGAGAACGAGAAGGACGTGAACGAGATAAAGCCCGAGTACGTGTCAGGCCTGCATTTCCATTACGTGCACGACATCCACGAGGTGGTGGATTTTGCGCTTGTATGAACCAAGAGCGGTTGTGAATACGACTACAGCTCATCCCCACTACGCGACACAACTAATCGGTCTTCCATCATGTAGATGTCGGTGGTGGGGATTCCTTTTTCTAACAGTATCTTGCGGTCGGGCCGGAAGAGCATGAGGAAATCTTGGATGGAATCGCTCATGTGGAGCGCGTGTCGATAGTAGCGGTAAGCCTCGGCACGGTTGCGTTGCACGAAGAGTAGGTGTCCGTAGTTGAGGTAGTCGTTGCGGTTGCGTTGTTCGTGTTCGGTCAGTTTGCGGTAGTAGAGCTCGGCCTGTTCGTTGTCATCGCACAAGAAAGAGCACCACGCAATGGCCCTCATGACCCGTATGTCCCCGGGGCTGAGCATGTCGATTTTGCAGTACGTGTTGAGTGCTTCAACCGTCAGTTCCATGTGCTCCAGACACTTGCCTTTCTGGAAGAGGTATGCGATGTTGTCGGGGCGAATGAGGAGCAGTTGGTCGAGCACGTGCATGGCATCGTCGTATCGCTCTAAGCCGGAGTGCATTAAGCACCACACTTTCTGCCGCAAAGCCCATTCGGAGGTCTCTAACTCCAGCGACATGTCGTACGCACTGATAGCCTCTTCGAACAGGTCGTTTTTCTGCAGACATAGTCCGTAGTGTCGCCACGTGTCGGCATCCCCAACCAGCGCGGCGTTGTTGGTGTAGATGGCGAGTGCATCGTGGTACGAATGGCACATAAAGAACTGATCGGCGATATAGACCTTGTCACGTGCGGTTGGTCGTAAGAACTTGAAGACCAAAGTGTAGGCGAGTGTGTCAGTGATGTTGAACGCATCGGCCACGCCGAACGGGTTGAGGGTGAAGAAACGGTAGAGTTGCATCACGTACGCGTTGCAGACGAGGGGCTCGGAGTCGTCGTCTTGCGGGCGGTCGAGTCCTTCAGGTATGCCGGCGAGGGGGGTAGGGAGAGAGGCTATGCCCTCGATGAGCGCGAATCGGTCGGAGTCGCAGAGTTCGGGCGAAAACAGCGGCTCGAACTGCGCGGCTATTTGTAACTCTTTGTCAGTCAATAGGTAATCGGTGTCGTACGGCAACAACCAGTGGAACGGTTCTTGGAAAAAGTCGTTCCGATAGAGGTGCTTGTTGATGACGTAATTGACATCCAAATGTTGGCGTTGCAGTTTGATAATCTCATTCTCGCGCTCGCTCATCAATGAGCGGAACTCGTCCGCCACTTCTCGGCTGAAATCGTCCATATCTGTGGTCGTAAGCGAGATGAGGGCGTTGTTGCCGAACTTCTGCTGCACATTGTCGGCGAGGAACTTGGACATACGTCCTTGCATGTCGCTGAACGAATCCGTTACCCAATGGATGGAACTGGTGCGGACGAGGGCCGAGAGAGCTCCGAGTGCGAATGCGTTGCCGTCGGGCGTGGCGATGATGTCTTGGAACATGTTCGTCACATTGGGGAAGAAAGGCAGTCGGTTATCATAATGAATCAGTACGAGGAGGAGTCCGACCCATGCACGCTCCATGACGGGTAAGGGATGACGTCCTCCACAGATGGTTATCAAGAAGAGCAGGTTGTCCTCGTTGAACGTGCGTAAGAGGTTGATTGTCAGTCCGCTGATGCCCATCAGTGCCTCTTCTTCCATCTGCGGATTGAGGATGTACTCGTCGAGTACGTTGAGGTCAGCTTCTTGGATATGGCGTGTTAACCAGAAGAATCGGAACACTTGCGGTGGTCCGTTGAGGTCGTCCTCGGACTCGACGCGTGCGGGGACGGGCGTTGTCTCTTGTTCGCGTATGAGGGTGTTCTCGCGGGAGTAGGTACCGAGACGCCGCGCATCAGCGTAGATGTCGTCGAGGAGGATGAATGCATCGCGGATGAGTGCGTTGGAGATGCGCACTAATTGACCATCATCGTCAGATTGCATGAAGTGTTCGATGATGAAGTTGTAGTTAGACTGCAACGACTCTAACCGGCTGCTATAGCGGTCGATGTTCTGTTTCTTGCCCAGTTCGTCAGTCCATCCTTTCATGAGGGAAAGGGCGTAACCCATCATGTGCCCGGCCAAGAGTCGAGATATACTTTTGTACGTCTTTTCCAATCAGCGTATCTCCTTTTCGATGAGGTAATTATTGCGTTCGGGTGAGTTGCGGATGATTAGTTCGCCGATGAATCCGGCGAGGAAAAGCATACACCCGAGAACCATGGCGAGGATGGCAATATGGAACCACGGGTTGTCGGCGATGAGCATGGCTCTGATGCCTGACGAGAGTGCCCATATCTTGTAGATGGCGAGGCCGAGAACCACGCATGCCCCGATGACGAAGGAGAGCGAACCGATGAGTCCGAAGAAATGCATGGGTTGCTTACCGAACTTGTTGAGGAACCATAGGGTCATGAGGTCCAAGTAGCCGTTAACGAAGCGGTTGAGGCCGAACTTGCTGACGCCGAACTCGCGTTTGCGGTGCTGCACCACTTTCTCTCCGATGCGGGTGAATCCTGCGTTTTTCGCCAAGAAGGGGATGTAGCGGTGCATCTCCCCGAACACCTCGATGTTCTTGACCACTTCGTTCTTGTAGGCTTTGAGTCCGCAGTTCATGTCGTGGAGATGTAGTCCGCTCACTCGCCGTGCTGTGGCGTTGAAGAGTTTGGACGGCAGGTTCTTGGTGAGTTTGTTGTCGTAACGTTTTTTCTTCCATCCGCTGACCACATCGTAGTTGTCCTCGGTAATCATGCGATAGAGTTCGGGTATCTCGTCGGGCGAGTCTTGCAGGTCTGCATCCATGGTGATGACCACATCGCCTTGTGCGGCTGCAAACCCGCAGTACAGAGCTGCCGACTTGCCATAGTTGTGGCGGAACTTGATGCCCTTGACATGTGCACTGTCGGCATCGTGGAGCTCTTCGATTACCTGCCATGAGCCGTCGGTACTGCCGTCGTTGACAAACAGCACCTCGTAGGTCAACCCGTGCTCGTTCATCACACGAGCAATCCATTCGTACAGTTTCGGAAGCGACTCCTCCTCGTTAAACAATGGTACAATAACACTGATATTCATATGCTTAGTCTTTGATTTTCACTCTTTATAGATAGTTATTTTTATGCGTTTGACGATGGGCGAGAGTACGAGTGCAGCCAGTACTCCCATCATCATGTCGTAGATGATGGAAAGGAGACTGAACCGCACGGGTTGCAGCATGTGCTTGAGGCTCTCCATGCCCATGGATTGGTCAGCCTCGCTCCAACCTATCTGCTCCAATGTCTTACTTGTTTGCTCCATCACTGTGCTTAAGAACGTGCTGTCGAACCACTTGAGATATACGGCACGCACCAGAGCAGCCACGATGGAGGCGAAGAAAAAGAGGGTGATGATGTAGCGGAACGCCTCACGGAAAGAAATGACTCCATCGCACTCGGTGATGCGGTACAGCAACGCAGCGCGCAGCACACAATATATGATATATATAGAAAGGAGCAGTGAAAGCATCTGCATCCACGTGCTACTTTGTGCGTTGGCACTCACAATAAACTTGAGCCCGAAGAAGAGCCCTGTCTGCAGCCCGAACTGCATCGCATGATTGGCCGCAGAAGGCGCATTTTTTATGTTATTATTGCTTTCCATATTCTCAAAAAGTCCACAAAGTTACACTTTTTTTTGCAAATATGCAAGAAAAATGCATTTTTTTTGCAAAATATTTGGCAGTTTCGATTATTTTTACTAAATTTGCAGCCGTTTTGTAACATACGCATGGCAAAAAAATGACACAAAACAGCGATTTTTAAAGGTATTGGCATGGCAAAAATATTAGACAACGAGAACATGAATCTTTGGGAGATGAATCCCGTGTGGGCATCGTTAGATGAATCGGAAAGAGCATTTATCGGTCAACATGTTCAAGTATGTCATTATAACAAAAACGAGGTCATTCACAACGAGGGCGATGTACCGACGCATATGATGATGCTCGGGACGGGCAAGTTGCGGGTGTATAAAGCGGGTGTGGGTAACAAGATACAGATTATCCGTATGCTCAAACCGTACGACCTGTTTGCTTTTCGTGCCCTGATAGCGGGTGAGACGTACAACACCTCCGTCTCGGCTTTCGAGCCATCCAACGTCTATCAGGTGGAGGAAGAGGCGTTCCTCAAAGTGATTCGCCAAAACAACGTTTTCTGTTACCGTTTTATGGTAGAGATGGCTCGTGACCTCGGGCGTTCAGATGCTCGGATGGTTAATCTGACGCAGAAACATATCCGCGGTCGGTTGGCAGAGGCGCTGATTACGCTCAAGGAGAACTATGGTCTCGACGAGGATGGTGCCACCATCTCGATGTACATGTCGCGCGAAGATTTGGCGAACTTGTCGAACATGAACACTGCCAATGCCATCCGCACGTTGTCGCAGTTCCAGAGTGAGGGACTGGTCTCCATCGACGGTCGAAAAGTGAAGATTCTCAACGAGCCCCAACTAATCCGCACCTCGCAGATGGGATAGTTGCGGAACAGCATCTGCGGAAGAGGGACGCCCCGTCTGCCCTCAACGCCGCATTTTCTTCCCCGATTGTTGCATCACTTGTACTTTGCGCATCATCTTACCCATCTGGTCGAACTGCTTCAAGAAGCGGTTGACCTCCACGATTGACACGCCCGCTCCGGCAGCGATGCGGTTCTTGCGGCTTCCATTCATCAAGCTTGGTTTTTCGCGCTCTTCGGGGGTCATGGAGTGGATGATGGCCTCGATAGGTTTGAACGCATCATCGCTGATTTCCACGCCTTTCATTGCTTTGTCCATGCCAGGAATCATACCCATCAGGTCCTTGACGTTTCCCATCTTCTTGATTTGTTGGACCTGACCCAAGAAGTCGTTGAAATCGAACTTATTCTGCGCTATTTTCTTGCTTACTCGTCGTGCTTCGGCCTCATCGAACTGCTCTTGTGCTCGCTCCACAAGGCTGACCACGTCGCCCATGCCGAGGATGCGATCTGCCATTCGTGTGGGGTGGAACACGTCGATGGCCTCCATTTTCTCGCCCGTGCCGATGAACTTGATTGGTTTGTCCACCACCGTTCGGATGGAGAGTGCAGCGCCATCACGTGCATCGCCATCGAGTTTGGTAAGTACCACTCCGTCGAAATCGAGGCGGTCGTTGAACTCTTTGGCCGTGTTGACGGCATCTTGACCGGTCATGGAATCGACCACGAAGAGTGTTTCTTGCGGATGGATGGCGTTCTTGATGGTTGCAATCTCTTGCATCATCTGCTCATCAACCGCCAAGCGGCCGGCCGTATCGACGATGACCACGTCGTATCCATATACCCGCGCGCGGTCGATTGCTTTTTCCGCTTTCTTTACGGGGTTGGGTTCAGTCGGCTCGTCGTACACCTCGACGCCGATTTGTTCGCCGAGTACACGCAGTTGCTCGATGGCGGCAGGACGATAAACATCGCATGCAACGAGCATCACTTTCTTGCCTTTCTTGGTCTTTAGGTAGTTGGCCAGTTTAGCGGCGAAAGTGGTTTTACCCGAACCTTGCAAACCGGAGAGCAGCACTACTGCGGGTGACCCCTTGAGGTTGATTTCGGCCGTTTCGCCGCCCATCAGTTCGGCCAACTCGTCGTGCGTGATTTTGATGAGTAACTGTCCGGGACGGATGGCCGTGAGCACGTTCTGCCCGAGTGCTTTTTCCTTCACACGGTCGGTGAACTGCTTGGCGGTTTTGTAGTTGACATCCGCCTCTAACAACGCTTTGCGGATGTCCTTGACAGTTTCCGCCACGTTGATCTCAGTTATGCGACCCTCACCTTTGAGCAGTTTGAAACTGCGTTCGAGCCTTTCAGATAGATTGTCAAACATAGTTTTTTCTTAACGTATTTACAAAAACGGCTGCAAAGTTAGTAATAATTTTTGACATGTGCAAGTTTTTGGGCGAAAAAATGCGTTTTGGGGCTATTTTTTGTCCTCCGGCAACACTATTCGCCTTACGTTGCACCCTGCATAATTGCCCAAAACGATGAGCGGGTAGTACCATAATAGCCCCCAACTCCAGTCCCATGCAGCAACGATGTACACCACATCGGCGATGGAGTGGTAGAATCCGCAGAGGATGAAGAGAGGTACGCCGAACAGTACTGGCAACATCGACTTAGTGGTTCGATAAAGCCACACGGCGATGTCGATGATGAGTCCGCATCCTACTGCCCGCAGAAAGACGCGCCAGGGTCCTTGTGCCAATCGAGCAGTCACCATGGATTGGGCCCGCTCAATGCTCTCGCCTCCCAACGCCTTCATCATCAATCCCAGCAACACGCATGCGAGGATATTGAAGAGCCAGATTAGTACTAATTGTCCTGTTTCTTTCAGCGGCATCACGCCTGCACGGCCCGTATAGAGCAACGAGCCCGAGAGAACGACACCGATAAGGCCGAAAGCAAAAATGATTGCGCCTGCAATGCCGCCAAGCGCCAAATACCCGCAGGCCCCCAGACCAATGAGAATCCCTGCAAAAAACGATGATCTGTTGTTCATATAGGTTACACTAAATTAGCAAAAGACAAGGATGGAAGGCGATAATTTACATGTTTTGGGTGCTACAAAATGCGATAATTTACATGTAAATTATCGCATTTTGTAGCACCC
>CALAUY010000005.1 GCA_937892015.1 uncultured Bacteroidales bacterium | reverse complement strand
TTCAGGTTTCAGGTTTCAGGTTTCAGGTTTCAGGTTTCAGGTTTCAGGTTTCAAGTTTCAGGCAGTTTTAGTTGATAATCACGTTCGTCACTTTGCAGGAGGAACGGTCTTTCGTCTGAAAGCGAGTGCAAAGTTACAGTTTTTTTTTAATATGTGCAAGAAAAAAGTGAAAAAAAGTGCATTTTTTTGCTCAAAAACATGTTTTTTTGTCATTTTTGTGCACAAAAGGGGTATTTTTTGCACCTTTTTCGTTGCCCTCTCTATCGTAAGCGCATTGCTATGGCAGCAACTGTTCGGCCACAGCATCGGTCACTTGCCGGCGGAGTGAGTTGACTCCACCCTTGTCGTACGGATGAACGCGATGAGCGAGCAGGATGACCGCAATCCGGTTTTCGGGGTCGATGACGATGGCCGTGCCGGTGTAGCCCGTATGGCAGACGGTGGAGGTCGAGAGGCGTGAACCGCGAGCGGCGTTGTAGTCGGACTCGACATCCCAAGCCAAAGCGCGGCCGAAGGGCTCGTAGCCGGCAGGAACAGTAAGCATCCGTTCGAGGGTCTCACGCGAGAAAGGGGCGTGCTTAACGTCCTTGCCATCAAGCGTTTGGAACATCCAAACGGCAATCTTCGCCAAGTCTTTTGTTGGCGCAAACACGCCTGCATTCCCGCTGATGCCGCTGTTCATCACGCGCGCCAACGGGTCGTGCACCATGCCGTGAAGACAGGTGCTGTCGGCTTGTATCTCGGTTGGGGCAACGCATCGACGCGGCCCCGGGTTGTAACCGGTATGCTTCATGTGCAGGGGACGAAAGACGCGCTCGGTGGCGAGTTCGTCGAGGGGTCGGCCGGTGATTGTCTCCATCACGTATTGCAGTGTGATGAAATTGAGGCAACTATATCGGAACTCCGTGCGAGGCGCACTCATGCGCGGGCAGTGGCATACATGTTTGAGCAACAATTGTCGTTTGTCGGCAGGAGTGGCATCAGGATGGTCGGCAAGCAACGTCTTCCATGAAGCGTATGCCGGCAACCCCGACACGTGCGTCATGAGGTCGCGGATAGTGGCATCTCCCTCAAAATCAGGGAGATAACGGTGGACGGGAGCATCTAAATCCAGTAGCCCTTCATCCACCAGCGTCATGGCCGTCATGCCGGTTCCTACCACTTTACTGACGGATGCCAAATCGAAGATAGTATTCGGTGACATCTTCTTCTTGTCGGGGCGAACTCGGCTACAACCGTATGCATGGTTGTACACGATACGCTCGCCTTGCACAACGCACAGCACCGCACCAGGGATAGTGCCCGCTGCAATCGAGGCGTTGATGAGTGAGTCGGCTTTGCTAAAATCGGGTGTCCGGGCATGAATGGTGTTCAGCCCCATAAGGAGCACCCCCAAAATGAATACTATTCGTTTCATAATTTTCACAATTTGGCTGCAAAGTTAAGAAAAAAAATTGAATTGTGCAAACTTTTTTTGAAAAAAGTGAAAAAAAATCGCTAAACTCTTGCATATTTGAAAAAAAAATTGTAACTTTGCACGCGGTTTTGTGATGAAAGACGCAAAATGGATAATAGAACCCCTGTCAGCGCAGCAAGAAATAGTGTGCGCCCGATTAGCAGACGAACTGGCAATCAGTCCGTTGTCGGCTTCTATACTCGTTCGCCGAGGACTCACGACCGCAGCGGCAGCTCGGAGCTTTATCCGTCCACGACTGGAAGACCTGCACGACCCGTACTTGATGCTGGGGATGCAAGAGGCCATCGACCGCATCGACCGCGCCATTGACAGTGGCGAGCAAATCCTTATCTATGGGGACTACGATGTAGATGGTACGACCGCAGTGTCGCTGATATACAGATTCTTCCACCCGTTCTATGACCGCTTGAAGTACTATATCCCTGATCGCTATTTAGAGGGTTACGGCATCTCTTTCCGCGGCATCGATTACGCCGCTGAGCAGGGTTGCACGCTCATCATCGCATTAGATTGCGGCATCAAGGCTGTAGATAAAGTGGAATATGCTCGCAGCCGCGGCATCGATTTTATCATCTGCGACCACCACACGCCGGGCGAGTCGATACCCCAAGCCGTGGCTGTTCTCGACCCTCATCGCGAAGACGACACGTATCCCTATCCCGACCTCTGCGGTTGCGGCGTGGGGTTCAAGCTCGTTCAGGCATACGCTTTGCGCCACCGGATGGCATCATACGACTTGTTGCCGCTGCTCGAACTGACTGCGATGAGTATAGCATCCGACATCGTACCCATAACGGGGGAGAACCGCATCCTCGCTTATTTCGGGCTTCGCGAGATTAACAAAAAGCCGTCGGTGGGACTGCGAAGCATCATGAATATGGCGGGCATTCATCCCGGCAAACTCAATATCTCCGACTTGGTATATAAGATAGGTCCGCGCGTGAATGCGTGTGGTCGCATCAGGTCGGGAACGGAGGCCGTGCAGCTACTTATCACTGACGATTCCGAGCTTGCGGCGGCTATGAGCGAAGCGGTAAACGACTATAACAAGTCGCGGCAAGATATGGACAAACAGATTTCCGAAGAAGCACTGCAGCAGTTGCAGTCCAATCCCGCAAACGCTGACATGCATACGACAGTGGTCTTCGACCGACACTGGCACAAGGGTGTTGTGGGTATCGTTGCGTCACGCCTGACAGAGACGTTTTACCGTCCCACCATCGTGCTAACAGGGTCGGAAGGCGGGCTTATCTCCGGTTCGGCGCGGAGTGTGTCGGATTTTGATATCTACTCGGCCATTGACTCGTGCCGCGACCTGCTCACCAATTTCGGTGGGCACATGTTCGCCGCGGGACTCTCAATGCGAGAGGACAACTTACCGGAGTTTAAACGGCGCTTTGAGGAGTACGTTGCCGCCCATATCTTGCCCGAACAACAAGAGCCGATAGTGAAGATAGAGGCCGAGATAACGCTCGAAGATATCACGCCCCAGTTCTTCCGTATCCTGCAATGTCTGGAGCCTTATGGACCCGGCAATCCCAAGCCCATCTTCGTCACACGTGACCTCATCAACTATCGCTACACCAAGCGCGTGGGTAAGATGGGTCAGCATCTCAAGCTGGACCTCACCGATTTGCTGTCGTCTATCAGCGGCATCGCTTTCGGACGCGGGGACTTTGCGACTTACTTGCAGAACGGCAACGCGGTGGATGTTTGCTACCAATTGGATGAGAACCACTTCAACGGAGTGACCTCCATTCAGATGATGGTGGAGGACATTAAGCCACATCAAAGATAACTTAAATATTTGATATACATGTATTCAGAACGTGACCAGCAGAGCCCGATGCAACGACGAGGGTGCATCGAAGTGGTTTGCGGGAGTATGTTTTCCGGCAAAACGGAAGAGCTCATCCGCCGCATGAAACGTGCCCAGTTTGCCAAACAACGTGTGGAGATTTTCAAACCCGCCATCGACGTGCGGTACTCAGAGACCGAAGTGGTGTCGCACAACAAGAACACTATTCCCTCTACGCCCGTTGATTCGTCCGCGAGTATCTTGTTGCTCACGTCCGACGTGGATGTGGTGGGTATCGACGAGGCGCAGTTCTTCGATATGGGCATTGTGGATGTGTGTCGGGAGCTGTCGAAGCGCGGTATCCGCGTCATCGTTGCGGGATTAGATATGGATTTCAAGGGTACGCCATTCGGTCCGATGCCGTCACTACTCGCCATTGCCGATGATGTGTTCAAAGCACACGCAATCTGCGTACGTTGCGGCAATCTGGCCTCGTTCTCCCACCGACTGGTGCGCTCGAGCAAACAGGTGCTGCTTGGCGAGACGGAGAACTATGAACCGCTCTGCCGCGAATGTTACAACAAAGCTATTGAAGAGTCTGTTAATTGATAGTTTTAGACATCATATTACCCATTGCCGTTGAGGGCGTTTTCACGTATCGGATGCCCCAGACGAGCACGGTAATCCCGCAAGCGGGACTCCGGGTCGTGGTGCCACTCGGCAAGAGCAAAGAGGTGATGGGGGTGGTCGAAGCTGTGCGCGAAGTGGCCGAAGAGGAGCATGCTGAGCAATACCGCGAAGTGCTGCGGTTCCCCGATGCCGAGCCGTTAGTGACAGCAGAGCAACGCAAGCTGTGGACGTGGATTGCCGAGTACTACATGTGCACGCTCGGTGAGGTGATGCGCGCGGCCATTCCTAATGCTCTGCGAGTAGAGAAAACGTCCAAAACGCGCAAGAAGGCCAATCCTACCGACAAGATGTTGCCCGCACATCCGCTCAACGATGAGCAACTGCGGGCAAAAAAGGAGATAGAAAACGCATGGCAACAGAAACCGACAGTGCTGCTTTTCGGTGTCACATCGTCAGGCAAGACCGAGGTGTATATCCATTTGGCGCAAGAACAGATTCGTCAGGGCAAGAAAGTGCTGTACCTTGTGCCGGAGATTGCACTGACGACGCAACTGACCGACCGGTTGAGGAGCGTTTTCGGAGAACGACTCGGTGTTTATCATTCGCGTTTCACCGACCGCGACCGTGAAGAGATATACAAGAACGTGTTGTCAGGCGACAAGTACGACCTCGTCATCGGCGTTCGCAGTGCTCTTTTCTTGCCGTTCAGTCACTTAGGCCTAATCATCGTCGATGAAGAGCACGACACGTCGTACAAGCAGCAAGACCCCGCGCCGCGATATCATGCTCGCACGGTGGCGCTGATGCTCGCTTCACTCTTCCACGCACGCACATTGTTAGGCACTGCCACACCCGCCATCGAGACATATTTCAACGCCCTTCAAGGCAAGTACGGATTGGTGGAGATGAAGCAGCGGTTCGCCGGATTGGCACTACCCGCCATACATCTGCTCGACTTGCAACGCGCGTACAAACAGAAGAATATGGAGGGACATTTCTCTTACCCGCTTGTGGTCAGAATCCGCGAACAGCTGGCAAACGGCAAGCAAGTGCTACTCTTCCAGAACCGCCGCGGGTACAACTCGTACATCGAGTGCCCCGAATGCGGATATATACCTCGATGCATCCATTGCGACATCTCGCTCACTGAGCATAAATCGCTCAATCCGGAGATGCCATCTCGTCTTGTCTGCCATTATTGCGGCTACTCTATCCCCGCACCGGCAGTGTGTCCCGAATGCGGCAGGGGTAGGCCTATAGACCGTGGATTCGGGACGGAGAAAATCGAGGAAGAGGCTCGCGAGCTGTTCCCAGATGCCCGTATCGCACGAATGGATACCGATACCACACACGCCAAGAATGCGCACGAGAAACTTATCCGCCGCTTCGCTAATCATGAGATAGATATCCTTGTCGGTACGCAGATGATTACTAAAGGGCTGCATTTCAAGGACGTGAGTCTGGTGGCCGTACTCAAGGCCGATGCGCTGTTCAACCAACCCGATTTCCGTACATCCGAGCGCGGATATCAGTTGCTCGAACAAGTGGCGGGCAGAGCCGGCAGAGCCGGAACAGAGGGACACGTCATCTTGCAGACATCCAACATTGACAACCCGCTTTTTGCCTATCTCAAGCGGCACGACTACGAGGCGATGTACGCTGAACAGGCAACGCAACGCCAAACGTTCCGATACCCGCCTTTTCACCGTATCATCAGCATCACTTTGCGCCATAGAGAACAGTCGCGCTTGGAAGCGGCTGCAAGAACACTCAACGAGAATCTTGTGCGCGTCTTCGGCACACGCTGTTCGGCGGTTATCACGCCCGCCATCGGGCGTGTACAGAACCTGTACATCCGGCAACTGACGCTCAAGATAGAAGCCACAGCCTCATATACTACAGCCAAAGCGATGTTGGCGGCACAAATAGATTATGTGAAGACCCTCCCGCCTTGTAAAGGCGTACTCATCACGCCGGACGTGGATCCCATGTAGCAACGATTGAACAAACACAACAAATATCTAATATATGAAACGAATCTTACTTAGTTTAACGACGCTGATTGTCATGCTCTTCGGAGCAACTGACGCGTTTGCGGCCGGACGAATCTATTATGCCGGCGATTTCACTTCACCACACGTCTGGGCATGGACCGGTACGCACAATGTGTACGACGAATGGCCGGGTGAAGCGATGACTGTTCTCACGGGGCAGTCCTATTACGGACGCTCCGTCTATTACGTGGAGATCGAGGACAATCTCGGCAATTGCCCCGACTCTATCATTTTCAATAACAACAACAATGGTTTGCAGACAATGAATCTTGCCGTTCCCGGATACGACTACATGTTCAACGGAACAGCGTGGATGCCGTTCAATAGTGAGAAGAAATGGTACGTACTCGGCGATTTCGATGGCGGTGAGCTGTGGAACTTCTTCGAACTGCAACCGTCCGAGAGCGGACCGGAGTATAGTGTGACGTTGTCAGAGAATAGCACGTACAGTTTCAAGGTAGCGTCTCTCATTGGCGCAACCCAAGCCACTTTCAGTGCCGGGACGACTCTCACGAGCACTACGGCCGCGAATGTTCTTTTCGGCGCAGTAGAAGCCAACACATCGCTCACGACCACCATAGAGGGCGAGTACATCTTCCGTTTCGACACGACAGCGAAGACCCTGACGGTCATCTTCCCTGTTGAGGAGGAGATAGAGTATGCAGGGCGCATCTATTATGCGGGCACTTATGACAACCCGTACGTCTGGGCATGGAGCGACAGCACGAACATCTATAATGCGTTCCCCGGCAAGGCAATGCACGAACTGGAAGGAGAGACGTACTATAATCGTCCTGTCTATTACATGAGCCTCGAGGACCATAACGGCCTATGTCCTGACAGCGTCATCTTCGCTGATGGTACTAATGGTCAGCAGACGATAACTCTTGCCGTGCCGGGATACGACTACATGTTCAACGGAACAGCATGGATGCCACGGACGACAGAGAAGAAGTGGTATGTGTTTGGTGATTTGGATGGCAGCGTTATCTGGAGTTACCACGAGTTGCAAGGTGCAGAGAACAACACGATGAGTTGCACGCTTACTCTGGCAGCCGGACGAGAGTATTACTTTAAGATTTCATCGCTCAATGGCATGTCTGAGTCGAACCTCAGTAGTGGAACGACCCTAACCCGCACCACGTTTGCCGGAGCCGACTTCAGTACTGACGGGGAGAACGCCGCATTGGCAACCACCATCGCCGGCAACTATACCTTCACGTTCGACACGGTTGCTAAGACCCTTTCCGTCACGTACCCTGATGCCCTCTCGGACGCACAGATTAACACCACCTCTGTTCCGGCAGAGAATGGTGACGTGCTCATTCAAGCTTATTACTGGGCACATGTGGACAACGACTCGACACCATGGACACCTTATGGGGCTATCCAATGGACCGACCTGAACGCGGAGGCTGCTGAACTGGGACAGTATTTCGACCTCGTTTGGTTGGCACCCTCAGCAGCCACGGCCGACTACACCGGTTTCCTCCCGCAGAACTATAGTGATCAGAACAACATCTGGGGAACAGAGACGGAGTTGCGTACTTTGATAAGCAACCTGCATTCGGCCGGTGCGAAAGTGGTGGCAGACATCGTCATCAACCACTCCAGTGCTATTGAGGGGTATTGCAGTTGGGATCCGTTCAATTTCGCCGAATACGGCACGTTCTACCCCAACAAATCGTGGGTGGCGAGTGATGACGAGATGTTCATCAGTGCCGCCGATGACCGCTATAAACGTTACGACGTGCCCGGGTATCCGAACGGCATGAACGCCGGACTGCGCGAACAGGCTGGTGACTGCGGCGACAATCCGGGGCTCTACTCCGACGAGAACGACTACACGTATGGCGAGTCCGGACAGCAATATAACTGGAGTTATGCCGAGTACAACTGCGTCTATTCGCGCGACTGGGCGCATCGAATGAGAGAAGTACGCGAGATGAGCCGCGCCTATCTGACGTGGATGAAAGAGTACATCGGTTACGATGGCTGGCGTTACGACTTCGCTAAAGGTATCCACGCTTCTCACTTGGACGACTACAACAAAGCCTCCAATGCAGCGTTCTCCGTGGCGGAAATCTTCGACGGTGACATCAATAAAGAGATTGGTGTACTACGTGACTCTAAGTTCAACACGTACGTGTTCGATTTCCCCGCTAAGTACCAAGTGATGAACGAGGGTATCCGTTACGGCAATTACTATAAACTGCTGGGCAATGCCTCCAGTACGATGCTCTACAACTACAAGAAATATACTGTCACGTTTGTGGACAACCATGACACGTTCCGTGAGGATTACAACCTCTGCGGCTCACCGAACAGTATCAGCGACAGCGCGAAAGTGATTATGGCAAACGCCTATATCCTCGCCATGCCGGGCGTGCCTTGCGTGTTCTACCCCTATTGGCACGAATACAAAGCGCAACTCAAGCAGATGATTGAGGCACGTCGCACAACCGGCGTTCACTCCGAATCGGTCGTACAAGACGAGGCAGGAGAGGGTTACTACAAAGCCACTATCTTCGGCAAGAACGGTCGTATCCGACTGCTTCTCGGTCCTAACTCCGGCTATCAGTATTGCCCCGAAGGCTTTACTCCTGCGTACGTGGGCTCTACCGGCGTTTGTGTGGGTGTTTACTACACCACCGAAGAGGAGACGGCTAAACCCGTTTATTTCCTTGATACGCAAGACTGGGGCGAAGCGAATGCGTACATGTGGCGCGAAGATAATTTCAGCAACGCAGAATGGCCGGGAGAAGCGATGACGTTGCTCGGCACGTTTGATGGGCACAAACTCTTCACATATACCCACAACGATGAGTACTACTCCAACGTCATCTTCAGCCACGCTACGGCCAACGACACGCTACAGACCGGTAACCTCACGCTGACCGGACACGAAGAGAAATGCTACGCACCTTACACATCTCTCGATGACGGCTCATGGAAAGAGTTCACCGAACTGACTCACACACTCACGTTGGATTCGGCCAAGTGGACGACCCTCTACCTGCCGCTGAGCGTCTCGCTGCCTGACAGCGTTTATGCGTACTACGCCTCTACGTTTGCCGGCGATAGTGTGATGATGCTGGAGATGCCCGACGATGCTATCCCTGCCTACACGGGCGTACTGCTACTGGGCGCTGTGGGTTCGCACTCACTGAACGTCACCAACGAAGTACTGACACCTGTTCAGAGCCTGTTCGCCGGCACCAAGCAGGAGACTCCGAAAGCGAGCATCTCCGACTCGGGCTTACTCTACACACTTTCCGGTGCTGTCACGGCACAAACGAAAGCTCCTATCATGACGATGAGCGACAACGTACCCGCGGCACAAGCTTACCTGCTCTTGGAGAACACCGGCGCAGCTCCGCAGCAGATACGTTGCGTCTTCGAGGGCTCAATCATTCCGACGACACTGGTACAGCACGGTACGGAATCGGTGGTTATCAAGCGCATTGAGAACGGACAAATCGTCATCATCCGCGATGGTATCAAGTACAATGTTCTTGGCATACGCTACTAATGAGTTAACGACTAAATGGTAAACGTCTCTGTTCTGTTGGCTATCAGCGACCCGAACGTGGGAGTCGTGTTGAGCGAGTACTTGCGGTTGCGAGACTTCAGGGTGGACTATGGCAGCTCTGCCTCTGAAGCCTTCAACGCCGCTGCTAAAAACCACTACGACTTCTGCCTGTTCGGTTTGGATAGCCCCGACGAACAACTGCAGCTGATTACGGACATACGCCGCATCTGCGATACGCCCGTTTTTGCGCTGCAAGCTCGGTTCGACAAAGAAGAACAGATAGCTTTCTACGGTGTGGGAGCCGACGACTGTCTCGTGCAGCCGTTGGTTCCCGACCTCCTCATCTGCAAAATGGAGGCAATGCTCAACCGATGGAGCGACTACCAAAAGCGTTTGCCTACCGTCTTCGACTACCCCGACATGCATTTCGATAGCGTCACCCAAACGCTCCGTGTGGGAAACGACAGCCGTCATCTGTCCAACAAAGAGAACGGCGTGTTGCTTATTCTCTGTCGCAACGCAAACCAATCGGTCGAACGCGGTGCCATCCTCAAACAAGTCTGGTTGTCCGACAGCTATTTCAACGCACGGTCACTTTCCGTCTATATCAACCATCTCAGACACTATATCGAGCCGTTTTCGCCCGTGCGTATCCTCTCAATGCGATACCGCGGATACAAACTCATTGTTGAGACAAATGAAGGATAAATACTCATCAAAAAGAAGCACAAGTGGCTAAAAAACGGCCACTAAACGCTGTAAAGTGGTTTTTTTTGAAGAAAAAGTGCAAAAAAATTTGTATATTTGAAAAAAAAGCAGTAACTTTGCAGGCTTTTTTGGTGTGATGTTGGTGTGAACGCACCGAAGAGTGACTGAAAATAACGTAAAACAAACATAAAATGCAAAACAAAGGACTTATTAGAATTTTGGCAGTGTGCCTTGCATTGGTATGCGCCTTCTATCTCTCCTTCAGTTTCGTAACACGCCACTACGACAAAAAGGCGCAAGCTTACGCAAACGGAGAGAAAGCGAAAGAGTACGTCTATCTCGACTCTATCGCAAGCCAAAAAGTGTGGTTCGGATACACCCTGAAAGAGTGCCGCGAGAAAGAAATCAATCTCGGCCTCGACTTGAAGGGCGGTATGAACGTAACAATGGAAGTGAGCGTTCCTGACATCTTGAACGCACTGTCCGGTTATAACACCAGCGAGAATTTCACCAAAGCAATGGCTGCAGCCAAAGAGAAACAGAAAAACAGCCAGACTGATTTCGTGACACTGTTCGTGGAGTCTTACAAAGAGCAAGACCCGAACGCCCAGTTGGCCTCTGTGTTCTCAACGTTTGAATTCAAAGACAAAGTGACCCTCAACTCCACCAACGCAGAAGTAGAGAAAGTGCTTCGCGAGGAAGTGAATGGGGCTATTAACAACTCGTTCAACGTGCTCCGTACACGTATTGACCGTTTCGGCGTTGTTCAACCGAACATCCAGAAACTGGACCAACCCGGACGTATCTTGATTGAGTTGCCGGGTGTGAAAGAGCCCGAACGTGTGCGCAAGTTGCTGCAAGGAACGGCTAACCTTGAGTTCTGGGAAACTTACGAGTGCTCGGAAGTGCTGCCATGGCTCAGCCAGATTGATGCCGAATGGGCACGCCTCGCAGCTGCTGAATCGCCCGTTGAGGCTGTAGAAGCCGAACAAACTCCCGTTACTGCCGCAGAGGCTGTCGATGCTGTTGACTCGCTGCTCGCCAATTTGGACGCACCTGCCGCCGACTCACTGGCCGACAACTCCGCCAATATTGAGGCCTACAAGAAAGCTCATCCGCTCTTCTTCATCCTCAACCCGTCGGTTAATCAAGCCGGTCAGGCCTATCGCGGGCCCGTGGTAGGCACTGTCCATTACACCGACACCGCTAAGGTCAACGAGATGCTTCACTCCGCCATCGCTCAACAAGTTCTGCCGCGCACGATTCGTTTCTATTGGACCGTCAAGTCCATTGACGATGCCAGCGCGCTCTACCAACTCGTAGCACTCAAAGCACAGCGT
The DNA here is from genome assembly GCA_937892015.1 of uncultured Bacteroidales bacterium. Taxonomy (GTDB): domain Bacteria; phylum Bacteroidota; class Bacteroidia; order Bacteroidales; family Paludibacteraceae; genus Colicola. Next base: position 2,030 of record CALAUY010000005.1, on the reverse strand, counting down.
GACGGCCGCGCTTCGTTGGAAGGTGATGTCATCACGGATGCCAACGCCGACTTCTCGCAGTACTCGGCATACGCCAACGTCTCGATGGAGATGAATGCAGAGGGCGCAAAGGCATGGGCACGCATCACCAAAGAGAACGTTGGTAAATCGATTGCTATCGTGCTCGACGGATTCGTCTATTCGTTCCCGACAGTACAAAACGAGATTCAAGGTGGTCGCAGTCAGATTACCGGTAACTTCACTGTTGAGGAGGCCAAAGACTTGGCCAACACCCTCAAGTCCGGTAAGATGCCCGCCCCCGCGCGTATTATCCAAGAGGATATAGTCGGACCGTCTCTGGGTCAAGAGTCTATCAATGCAGGACTCATCTCGTTCGCCATTGCGTTCATGCTCATCCTGCTCTACATGATCTTCTACTACGGACTCGTTCCCGGTCTCATCGCTGACGCTGCCTTGATTTGCAACGTCTTCTTGCTGATGGGTATCTTAGCCTCGTTTGGCTCGGTTCTGACCCTGCCGGGTATTGCCGGTATTGTGCTGACAATGGGTACCGCCGTCGATGCTAATGTGCTGATTTTCGAGCGTATTCGCGAGGAGATGAAAGCCGGCAAGAACATGAAGAAAGCTGTCGAGGATGGTTATAAGGGTGCCATATCCGCCATCGTGGATGCCAACGTCACCTCCCTTCTCACCGGTATAGTGCTCGCCATCTTCGGTACCGGCCCAATCAAAGGCTTCGCTGTGACCTATATCATTGGTATCATTTCGTCGTTCCTGACCGCCGTCTTCTTGGCGCGTCTGTTCCTCGACCGTTACATCAACAGCAAGAACGCCAAAGAGTTGCAGTTCACCACGAACATCACCAAAGATTGGTTCCAGGGTACGACCTTCAACTTCATCAACGCCCGCAAGATTGCGTATATCTGCTCAGGTGTGGTTATTATTGCAGGTGTTATCGGACTGATTACTCCGGGCTTGAATCATGGTATCGACTTCACCGGTGGTCGCAATTACGTTGTTCGTTTCGACCAGAAAGTGAGCACTGAGGCCGTTCGCTCGGCAATGAACGAGGGCCTGCAGGCGCAGTTCCCCGACGAGGCTTTCGGACTGAACGTCATCACCATTGGTAACGACAACCAAGTGCGTATCTCCACCAACGTCGGCATCCAGAACACAGAAGACGATCTCGACCCTGTTATCGAGAACATCATCTTCGAAAGCACCAAGCAGTTCTTGGCCAACGAGGTGTCAGTCGATGAGTTCCTCTCGACGCAACTCAACGATGAAGTCGGCATCATGTCGTCACAGAAAGTGGGACCATCCATCGCCGATGATATCAAGCAAGCCGCCGTTTGGGCCATCTTGTTTGCGCTTATTATCATCGCGCTCTACATCTTCATTCGGTTCCGCAACTTCAGCTTCTCCGTGGCTGCACTCGTATCGCTGGCGCACGACACACTGATAATCATGGGTATATACGCCCTCTTCTGGAAGTTCATGCCGTTCTCGATGGAGGTGGACCAGAGTTTCATCGCGGCAATCCTGACCGTCATCGGCTACTCTATCAACGATACTGTCGTTATCTTCGACCGTATCCGTGAGTACCATGGTTTGTATCCGAAGCGTGACCGCGCACTCAACATCAACCAAGCACTGAACGCCACATTGTCACGTACGTTCTCGACCTCTATGTCAACGTTCGTCGTGCTCTTCGCTATCTTCTGCTTTGGTGGTGCCAGCATCCGCGGATTCGTCTTTGCTCTCCTGCTGGGCGTGCTTGTCGGTACCTATTCGTCACTCTTCATCGCTTCGCCGATAGCGTTCGACCTCCAGACACTCGTGGCCAAACGCAAAGCAAAGAAAGCGTAACGCACACGCGCGCACGCACATACATCGCGCACGCATGTAATTAAATAAGGAGTAACTTTCGGGTTACTCCTTTTTGTTTGTTCTTACCTTCCTAACATGCTCTTTGAACTTTAAACTTTGAACTTTGTACGGCTCTGCCGAACGACCGAGCCTGTCGAGGG
>CALAUY010000004.1 GCA_937892015.1 uncultured Bacteroidales bacterium | reverse complement strand
TGCAAAGTTACTGCTTTTTTTTGACATATGCAAATTTTTGACTTATCCAGTGTATTTTTGGGGCTCTCCGTAAAACGCTGTAAATAAGAAGATTACAAAAATGCGCCAAAAAAATACTTATTCAGCCCTCATTTTATTATGAAAAAAAAGTGCAAAATGCTTGCTTTTTTGCATTTTTTTTACTAATTTTGCAGTCGAAATCGAAAAACAAACGAGATGAAACGATATGGTTTTTTGTTGATGCTGTTAGTAGCATGTGTTAGTTGCTCGCATAATCACGAGGCGGCAGAGAACGCGTTTTTAGCAACAGCTGTAGATAGTTTGTGGAGCAACACTCGCTTGGCGTGGGAGTCGCTCGAACAGATAAGTACGGACAGTCTGTCAGAGCGTGACCGACACATTTATAATATTACGCGTGCGCACGCGCGCCTGAAGATGGAACATTCGTTAAGCGAAGAGGAGTCGCTCGATGCAACTGCAGCGTACTGCCTTTCAAAGCACATGATGCGCTTTGCCGGCGAAGCGTACTACATTGAGGGCACGTACGACAACCTCAAGGGTGAAGATGCAGTAGCGATGAGCCTGCTCAAACAGGCAGAGCGCGCTTTTGAAGGCACGCAAGTGCCCGACATCCTGATAGGAATGACATATTATAAGATGGGGCGAATCAGTGAGACGGAACAGTTGTACGAAGTGGCACTGCATTATTACGAACAGGCCGTGCCCTATTTAGACCATGCAGGGTTGCCTTTATATGCCGCCTGCGGATGGCGCGAACTGGGGCGCACTACGCAAGATAGTACCCTCCGCAAAGAGGCATTCGAACGAGCACTCACGTATTCGGCACAACTCGACACCCTCACCCAATTGGATATACGGTATGCAGCTCTCAGTCGGTTAGACCCACAGTCGCCCGAACTGATTGCTATCAGTCGTTATCTTTGCGATTCGGCAGGGCAGAACCGATATGCGTACGATTTAGTTAGGTATAATCTTCGCGAGAAACGGCTCGACGATGCCGGTCATTACCTCAATATCCTTGCAGCTGACACCACCGAACGCAATTGGAGTCGCGACAAGTATGCTTACCTCTTGAGCCATTATCAGCACGCACGCGGACAACATGCCCGGGCGTACGAGACGCTACTCAGTTTGTACAATAAACAGAGTGGCGAGATTGAAGCCACCGGCATGACTCGCACGTTCACCATCTCAGAGCAGTTCGACAACGCGAGTGCGCGCGAACAGAACTTGCAGCTGCAAGTGGAAAAACAGCGCCTGTGGCTGGCCCTTTTCATCGTTGTTTTGGTTATCCTCGTCGGGCTGATTGTACTGCTCGTTATTGCCTCGCACAGACGTGCCATGCGGATGGTGGAGGCCACAGAAAAAGAGATGCAGATACAGCGCCTGCACGCCGAAGTGGAAATCCGACGCGCCAGTATGGGACGCCTGCTGGCACAGCGCATCCAACTAAGCAAAAACATGCAAGAGAGCATGAAAAGGCACAAAGAGGACAAGGTGCCGATATGGGTGCAAGAGTTTGTGAAGACCAACCTCGTGATGAACGACGAACAATGGGCATCCTTTCAGCAGGAGTTCAATGCCAACTACGGGAACTTCCTCGTTCGGCTCAAACAAGAGCATCCTGCCCTGACGCCTTCTGACCTGCAGGTGATTGCACTGACCGTTTTAGGAGTCGATATCAGCGACATCTGCCGACTACTCAACCTCACCAAACGCACTGTTTGGGGACGACGATTGAGGATAAAAGACCATCTCGGCCTCACGTCCGACAACCAACTGGACGAATGGCTTCTCGCCCACATGAGGTAGTAAGCAACGCAAAGGAATAATAACTAATGAGCAGTGCCCCGTTAGTCGTGTTCTTCCAGCAAGTCGGGTCGGCGTTCGCGTGTGTGGCGGAGCGACTCCTCGTAGAGCCACTCTTCTATCTTGCGCTCGTTGCCCGAGAGGAGTATTTCCGGCACTTTCCAGCCCTTATATTCCGCCGGACGGGTATAGACCCCGGGCTCGAGCAACCCGTCTTGAAACGAGTCAGAGAGGGCACTCGTCTCATCGCCCAAAGCCCCGGGAAGCAGCCGAACGATGGCATCGGTCATCATTGCAGCCGGCATCTCTCCGCCCGTGAGCACAAAATCGCCGATGGTGTACTCTTTGGTGATAAGGTGGTCGCGAACACGTTGATCGACACCCTTATAATGCCCGCAGAGGATGATTAAGTTCTCTTTCATCGACAGTTTGTTCGCTTCTTTCTGCGTGAACCGCTCGCCGTCGGGTGCGGTGAAAATAATCTCATCGTAATGGCGCTCAGAAGTCAACTTGCTGATAATGCGGTCGATAGGTTCTATCTGTAGCACCATACCCGCTCCGAAACCGAAAGCATAATCATCTACTTTGCGGTGCTTGTCGAGCGTGTAGTCCCGCAGATTATGTACGTGGAGCTCCACAAGCCCCTTATCTTTAGCTCGTTGGATGATAGAGTGGTTGAGCGGGCTGTCCAATAGTTCGGGACAGGCAGAGATAATATCGATTCGCATGATTGAGTGTTTGTATCTGTTCATTGTCTTACGGAACGGGGTCATATCCCGAACCGCCCCATGGATGGCAACGCAAGAGTCGCTTGAAGCCGAGCCATCCGCCCTTAAAAACGCCGTACTTCATCACGGCTTCTACCATGTACTGCGAGCACGTGGGCGTGTATCGGCAAGCCGGCGGAAGAAGCGGCGAGATGCATGCTCGGTAAAAATACACGGGCAAGAGCGCAACATGTCGGATGAATGTTTGGGCGGTCATGACGTTTGGGTGGATTGGGGCGTTGGTTGTTCGTTGATAAGGCGTTGGAGTGCTTTGTTCACCGCCTTGTCAATCTTATACTGTGACCGCATCTCACCATCTAAATAATTGAATGTGAGCAAGAAAGAGCAGTTGTTTACAGCACAGTAATCGCGTAGCGGTTGCGCATGCCGTCTGTACGCTTCTCTCATCAGTCGCCGCGTGCGGTTGCGGTCAACCGCATGTTTGAAGAGCGACTTAGGAGCCCACACGAGCACGCGCGGTGGTTGCGTGTCGCCGGCAAGACGCATATACGTGACCCGCAAGGGAAAAGACGTGAAACGACTACCCTCTTGGTATAGAGAGGCGATGCGAACCCGGCCGCACAGTTTCTCAGATTTCGGAAACGCGTAACTCAAGGACTCTCAATCTTAGTTATTCTGCTCGGCTTCTTCCGCTTGGCGCGCAAGGAAATGGTCGATGGCAGTGGTGATGGACGGACACTCGGGCGTGGGTGCGGCGATATGCAGTTTCCAACCCTCAGCCTCTATAGCCTTTGCTGTGGATGCCCCGAAACAGGCCATAATCTTGTCGCCCTGTTTCTTCGCGAAATTAGGCAAGTTCTGCTTCAGAGCACTTACTCCTGTCGGTGTGAAAAGCACGTACATATCGTAATTGTCGAGCTCTTTCTTCTTGTACTCCACCGTCTCGGTGCGATAACATATCATCGGCTTTATCTCGATGCCGTACTCGGCAAACATATTGATAACGTCGTCGTTATGCACATCTGAGCATGCCAAGAGATAACGCTCGTTCGGACGGCGGGTCATTGCAGGGATGACATCCTCGAACTTGTTGTTCGGGCCGAAAAAGACTCTCCGTTTGCGGAACTGGATGTATTTCTGCAGATAGTTGCCCACAGCTTCTGAGATGCAGTAGTAGTGCATCGACTCGGGAATCTGGATACGCAACTCGCTCATCATGTGGAAGAAATAGTCAATGCCCGTTCGCGAATTGAATAGTATGGCGGTGTATTCGAGCGGATTGATGCGTTGGTCGCGGAACTCACGCGTAGTGATTCCCACAACGCGAATCAACTGCTTGAAGTCGAACTGCACACCGTAATGCTCTGCCATTACAGAGTATGGATTTCTCTCTGCAGCCGGACGCGGTTGCGAGACGAGGATTTTTTGTACTTTGATATCAGACATATCTGGTGTTTACGAAATAATATATGCTAAGCCGAGCAGCCCTGCAAAGGGCACAATCTCGAGCGTGATAAATGCAATAAGCGTATAGACTAAACCCCGAAAAGAGTGTACAAGTAGAAGGCAACTCTTGATGAGGAGTGTCAGATAGAAGAACGCGACGACTACTGCGTTGAGTACGAGGATCACTATCGGCGTAAGTGCGCTCCAGAAAAGGCAGATTAGCAGCACGGGATAATGGAGGATTGCGGTGGTGGTGAGCAAGTGGTAGTAGTGTCCTGAGAGCGTGTGCAGACTGCTTCGCGGCACGAACGTGAACCCCGCGAGTGCCTCAAGAGCAGTGCGCAGCAACATGATGACAAGAGCTGCCAGCACGATGTACGCGAACGTGATGAACGCGAACGGACGCGGAGTCATGAAACCGCACATCGTTCGGTACACCGCCAACGAGAGGACACCGACAGCGAAAAGCACCATGATGACCTGTCCGCGCTTGTCTAATGCGGAATCGATAAAGAGACTGTTCCGGTCGGCCGTAGAGAACAAACTGCGGAAACCCATCGGGATGGCTTGAGGTTGCAGTGCATGCGATACGGCTGCTAAGACCAACAGTCCTAACATCGTCCAGGCCACCCAGGGTTCGCTCCATGGCGTAGATATGAATGTCTCTCCGTTCATCAGATTTTTGCGTGTTTGCGCGCGTTCTTGTCCCATTCCGGCATGTTCATGATGGCCGGCAACACTTCCTCCGGACGTTTGACTACCTCGAACATCGTACCGAAAACCGGTCGCATCATCTGTTCCTCTACCAGTTGATGGAGAAACTCAACGAGTTTGTCGTAATAACCATCCATATTGAGGATGACGATGGGTTTGGTATGCAGCCCGAGTTGCTTGTCCACCATACACTCGAAGAGTTCGTCCATCGTACCGATACCGCCCGGAAGCGCCACAAACGCGTCGCTGATGGTCTCTATCGTCTGTTTGCGTTCAGACATACTCTTCGTGACGATGAGTTCAGAGCACTGCAGATGATGCCACTCCTGTTCAACCATGAAATCCGGAATGACACCGATAAACTGACCCTTGTTGGCAAGCATAGCATCTGCCATCTCACCCATTAATCCCATATTTCCTCCACCAAAAACCATCGTTATGTCGTTCTCAGCAAAAATGATGCCAAGTTGTCGGGCCGCGGAGAAGAAATCAGGCCTAATTTTTGTCGATGATGCGCAGTAAATTGCCACCTTTTTTACTCTTTTCATACACTTTTTTACGAAAATCGACTGCAAAGTTACAATTTTTTTCTGATATATTTGGTAGTTTCGAAAAAAAATCGTAACTTTGCAGTCGATTTTGTTAAGAAAAAGTCATTTTTCTTGCAATTTTCGTAAAAAAAACGGTCCGAAATGGTAGAGATTCGAGAAGTGTCAAGCAAAAAAGAGCGGATGATTTTTATCCGTTTTGCGAACAAGTTGTACGAACATTGTCCGTACTATTGTCCGACGCTCGATATGGACGAAAATGACACCTTTTCGGACAAGAATCCGGTGATGGAGTTCAGCGAATATGTGATGTTCTTGGCCTACAAGGACGGCAAGGTGGTCGGACGTATCGCGGGACTAATCAACCACAGAGCGAACGAACACTGGCAGTACAAGCATCTGCGCTTCGGGTGGTTTGATTTTATCGACGACATGGAAGTGAGTCGTGCTCTGCTCGATGCCGTTCGGGCTTGGGGCAAAGAGCGCGGGATGACCGAGATGAACGGACCTGTCGGCTTCACCGACATGGATAAAGAGGGATTAGTGGTAGATGGCTACAACTACTTGGTACCCATGGCAGTGCTGTACAACTACCCGTATTACGTGAAGCATTTCGAGGCGCACGGGCTGCAAAAAGAGACCGACTGGTTGGAGTTCCAAATACTGGTGGACCAAATAGATGCGCTTCCCGAACGAATGACGCGCGGGGCACAGATAGTCGCAGAACGTTATCATCTGCACATCCACAAGATCCACTCCTCCAAAGAGTTGCTGAAAACGTTCGGGACAGAGTATTTTGATGTGTTGAGCGATGCCTATTCGGTGTTGTACAACTACCAACCACTGACGCAGAGGCAGAAAGATTATTACAGCCGCTACTATTTCCCGCTCATCAATTTCGACTTCGTGAGCATCGTCTGCAACGAGAAAGAAGAGATTGTGGGATTGGGGCTGGGGATGCCGGACGTGTCGAAAGCCCTGCAAAAAGCGAAAGGTTCACTTTGGCCGTTCCATTGGATTGCACTCATACGCGCTCTCAAAGCCAAACATATCGATGTGTTCAACTCGCTTTTGATAGCCGTCCGGCCCGATTATCAAGATAAGGGCGTGCCGAGTATGATTTTTGTGGAGCAACTGCCGTATTACAAGAAATACGGGATTAAGGTGATGGAGACAACATCCATCCTTGAGACCAACCACAAGAACATCGCCAATTTTGTGGTCTTACCCCACAAGCAACACCGACGCCGTCGCGCGTATATCAAAGAGATTTAGGCGCGCACGCGATGCGCGCACACGCACAATTGATAGATAATAGATACGTTGTACACACACGAGACGAAAACAGACAAAACACGAGACAAAATACGCAATTACGGACCCGTAGCTTAGTTGTATAGAGCGTCAGATTCCGGTTCTGAAGGTCGAGGGTTAGAGTCCCTCCGGGTTCACAAAAAACAAAATTCCCAACTTTTAGGTATTGCGTATGTGAAAAAAAAGCAGTAATTTTGCAGTCGATTTGAGAATTAGACTCATTCGACCTGTAGTTTTATTGTATTATGGAGCTTGAAAGATCACATCGTATTGCACTTATCGGTTTGCCCGGAAGCGGCAAGACTGCTTTGTGTTCGCGCCTCAACGAGTTGGGAAACCGATTTGAGGGCAGGCATTTCGTTTTTGACGAATACCACACGGTGCAAGAACTCAAAAATGCCTCATACGATGTGATTCTTCAAGTAGTAGATGCCACCGATTTGGAGCAAAATCTGTCGTTGACACCCCAATTGATTGATGCCCATCAACGCCTCGTAATCGCCATAAATAGGTATGATTTATTGTTGGCAACCGACCATTGGTTGGATTATGAGGCCCTTTCGACGATGATGGGCGTACCCGTTCAGGTGGTTAGTGCCTCTACAGGCGATGGGCTTGAGGCCGTTCTGCGAGACATCATCGCTACCCTTGAACGCAACACCCTGCACTCCGACGAACACCCTATCTATAAAGGTTGGGAACAACAAAACGAAGAAGCCTATGCGGGCTACATCCATGGTGCTCTGACCCAAACGCTTCACCACTCGCCGCACGACAAGAAAAAGACCCGATTGGAGAAAATCGACCGTATCCTAACCAACAAATGGACCGGTTTTCCCATCTTGGCAGTCGTGCTTTTTATTGTTTTTGAATGTACATTCGCTCTTGGCGAGCCTATCCAAGACTGGCTTCAGACCGGCATCGATGCTCTATACGCCGTGATTGTGCAGCATATGCCCGCAGGATGGTTCACCAGCCTGATTGCCGATGGAATTGTGATGGGCGTGGGTACGCTACTGACTGCACTCCCAAACATCATCATCCTCTTCTTCTTCCTCTCGTTGATGGAAGATTCGGGGTATATGGCGCGTATCGCTTACCTGATGGACGGCGTCATGCACGTCGTAGGACTGCACGGGCGTTCCGCCATCCCATTGCTCATGGGATTCGACTGCAACGTGCCGGCAATCATCGCCGCGAAAGATATCATCGACAAGAAAGACCGAACACTGACTATGTTGATGGTTCCGTTCATGTCGTGCTCGGCGCGATTGCCGGTATATATCCTCTTCATCTCGATTTTCTTTGAGAGCTACAAAGGACTCGTGCTGATGTCACTCTATTTACTCGGGCTGCTCATGAGCTTCTGTTTCGCGTTTATCCTCAAGCACACGAAATGGTTCCGTAAACCCACAGACGAGAAAGTGAACGAGTTGCCCGATTTCCGCCTACCTCGTTGGGACAGTATTCTCAGGCATATATGGTTTCGCGTGTCGGATTTCCTGAAGAAAATATCCACAGTTGTGCTCTGCGCCTCTATCATCATCTGGGCACTCGAATATTTCCCCGCACAAGATCTGGAGCACATCGAGAGTTCTTGGCTCGCGAGTATCGGCCATCTGTTAGAGCCCTTGATGTCCCCTCTCGGTTTCGATTGGAAGATGTCGGTCTGCCTGCTGACGGGCGTACCTGCCAAAGAGGCCATTGCTGCTACGTTCGCAATTCTCTATGGTTCAGATATTGCCACCTCGGCTTTCACGCCCGTTACCGCGTACGCATTCTTAGTGTTCACGCTCCTCTATTTCCCGTGTGTGGCCACTGTTTCTACTTTGCGCAAAGAAACCAATGCCGCGTGGGCAACCCTTTCGGTGGTTAACTCACTCGTCATCGCTTGGTTGGGCGCGTTCGTTGCTTTCCATCTCGGGACATTGATTTTTGGTTGAGTATGGCCGACAAAGTGCTCGTCATAATAGTCGTCCTGTTGGCGATAGTCGGGCTCCTCTACTATCTCCGCAAAGAGCAAAAAAGCAATCGTTGCGACGGATGCTCCCTTAAAGAGGAGTGCCATCGCAACGAGAAAGAATGCAAGAAGCGGTAACCTGTTCCCGTCTTACGCTTTTACACGCTCGCAATAACTGCCGTCACGCGTGTCAATACGGATAATCTCGCCCTCATTGATGAAGAGCGGAACGCGTACTTCTGCCCCCGTTTCCAGCGTGGCAGGTTTCAAGGTGTTCGTGGCAGTATCGCCCTTCAGACCCGGTTCTGTATATTGAACCATCAGCTCTACTTTCGTCGGCAGTTCGGCGAAGAGAATCGTGTCTGACGATGCGTCCGAAACAACATCCACCGTCATCCCCTCTTTGAGGAAGGCCACCCCCTCGATGAGGTCATGAGCGATGGGCACTTGCTCATACGTCTCGTTGTTCATGAAGATATAGTCTTCACCCTCTTGGTAGAGGTACTGATACGGACGACGCTCTACGCGAACATCCTCAAGTTTCTCGCCGATATTGAAGCGGCGCTCGATAACGCGACCGTCAACCACATCTTTGAATTTAACACGCATAATAGTGTTGCCCTTGCCGGGTTTTACGTGCAAGAACTCAATCACAAAATACAGACGGCCGTCCATCCGGATACAAATGCCGTTTTTTACGTCTTGACTGTTAATCATATCTGTCTTAATTTACAATTTTGTTCAGAAATCGTGTGCAAAGATACAATTTTTTTCTCGATTATGCAAATTTCTGGGCCAATAAGTTGCTTTTTTTAGCAAAAAGTGAGAAAATATTTGTATATTTCGTAAATTTTTGTTAACTTTGTGCCCTATTTTGGTAAAAAAACATTCTTTGTAAGATAAAATATGTGATATGAACTTTGATTTTGACATCTTCCAAATCTTGAGTGCGTTTATCGTACTTTTTGCGGTCGTGGACCCATTGGGCTCCATTCCCATCATCCTCAGTTTGCAACAACGCGGCATCAAGGTGAATCCCAACAAAGTGACGCTCTGGTCACTCGCTCTCATGCTGATTTTCTTCTTCCTCGGCGACTGGGTTCTGCATTTCTTCGGGGTCGATATCCGCTCGTTCGCAGTCGCGGGTTCCATCATCCTGTTCCTCATGGCGCTGGAGATGCTACTTGATATAGAGATCTTCAAGAACAATGGTCCTGAGGATGCGGGCTCTATCGTACCGCTCGCGTTCCCGCTGTACGCCGGTCCGGCCGTGTTCACCACCCTGCTCACAATCCGAGCCGAGTACAACACGCTGAGTATTCTGATTGCCATGGTGTTGAACTTGGTCGTTGTTTATCTCGTACTGCGTTCTACGGATTTTATCCGGCGTACACTCGGAGAGACGAGTATATACATCATCCGTAAGTTCTTCAGTATCATTCTCATGGCGATTGCTGTCAAAGTGTTCTCCGAGAACTTAGACGCGCTCTTGCACGCCGCTTGACAACACCACTTTTCACTTGGTAGGGCATGAAACAAGCAGACTTTCACGCATTGCGACGAGAAGAGAAGCGCAAAGCTTTTGAGCGCAAAAAGGCACGACTGCAAGCCGCTCGTGCCAAGGCGTTGGAAGTGAAACAGCAAACGTCGGGGCAACGCCAGAGCAACGACTCGGGCGCGCTTATCCCCGACGTGTTCGTCGGGCGTTTCGAGTTCGTGCGGCGAGGCGGCATCGTCTATGTGGATAGTAAGCTCCTCAAAGACAACATCATCGTGCCCATGGAGCACATGCACGGTGCACACGAGGGCGACAAGGTCGTGGTGCGACTCTTCCATCACGGCTCCAAGCGACATATGCCCGAGGGGGCGGTGATAGACATCCTCGGCCCTGACGGCGACAACAACGCCGAGATGAACGGCATTCTCGCTGAATATGGCTTACCATACACCTATCCCGACGTAGAGGTGGACGCGTCTGAAACGATTGAGGACGAAGAGATTAAACGGAGACGAGATATGCGCAACGTCTTCACGTTCACCATCGACCCCACGGATGCTAAAGATTTCGACGACGCGCTCTCTTTCGAGGCCTTGCCGGACGGCCAGTTCGAGGTAGGCATACACATCGCTGATGTCACACATTACGTCAAACCCGATACCGACATCGACCGCGAAGCGTACAGTCGCGGCACTTCGGTCTATCTGGTTGACCGAACAGTTCCGATGCTACCCGAGATACTGTCGAACACTATCTGTTCACTCCGACCCGATGAAGATAAATTGACGTTCTCCGTCCTGTTTCGCTTGGATAAAAATGCGCGGGTTTTGAAGTACAAGATATGCCCGACCATCATCCGTTCCAACTATCGACTTTCGTACGACAATGCACAAGAAATACTCGATGAAATCGAGGTTTTAGGATTACCTGCCGTGCAAAACGACCCGCTCAAGAATGCTCTCGGAACGCTCCACACGATGGCACAAAAACTTCGAAAAAAACGACTCGATAACGGCGCTATAGCGTTCGAACGCGATGAGGTGAAGTTCGACCTCGACGAACAGGGCAAACCCATTGCCATTCATCTCAAACCCGCTACTGATTCCAACCACCTCATCGAGGAGTTCATGCTGCTCGCTAACCGAACAGTCGCAACACACGTTGCCAAGGAGCTGAAAAAACCGTTCGTTTACCGCATACACGACAAGCCCGATGAGCTCAAGATGGGTAAAATAGAGAACCTTGCCAAGAGCCTGCATTTCCCTCAAGAGGCCACACTGGCTAAGATGCTCCACAAAGCACAAGACCGGCCGGAGAAAGAGCTGCTCGAACAACTCGCAATACGCGCCATGGCAAAAGCGGTCTATTCCCCCGACAATATCGGCCACTACGGACTGGCTTTTACGCACTACACCCATTTCACCTCACCTATACGGCGTTACCCCGACATCATGGTCCATCGACTCCTCAAGACATACCTTTACAAAGAGGGCACGGCCGCAGACCACGAGCAACTTGATGCATGGTGTCGTCATTGCTCCAACCGCGAACAAATGGCCGCATCGGCCGAGAGAACCAGCATCAAGTACAAGCAGGTTGAGTTCATGCAAGAGCACGTCGGAAAACAGTTCTCGGCCATCATCTCCGGCGTAACCGAATGGGGTCTATATGTCGAAGTCGTTGACAACCAATGCGAAGGATTAGTTCCCATCCGCAACCTCCGCCCTGACGATTATTACATGTACGAGGAAGATAATTTCTGTCTGCGTGGACGCGTACACGACCGCGTCTTTCGTTTGGGAGACCGTCTGAACGTGCGGCTCGAAATGGCCGACCTCTCAAGAAAACAACTGGACTTTGCACTGACGTAAACACCTGACCACCATGACCACGATGCCATTACACGAGCTCTGCGATGCCATTCGCATGACCATAAACGCCGATTTCAACGACACTTTCCGCGTCTGCGCTGAAGTGAGTTCACTCTCCGCCAAACCCGGTGG
>CALAUY010000003.1 GCA_937892015.1 uncultured Bacteroidales bacterium | reverse complement strand
ATCAAAAGAATCTTCTTCATAAATCTAAAAAAATACTAAAAAACATTAAACAATTGCGTTTTCTTTACGAAAAACGATGCAAAATTACAACTTTTCTTGCAAATAAGCAAATATTTTCGTAACTTTGCAGTCGATTTTACGAAAAAAAGTGAAAAAAGATGAGTTTTAAGTCATTTTTAAAGAATTCAGACGTCGCTTTTGTACTCAAAATGGTACTTCTTGCGGTCATTATTGTCGTGGTTCTCGCAGTCGCGGCATTGCTGTGGTTAGATAAGTACACACATCACGGCGATGAAGTCATCGTGCCCGATGTGGTGAACAGTTACGTCGAAGAGGCCTCTATCCTCGCCGGAGCTGAAGGTTTGCACTTGCAAATAGCCGACACAACCTATAATCGGCGATTCAAACTCGGCTCGATAGTGGAGCAAAAACCCGCGGCCAACTCTCGCACCAAACGCGGCGGAGACCTCTACGTTATCGTCAACGCCAAAACCGTGCAACAAGTGCCGCTGCCCAACTTGCGCGACATCTCCTTCCGCCAAGCTGAAGCCACGCTCCGCTCCATCGGACTCGCACTCGGCGAAGTCACCTACCAACCGTCAGAGTACAAGAACCTTGTGCTCGATGTGCGCAAAGACGGCGAAGCGGTCAACGCCGGACAACGATTCCCTGAAGGTACGACCATCGACCTCGTTGTCGGACTCGGTTCGGGTACCGAAGAGACCGTTGCGCCCAACTTATTGGGCAAGACACCCGACCAAGCCCGTGCCATCCTCCTCGCCAAGAAACTGTCGCTCGGAGGCATCCATTACGATGCGGAAGAAACCGACGACAACCGCGACCTATTCGTCATCTATGCACAGAACCCCTCGCCCGACGCCTACATCCGTGAAGGCGCACACATCGACATCTACGTGACAACCGACCAGGCCAAAGCTCAAGCAGCTGCCGACGAGATGGCACAAGACGAGTTCTTCGAAGATACGTTCTGACCGACTTCACGCCGACACCCATCCACGCACACAATGATTGAGGAAAGACTATCCATAGACGAACAGGATGATGAGCTCTTCGAGCGATTCAACATCACTGCCGACCGCGGACAAGCACCGCTCAGAGTCGATAAGTTCCTTGTCGATCACACGAGCGGCATCTCGCGCAATCGCATCCAGATGGCCGCTGATGCCGGACTCGTCCGCGCAAACGGCCAACCCGTTGCGTCCAACTACAAAGTAAAGCCCCTTGATGTCATCCAAGTGTTGGTTGATCGCGAGCCGATGGATTACTCCATCGTGCCGGAGAATATCCCGCTCAACATCGTCTATGAAGACCACGACCTGCTCGTCATCAACAAACCCGCCGGACTGGTCGTTCACCCGGGTGTCGGCAATGTCCATGGCACATTGCTCAACGCACTCGCTTGGTATTTCTCGCACTCTGCAACGCCGCTCGACATGAACGACCCGAACATCGGGCTCGTCCACCGCATTGACAAGGACACCAGCGGATTGCTGCTCATCGCCAAGACTCCCGAAGCGAAAACTAACCTCGCCCTACAGTTCTACGAGCATACCACCCAACGCACGTACAACGCCCTCGTTTGGGGTACGTTCGCCGAAGAGTACGGCACGGTCGTTGGTGCACTGGCACGCGACAACCGTGACCGAACTATTTACCGCGTCTGGGACCCGGAAGACAATCCCGCGGCCAAACATGCGGTCACGCATTGGCGCGTACTCGAGCGATTCCCCTACTGCACGTTGGTCGAATGCCGACTCGAGACAGGCCGCACGCACCAGATTCGCGTACACATGAAGCATATCGGACATCCCCTTTTCTGCGATGACAAATACGGTGGAAAAGAGATTCTCAAAGGACTGCCCACACAGAAATATCGGCAGTTCATCCACAACTGCTTCGAACTCTGTCCGCGACAAGCACTACACGCCAAAACACTGGGATTCACGCACCCGACCACCGGCGAAGAGATGTTCTTCGATTCCCCTTTGGCACAAGATTTGCAGGACCTTTTACAAAAGTGGCGACACTACACCACTTGAAACTTGAAACATGAATCCTGAAACTTGAAACATGAAACTTGAAACTTGAAACATGAAACTATTATGAACCGCATACTTTGGGCTGACGACGAGATTGATCTCCTCCGGCCATACGTCATATACCTCAATCAGAAGGGTTACGAAGTGCTGACTGCCAATAACGGTCAGGATGCCATCGATATCACCAATCGCGAAGCACCCGACATCGTCTTCCTTGACGAACAGATGCCCGGCCTCAGCGGACTCGAGACTCTTCAGGCTATCAAAGACCGGCATCCGTCATTGCCGGTCGTCATGATAACCAAATCCGAAGAGGAGGGGGTCATGGAGCAGGCCATCGGGCAAAAGATTGCCGACTACCTCATTAAGCCTGTCAACCCCTCGCAGATACTGCTTTGCCTCAAGAAACATATCCACGAGCGCACTATCGTTTCCGAGCAGACGGATGCAGGCTACAGGCAGGAGTTCTCCGACATCACTTACATGATTGACACCGCCTCTACGCTGCAAGAATGGCAAGCCGTACAACGTACCCTCTCGCAGTGGGAGATACGTCTCGGCGAGGCCGACTCGGCCATGCAGGAGATGTTGCAGATGCAGCGCAAACAGGCCAACGCCGCCTTTGCCAAGTTCGTACAGCGCAACTACGGCGACTGGCTGCGTGACCGCACCACGGCTGCCAATGCCGTCTTCAGCCCCGACATCTTCAAGCGTTGCGTCTTCCCAACGCTTGACAAGGGAGAGAAAATGTTCCTCATTGTCATCGACAATTTCCGTTACGACCAGTGGAAAACCATCGAACCTGTACTCTCTGAGTTCTTCACCGTCACCGACGACCGTTTCTGCACCTCTATCCTGCCCACTGCCACGCAGTATGCGCGCAACGCCATTTTCTCCGGACTAATGCCCCTGCAAATCAAGCAGATGTTCCCTGCCCTTTGGGTGGATGAAGAAGACGACGAGGGCAAGAACCTGCACGAGGAAGAACTCGTTCGCTCGCAGATAGAGCGCTACCGTCGCCACGACACCTTCACCTACTTCAAGGTCAATGAGTCCGACTTCTGTGAACGTATTACTGCTAAATTCAAAGGATTGCGCACGCCGCTTAACATAGTGGTTCTCAATTTCATCGACATGCTCTCTCACAGCCGCACCGAGTCGAAGATGATGCGCGAACTGGCGGGTGATGAGGCGGCATATCGCAGCCTAACCCTCTCCTGGTTCCGCCATTCGCCCACGTACGCCATGTTCCGCCGCATAGCCGAACTGGGCTACAAAATCATTCTTACCTCCGACCATGGCACCGTACGCGTGCAGAACCCCGTGCAGATTATTGGTGACAAGAACACCAATACCAATCTCCGCTACAAAGTGGGCAAGTCCCTTGCCTGCAAGTCCAAAGATACGTTTGTCATCGACAAACCCGCCGCGTATGGTCTGCCGGCTCCCAATCTCAGCTCATCGTACATCTTCTGTACGGGACAAGATTTCTTCAGCTACCCCAACAACTTCAACTATTACGCCCAGTACTATACCGGCACTTTCCAGCACGGCGGCATCTCCCTCGAAGAACTCCTCGTCCCTCTCATCACCCTCGAACCGAAATAACTCTCTCCTTAAGGCAAATGCCACGTGGTGTTGCTCTCTTTGCCCATGAAGAACGCTTTCGCGCGGATAGTCTCGCCACCACGGAGCTTCACGGGTGCTGTATAGACGGCAGACGAGGCCGTAGGTTCACTGCCGTCCAGCGTATAGCGAATAGTAGCCCCCGAGACGGACGTGTTCATCGTTGCTGTTCCGTTCGCCACGTGTATGCCCGGCTGTGACAAGTGGAAATCGATGTTCGCTTTCTGCAGACGCGGCAACTCATGCTTGCAGATGCTGGCGTTCCACTCTGCCGCACTGACCACATGCCCCTGATACTTGGCCGCTGATGCCGGACGTGCGTTCCATGCTCGCTCTGCCAGCGCGAAGAAGCGCGGGAACAAGTAACGCTCCACTTGATGCCAATCGCCACGCAACGTCTCGGCAAACAGTTGTGCTTGTAGGCCTTGTACGTTCGCTTCTCGGATGGGCTCGAAGAGGTAGGTGTCCATCATCTCACACGAACCTGCCCAGTACAGCCCGTGCTCCTCTTGATGGCGCACATACACGTGGTCGAAATACAGCACATTTGCGCAACTCAGCACTACAGGAAAACCTTGCGAGGACAGTTCTTGCGCCTTGCGTTGCGACACTTTCCAACAGTAACTGAGCGGCTTCATTTCCGGCAAAACCGACGCAATCTCTTCCCAACCGGCGGGGCGAAATCCGTTATCCGACACGCTACTCCTCAGTTGCGCCAAGAAGGCCGCATGCTCCTCGTCGGTATATACGCCTTTTGCTACCTCATCGCCCCCGAGGTGGAAATAGGTCGGCGGCACTTTTGCATCATCGTACATCTTGCGTATCTCACTAATCACTTTGTCCATAAACACCAGCGATGACGTTAGGTTGATGGCAATGACATTATCTTTGTAGCTCTGGGCCGAGTTGTAATCCACTTTCTTGCGCTTGAAATCTGTCAGCAGGTACAGATACGCTTTCGATGGGTCACGGTCGATGTGCTTATAGTACCGAGCCTCCATGCAACGTATGGCCGCCCGACTGTGTCCGGGTATGTCAATCTCGGGGATGACGTTTATATAATGTTCGTGCGCATACACGAGGATATCGATGAAATCTTGCCTCGTCAGGAACCCGTTCGCGGGATTAGTCGAGTCGGCATCGTTCCATCCGCCGCCATAGAAGGGCAGCAGGCAGTTGCGCTCATCGGTTGTATATCCACGTTTGCTGCCTATTTCTGTTAGTTCGGGTATTCCGGGTATCTCAAGTCTCCACGCCTCGTCGTCCACTAAGTGCAAGTGCAACACATTGAGTTTATATTCACTCATTTGGTCAATCAGGCGCAGAATGTCCTCCTTCTTGGTGAAATTACGCGCTATGTCCAGCATAAATCCGCGATACGGATAGTCCGGCCAATCCTCTATATGGCAGTTGGGCATGCCCGCTTCGCGCAACCGCGCCAACGTTTTGTTGGCATAGTAGCGACCGGCCTCATCTGCCGCTTGGATCTTCACCGTGCCGTAACTGATGTCGAGGATATATCCCTCGGGGGGCAGTTGCGCCGATGTGGACGGTGTACGGCGTACCGCCCATTCCACCACTTTCGGACGGGGCAGGATGAAAACGGGTTCGCGCAGATAGGTGTTGGATGTGTATGGTGCAAACTTCTCGTACAGCACCTCACCATCAGCGTATTTGTACCATGTATCGATACCGCGACGCCACTGCTTCTCATTCGTGAACTTCTCCGACGTGATGGGGATGGTCACCGGCTGCTTCTCGCTGTCCAGCACAAGGAAAGCACCTTCAGGTCCCGCATCCTCCTTCAGAATAGCCCCTCTAAAGAGCACGGTCAGCGAGATACTCTGACCGGCCTGAAGACCTGCAAACGCTTTCGTTGGCGTAATCTTCTGCGACGACGCACTGATGCGCTCAAAATGCAGCACATCACCTTCTTTGTAGGTCGGATTGACGGAAATCTGGCAGTAATAAATCGTCCAACCCGAGTCCGGCAACGCCACTTCGCCCGTGTTCGTGAAGGTCCACTGCGTGGAGCAAACGCCATCATGCACGTCGTTCTCTACCATCTGCCAATGAAGACTCAACTTCGGCATCACATTTTCCGACGCCATGGCCATATTGAGCATCCCCGCCATCAACAAACTCATAACCAGCACTTTTTTTACTTGGTCTATCATATTAGTTATGTTATTATTATATCGACTCATACCGATTCTGTTTATGCATTCTTTACGCATTCTTTACGCATTTCGGCGTGCAAAGTTAGTAAAAATAAATGACATGTGCAAATAAAAAGACAAAAAAACACCCCGCCCCGCACTTTTTTTACGTTTTTTCTTGCATATTTGAAAAAAAAGTAGTAACTTTGCACCGCATTTCGTGCGCATACGCATGGGAAATGTGCAATATCCTCGTGCTCATGTCGGAGGCAAACAACCGCATTTCGTGCGCATACGCATGGGAAATGGCACTAAAAACGCACATAATGACAAAATAACAGACATAATAAACAAACATACATAATTGACAAAATAACAAAACATAAAATTTATAGATATGAATATTCCGGGTTGGATGTTAATTCCATTTGCAGCGATGTTGCTGGCAATTGCTATATTGCCGTTATTGCCGAAAGTTGGCGAGTGGTGGGAGAGCAACGTGAACAAGTTGCTGGTTTCGTTTTTGTTGGGTGTTCCGACTGCAGCATGGCTGTGTTTGCATGGTTTGTCACACGAGTTGATACACCAGATGGTGTACGATTACGTGCCGTTTATTTTGCTGTTGATGGCGCTGTTTGTGACGACCGGCGGTATCTGCATTCGTGGCGACTTACGTGCCACACCGTTAACGAACACGCTCATCCTTGCACTGGGTTGGGTTCTGGCCTCTTTTATGGGCACAACAGGTGCTGCGATGCTGCTCATCCGATTGCTGCTTGAGACCATCTCACAGCGCAAGTATCGTGTACATACGGTGCTTTTCTTTATCGCCATTGTGGCCAACTGCGGCGGACTGCTCAGTCCGCTTGGTGACCCCCCATTGTTCTTGCTGTTCATGAAGGGGGCATCGTTCACTTGGTGGATGAAGAACATGGTATTTGAATGGTTGTTGACGGGTGCTTTGTTGCTGCTGATTTATTTCTTGACGGACACGTATTTCTACCGCAAGGAACCGATGGAGCATCGTATGGCCGATGCGGGCGAGGTTAAGCCCGTTCGCGTGACCGGTCTCATCAATATCGTGTGGTTGCTCTGCGTGATTGCCAGCACGATGTTCATCAACAAAACGTATATCCCTGCGATGGGAGCCGAGAATGCGCCATGGTACCTGAAGCTGTTGCGCGAATGGGCTTTTATCATCATTATCGCTCTCAGTTGGTTCACCACCAAACGCCAAGTGCGCATCGACAACCACTACAGTTGGACTCCTATTCTGGAGGTGGCGTGCGTCTTCTTGGGCATCTTCGCCACAATGACGCCTGCACTGCTGTTCCTCGAGTCGATGAAAGACACCATCCAAGCATATATCAGTGCTCCCTGGCAGTACGTTTATTGCACAGGTACACTCTCTGCGTTCCTCGACAATGCGCCCACTGCCATGGTGTTCAACTCGATGGCACCTAGTGGCGAGATTGCCGGATTGGCAGCTGACCCGTTCCTGAAGGCCATCTCCATGGGTGCCGTGTTCTTCGGTTCGCTCACCTATATCGGTAACGGGCCGAATTTCATGGTTAAATCGATTGCCGAGCAAGAGGGTATTCAGATGCCGAGTTTCTTCGGGTACATGGTTAAGTTCTCGCTGGTTGTCTGCTTGCCGGTATATATCATCGTGCAGTTGCTGCTGATATAGTATGAGTTTGGTATCCGACATAACCGCTTGGTATTCAACCCACATGACGTACGGGTCGATTGTGGCGTTGATGACTATCGAGTCGAGTTTTGTACCCTTTCCGAGCGAAGTGGTCGTTCCTCCCGCGGCATACGTAGTGGGTGTAGATGCTGCCTCGCCACTATGCGTGTCCGAGTACTATTGGGTCAACGTAGCCATAATAATCGTGGTGGCTTCGCTGGGTGCCATTCTCGGTGCATGCATCAACTACGGACTGTCCGTCTGGCTCGGCCGACCGCTTATCTATAAGTTCGCCGACTCACGACTCGGACACATGTTGATGCTCAGTTCGGAAAAGATACAGAAAGCAGAAGATTACTTCAACGACCACGGTCGCATCTCTACGTTTGTGGGGCGACTGATTCCCGGTATCCGTCAGTTAATCAGCATCCCTGCGGGCTTGGCGCGTATGCATTTCGGCGCTTTTCTTGGGTACACCTTCCTTGGCGCAACTGTCTGGAACACAGTATTGGCCTTGTTGGGCGTGCTGGCCAAAGGCAATCAGGAGTTGATTGAGAAATACAACCAAGAACTGTCGGTGGCGATACTGGTGATTGTAGGGCTGGCCGTGGTGTACGTGGTGGTGAAATATGTAGTGGGACGTAAAAAGAAAGTAAAGAATAACGAACTATAGTGGAAGAAGAGAAAC
>CALAUY010000002.1 GCA_937892015.1 uncultured Bacteroidales bacterium | reverse complement strand
AAGGCGAACTCGAGCGCATACTCATCGCAGAGCAGGTCCTCGACGGCGTTGATGGCCGTTGCCAGGTCGCGCGCGTACGTTGGCGAGCCGACTTGGTCGAACACGACGCGCAGCACGTCGCGCTCTTGACCGAGACGAATCATGGTCTTCACGAAATTATTGCCGTACGGCGAATAGAGCCACGCCGTTCGGATGATGACCGCGTCGGGGAGGATGCCGAGTAGCGCCTCTTCGCCCGCCCGCTTGGTACGACCATAAGCAGTGGCCGGACAGACAGCGTCACGCTCGGTGTATGGCACGCATGCCTTGCCATCGAACACGTAATCCGTCGATATGTGAATCATCTTTGCCCCAACCTGCTCAGCCGCCTCGGCAAGATTAGCCACTGCATCGCAGTTGATGCGTCGCGCCGTCAACTCGTCCTCTTCGGCCTTATCGACGTTGGTGTATGCCGCACAGTTGACGATAAGATCCACTTGATGCTCCCGAACGAACGTCTCCACCGCCCTCTTGTCGGTGATATCCAAACGCAAAGACGGGTCATCTACATTGATGTCCGTGAGGAGGTAATGATGGTCATTGTGCAGACTCATTCCTGCACGCATTTCGTTCCCTAATTGACCGTTACAGCCCGTAATAAGTATGTTCATAAGCATTTTTTTTCGTTTTCGGGGTGCAAAGTTACATAAAAATTTGCATATTTGCAAATAATTTGTTAACTTTGCACACTTTTTTTGCAAAAATGAACTGGAAACAACTACTTTCTGCCAAGCGTTTGGGTCTTGAGCAGTACCATTTTTTGAGTAAAGACGTCCGTTCGGAGTTCGAACGCGACTACGACCGTCTAATCTTTTCTGCGCCGTTTCGTCGGTTGCAGAACAAGACGCAAGTGTTCCCCCTCCCTGGCAGTATTTTTGTGCACAACCGCCTCACGCATTCGTTGGAAGTGAGTACCGTTGGTCGTTCGTTGGGCAGCAAAGTGGCCCGCGGATTGCGTGCCAAGTCCCCCGACTCGCCCGCTGTTTTTGAGGAGATTGGCAGCATCGTTTCGGCCGCATGTCTGGCGCACGACATGGGTAATCCACCATTCGGGCACTCGGGAGAGCGCGCCATCGGCACGTATTTCTCTGAAGGCCCGGGCTTGCAGTTGCGCTCGCGTTTCACGGACGAGCAGTGGACGGATTTTGTCTCTTTCGAGGGCAACGCCAACGCTTTTCGGCTACTCGCGCACCAGTTCCATGGTCGCCGTGACGGCGGGTTTGCGCTCACGTACGGTACCCTCGCCTCCATCGTCAAGTACCCGTACGCCAGCATTTACTGTCCGCAAGGTAAGCAGAAGTTCGGCTTCTTCCTGCAAGATCAACCACTCTACGAGCGCATCGCCGCTGACTTGGGCATCTGCCGCAATCCTGCCGACGCTAACCAATACGCGCGTTATCCGTTAGTTTATCTCGTAGAAGCCGCTGACGATATCTGTTACGAGATGATGGACCTCGAAGATGCGTGCAAACTGCATATAGTGCCATTCGAGCAGACGCGCGAACTCTACCTCAATTTCTTCGACGAGGAGCATCGTGCTCGGCGCATGGAGCACCTCAAGCGCGTTGAGGACACCAACGAGCAGTTGGCGTACTTGCGCTCTGTTGTCATCGGCGTGCTCGTTGATGCGTGCGCGCAAATCTTCCTCGACCATGAAGACGAGTTGATGCAGGGTGAGCGGATGTCCGCACTCGTCAAATCATTGCCCGCACCACTCCGGAATGCGTTCGGAGAGGTGGAGCGAGTGGCGGTGGAGCGCATCTACAAATCGCAACCGGTGCTCGACATCGAGTTGGGCGGCTACAAAGTCATCAGCGAACTGCTGGAGTGCTACATCGACGCGGCTCTTGCGCCCGAAAAAGCCTATTCGCAGCGCCTGCTCGACCGTGTACCATCGCAGTACGAAGTGAGATCGGCAGACCTCTACACACGCGTCCTCTCCGTGCTCGATTACCTCTCGGGCATGACCGACGTCTATGCGCTCGACCTCTATCGCATGATTATGGGAATAAGCATTCCCAGTTTGTAAATTAACGGTTTAATCGTTTAATAGTTTAGTAGTTTAATAGTTTAGTAGTTTAGTAGTTTGAAAACAGTATCAGCAATTAACAAAGAGGTACTGCGGCTGGCGTTGCCGAGTATCTTGGCGAATATCACCATTCCGCTCGTGGGGATAGTCGATGTGGCCATCATCGGCCACATCAGCAATGCAGCAGCAGTCGGCGGTATTGCTGTGGGAACGATGCTCTTCGACCTCCTTTACTGGAACTTCGGCTTCTTACGAGTTGGAACGAGCGGGATGACAGCGCAGGCGTACGGTCGCGCCGACCGGCACGAGCAGGCCAAACTGCTGACGCAAGGCGTGACCATCGCGATGGGCGCGGCCGTGTTCATCTGGCTCATTCAGTGGTTCTTCGTCACGTTGGTGCTGTACCTCATGCCGTGCTCGGCTGAAGTGGCCGATTTCGCCCGACGATATTTCTTCGTGCGCATCTGGGCCGCCCCTGCTACCCTATCGTTGATGGCACTGAAAGGGTGGTTCATCGGCATGCAGAACACCACAGCGGCGATGATTACCGACATCGTAGTGAACGTGGTGAACATGGCGGCCAGTTACGTGCTGGCGGTCTATACGCCTCTCGGCGCAATCGGCGTGGCGTGGGGGACACTCATCGCACAATATGCCGGACTGCTCTCTGCCGCGATTATCCTGCTCGTTCAGTACCGTCCATTGCTGCTGCTTTGCCGCGTCAAAGAGAGTATGCGCCCGAACGAGCTAAAGCGGTTCAACACGCTGAATACCAATCTGTTTTTGCGCTCTTTGTCGTTCATGGTCATTTACGTCGGCTACACAGTGCTCATGTCCGCGTACGGCGACACCGAACTGGCCGTCTCGGCCATCATCATGAAGATATTCATGTTCTTCTCGTATTTCATCGATGGTTTTGCGTACGCAGCCGAGGCTATGGTAGGACGCGAGGGCGTGGCTGATGGCGGCGAGTGGCGCAAGACGCCGGATGTGAGGCGTTGCGCCCGCGTGCTCGGTGCTTGGGCATTGGCACTCGGACTGGTCTTCACCCTACTCTACCTCGTTTTCGATGAACAGCTGATAACGCTTATGACCACCGATGACGGCATCCGTTCGGCGGCTCGGCCGTACTACATCTACTTGTGGCTCATGCCTATACTCTCCGCGTTCGCATTCCTCTACGATGGCATCTTCATTGGTGCCACGCAAGCAGTGCCTGTCCGCAACTGTATGTTCGCCGCTGCTGCCGCTTTCGTGCTTGTCTATATAGCAACGGCCCCACAGATGGGAGCCGCTGCCGTTTATCTGGCTTACATGGTTCACCTGATTGTACGAACCATCTATTTAGCCATCGCGTACCTGAAACTTTGAACTTTGAACTTTAAGCTTTAAGTCACAGTCCGAGGTCTTTCTTGAGTGCCGCTACTATCTCGTCGGCTTTCTGATTGAACGCGTCGTAGTCTTTAGCGCCGGTGAAACCTGCAACCGGCACTTCGAGGTAGAACTTGATTTTCGGTTCGGTGCCCGATGGGCGCACGCTGACCTTGAGGCCGCTCTCGGTGAACCACTGCAGCACGTTGCTCTTGGCAGGCATGTCGAGCGGTTGCTCGTTGCCGGCAGCGTCGCGCATTGTCAGCTGTTGGTAGTCTTTCACGCATACAACTTTCGACCCTGCGAGCGTTTGTGGGGCGTTGGCGCGGAAATCCTTCATCATCTGCTGAATCTCCTCTGCACCGGTCTTGCCCGGACGAACGACGTTGATGGTCGTCTCTTTCTGGAAACCGTACTGCACGTAGATGTCCATGAGCAGGTCGTACAACGTCATGCCATGCTCTTTGGCCCATGCGGCAATCTCGCAGATGAGGCAGATAGAGGCTGGTGAATCTTTGTCACGCACTTTGTCGTACGGCATGAATCCGAAGCTCTCTTCGCCGCCACCGATGTAGTTCATCTTGCCCTCTTCCACACGAATACGCCATGCAATCCACTTGAAGCCGGTGTACTCATCGAACAACTTGACGCCGTTCTTGTCGGCGATTTTCTTAATCAGTTCAGAGGTAACGATAGTCTTTACGAGGAAATCGTTCGGTTGCAGTTTGCCGAGTTTTTTCTTATTCGAGATGATGTACCACGAGAACATCATGCACGTCTGGTTGCCATTGATGATGACCCATTCGCCCTTGTCGTTGCGGCAAACGATGGCCAGACGATCGGCGTCGGGGTCGGATGCAATAACGAGATCGGCATTGAGTTTGGTGCCCAGTTGCATGCCGAGAGTCATCGCTTCGGAGTTCTCCGGATTAGGCGACACCACTGTCGGGAAATTGCCATCGATGACCATCTGTTCGGGCACAACGTGGATGTTCTCGAAGCCCCAACTGCGCAGTGCTTCAGGGATGATGACGCGCCCTGTTCCGTGCAACGGAGTATAGACGATATTGAGGTCTTTGTGCTTGTTAATCACCTCTTGATCAATCAGTACCGTGTGTACGGCTTGCAGATAATCCCAATCCATCTCGCCACCAATAATCTTAATCAAGTCTTTGTCGCCACCGAAACGTACGTCGTCCATCGTCACTTTGGCCACCTCGTTCACGATACCGATGTCGTGCGGTTGGAGCACTTGCGAACCGTCCTCCCAGTAGGCCTTGTAGCCGTTATACTCGCGCGGGTTGTGACTGGCCGTCACGTTCACGCCGCCCTGGCACTTCAAGTGACGGATGGCAAACGAGATTTCCGGCGTTGGGCGCAGACTCTCGAACAGATAGACCTGTATGCCGTTAGCGGCAAACACGTCGGCCACCGTCTCGGCAAACATACGCCCGTTATTGCGGCAGTCGTGACCAACCACCACTGCTACTCGACCGTTCTGAATGTTCTGAAAACCATTCTCTTTCTGCACTTTCAGCAGATAGTTGGCATAACCTTGAGTTGCCATTGCCACGATGTACTTGTTCATTCGGTTCGTGCCCGGTCCCATGATGCCGCGCAAACCACCGGTGCCAAACTCAAGATCACGATAGAAAGCGTCAATCAGGGGAGCCTTGTCTTCAGCGTCCATCATTGCCTTCACTTGCGCACGGGTCTCGGCATCGTACTGCTCGCCCAACCACGTCTGCGCTTTCGCCATTACAGCTTGTAATTCATTGTCCATAGTACTATATTTTAATGTTAATGTATCTTGCGCATTGGTATATTTGCGACTGCAAAGTTACTGCTTTTTTTTGACATATGCAAGTTTTTGCGTAAAAAAAAGTAAAAAAAGTGCATTTTGAGTGCATTTTTTGTGTTGAGGGGTTACGGAGAAGGTAGCAAGAGAGTACGGAGAGGGTACGGAGAAGGTATGGAGGAGTTCTCACCAGGTAACGATAAAAGTGTAATCTATATACCAAGCCATGCGGGGGGGGTATGAGCTGCATACCTCTGTGGGGGTTGGGATTGCTAAATTGATTTTGTTCAGGACTTTTTACATTGTGCATTCGCAAAAATCTCAACTTGCCGAATAAAATGGTCTCAACTTGCCGAATAAAATGGTCTCAACTTGCCGAATATGATAAAAATATTTGCATATATCATTTATTTTTTGTAATTTTGCAGTCGAAATAGAAATAATAGTTTATGAATGCATATAAATTACGCATAGCTGATCAGTTGTTAGTGCAGAAAATGGCAGGGAAGGGCGCGGTTCTTATCGTTGGTCCCAAATGGTGTGGAAAGACCACAACGGCAAAGCAACAAGCAAATAGTTTCTTAGATTTGAGTAAGAGGCTTGTTTTGGAGCAAAGTCGTCAGATGATGGAAATTCATCCGGAGCGTTTGCTTTCGGGCGGGACTCCGCGCGTTATTGACGAATGGCAACTCATTCCTGCCTTATGGGATATAATTCGAACAGAAGTGGACGAACGAAATGATTTTGGTCAGTTTATTTTGACAGGTAGTGCTGTACTGCCGGAAGCAGAAGACACATTACACAGCGGAACCGGTAGAATAGGTCGTTTGAAAATGCGCCCGATGAGTCTGTTTGAATCCGGAGAAAGTAAAGGCGAGGTATCTTTAGGAGACTTATTCCATCAAACAGATATTTCAGTCGTTCCCCATGACATGCCTATTGAGCAGGTTGCATTTCTCGTTTGCCGTGGTGGTTGGCCACAGACAACTTTCTTGCAAGGAGATACGGCTCTCGATCAGGCGGAAGACTATCTGGAAGCTTTGCTGGATACCGACATGCATCGTGTAGATAAGGTTCAACGGTCTTCTGAAAGAATGCGATACATCATGCGTTCATATGCACGACACCAAGGCACCCAATGCCCTATCAGCATGATTAGGGCAGATTTGTTGTCCGGTGATAATCAGTCTGTTTCTGATGATACTATATCCTCGTACTTGGACGTACTGAATAGATTATTTGTCATAGAAGACATGCCTGCATGGAATCCTAATCTGCGCTCCAAAGCAGCCATCAGGACTTCTCCAACACGCTATTTTATAGACTCATCTATAGCTACTGCGGCATTAGGGATTGCGCCGAGAGACCTTGTCAACGACCTGAACACTTTCGGATTTATGTTTGAGACCTTAGCAGCGAGGGATATTCGAGTTTATGCGGATGCCCTCAAAGCCAAAGTATATCATTTTCGGGATAGTAATGGTTTGGAATGTGACATGGTCATTCATCGTCGAGACGGTTCGTATGGACTCTGTGAGGTCAAGTTAGGAGGTCCGAATAATATAGAGTTAGCAGCAAACAGTCTGAAAGCGGTTGCTGCAAATATTGACACCTGCAAGATGCCGGCACCTTCTTTCCTCATGGTGCTAACAGCTGTCGGGCCATACGCATACCGCAGGAAGGATGGGGTTTATGTTATTCCGATAGGCTGTCTAAGACCTTGAGTAGAAATAAAATAGACTATTTCTAAGAGCGCATTGGTTTAATGTATGTTTGCGCAGTTGAGGGCCGGGCAAGAGGATAAATTCTTAAATTCGCAAATTCTTGATAGAAAAATACTACTGTTGCGATAAAATATACACAAAACCTATAAAACCCTTTGAATGCTTTAGTAGCAGGGCTACTTTACAAATTGATAGTAAAACCTGCTTATAAGCAAGCTTATAGACAGCTTTTACTATCAATTTGCGCCACTCTACGAGTATAAAGCATTCAAAGAAATAAACAAAAAAAGCATTTTGATTAGGGAGGAACACGAATCATACGCACAGCAAAGCAGACCGGCCGTAGCTTGCGAGGAAAGAAGCAGATCGTCAGCAGCTTACGAGGAAAGAAGCAAACGAATTGAACGAATAATACTATTGGACGATTTGCGTAGTCTTCAGTTTCATACCCCTCCCCCGCAAGCGGTCCCCCTCCCCTACCTCAGGGGAGGAGCCTAATTAGTACCGGAAGCTGAGGCTGGGGAGGAGTCTGATTAGTAACGTAGAATGCTATGAGGGAAAAACACGAATCGAACGAATAGAACGAATAGATAATATCCTATATATCAGAAAGATATAGAACCATTAGTTCAGAAAGATATAGAACCATTAGTTCAGAAAGATATAGAACCATTAGTATGGCAAAACTTATTGTTGATCAGACTTGTAGTAAGTCGAACATCATTAGTCGTGTATTAAGCATTCCATCTAGAGATAGTTTTCTGTGAGTTTTAGCAAACTCTTCCTTTTCGGAAGAGTAAAGGAGTGAAAATCCATTTCGTTGATAGAACGATATCACTTTTTCCTTGTTAACAGCTTCAACAATTATATATCTACAAGCGGTAGATTTGTTCAAGTTATAAGCAAACTCTTTAATAAAATCCAACAACTCATCTCCCACTTTACTTTCCAAAAACTCATCAAACACGGCAACCTGACAAAGCAGAAGTGCGGGATACTGACGACGTTGTTTCACTCTTGGGATGCTTTTGTTTATTTTGTTTTTCCGAGCACTTTGTAAAAAGTCGAGCACTAATGCGGAATTAGCGACAGTAAAAGCAGCTACCAATTTAGTGGGGTCATCCTTTAGGTAATAGCCGTATGTATTGCCTAATAGTTGTGCTTCATAGTCTGCATAATCTTCATGGAAAAACGTATCTATTTGGGGCTCGAGAGAGCAGCAATAATTGACCTCTCTTGAAGGTGGACACTCCGTTAGG
>CALAUY010000001.1 GCA_937892015.1 uncultured Bacteroidales bacterium | reverse complement strand
TGCTCGCTAAAGCGAAGCGGTTTTTGCTTCTTAACCCACAAGGGGTACGATCACTATGTGTGCACCCCTACCTTAGGGGAGCGCTCCTGCGGAGCTAGTCAAGTAAGTATCGACTGACCCTGAAAATATAGAAATCATCCTTGCCGCATCCTTGCCTCTACCTTGCCTCTACCTTGCCTCTACCTTGCCGCAGTTCCGGCGAAACTCCTCCCCTAAAGTAGGGGAGCACTCCTATGGAGCTAGTCGGATTAGTATCGAAAGCTGGGGGGCGAATTGGTCTAATAGGACCAATGGGACCAATGGGACTAATAGGACTAATAGGTCTAATGGGACTAATAAGAGCAAGAAAAACAAAAAATACAGCCCAAAAGCACTTTTTTTACTTTTTTTTACCCAAATATTTGCATATATGAAAAAAAAGCAGTAACTTTGCAGTCGATTTCAAAAAATACACGGATATGAAGAAACAAATTATGATAGTAATGGCAGCGTTGTTTGCCATGATAATGAGTAGTGGTTGCAGTCGGTCGGGACAGGCACAAAATGCCGGTCAGGCAGAGCAGGTGCAAGAAGCAGGACAGTCACAAGAGACAGGCAAGGCGAGAAAGTCAGGCAAAGCGAGTGCGGAAATGGGATTGGCGGTGATTGCCACTATCATGAGTCGTACGAGCGTACGCGCATACACAGACGAGCCGGTGAAGACGGACGATATAGAGTTACTCTTGCGTGCGGGCATGGCAGCCCCGACGGCGGTGAACAAGCAACCATGGCATTTTGTTGCGGTGACTAACCGCGCCAAACTGGACGAGTTGGCAACTGCCAATCCGAACGCGAAGATGTTGACACAAGCGCCGCTCGCCATCATCGTCTGTGGGGACATGGAGA
Organism: uncultured Bacteroidales bacterium; assembly: GCA_937892015.1. GTDB lineage: Bacteria > Bacteroidota > Bacteroidia > Bacteroidales > Paludibacteraceae > Colicola. Next base: position 11,969 of record CALAUY010000001.1, on the reverse strand, counting down.
AGACGTTGGACGGACCGGGTCGCGAGTTCTGGATTCAGGACTGTTCGGCTGCTACGGAGAACATCCTTTTGGCGGCTCATGCACTGGGATTGGGGGCAGTATGGACGGCCTTGTACCCGATGGACGAGCGTATCAAGGCAGCCCGCAACGTACTGGAACTGCCCGGACATCTGATGCCACTCTGCACTATCGTCATCGGCCATCCGGCTCAACAGCCCGAGCCCAAAGATAAGTGGAAACCCGAGAACGTGACATACATACGATAAGCAACGTTAGCGGTATCTGTCGGCAGTGTATCTGTATATTCTGATAGTGTATATCGCGAGTCTGTTCAACCGCAAAGCGCATCGACTCGTTCGCGGCGAACGTCTTACGTGGCGGGAGTTGCGGGCTAAACGCAAGACGGGCGAGTGTTCGTTGCAGGGTTGCGTCTGGTTTCATGCTGCGAGTGTGGGCGAGTTTGAGCAGGCGCGCCCTATCATCGAGCGACTGCGCCGTGAACAGCCGTGCCGCAAGATTGTGCTGACGTTTTTCAGCCCGTCGGGATATGAGTTGCGCAAGGATTACGACCGAGTAGATGGGGTGAGTTATCTGCCATTTGCAACGCGAGGCAACGCGAAACTGTTCCTCGATGTGTATCGTCCGGAGATGGCTGTTTTTGTCAAGTATGAGTTCTGGCCGGCCTATTTGCGTGAACTGCACAGGCGTGGCATCCCGATGTACAATATCGCGACCCTCTTCCGCCATAATCAGCTGTTCTTTCGTTGGTGGGGTCGTCCGTATCGTAGGCTACTCAAGCTTTTCACGACGCTCTTCGTGCAAGACGAGCGTTCGCGTCAACTATTAGAAGAGTACGGGCTAACCAACGCGGTGGTGGCCGGTGACACGCGTTTTGACCGCGTGGTGGAGATTCTTGGGGACGGCAGGGAGATACCGCAACTCATGCGCTTCAGTGAGCCCGAACTGACCCCGCTGCATTTCGACCCCGAGCCGCCGAAAGTGCTGGTGGCGGGTAGTACGTGGCCGCGAGATGAGGAGCTCTTGGCGCGGTATATGCGCGAGCATCCTGACACCAAACTGGTACTGACACCGCACGAACTGACTGCGGAGCATCTGCACTTCATCTTCAACCTCTTCGAGGGTCGGCTCGTCCGTTTCTCTGAAGCGACGCTGATGAACGTGAACACCAACCGCGTGCTGCTCATCGACCGTTTGGGGCTACTCTCGCGGCTCTATCGTTTCGGTCAGGTGGCGTACGTTGGCGGCGGATTCGGAGCGGGCATACACAATACGCTCGAAGCGGCGGTGTATGGCGTGCCGGTCGTGTTCGGCCCTAAGTACCATAAGTTCCGCGAAGCGGAGGACCTCATCACAGCGGGTGGCGCATTTGCCGTGAGCGACTATGCATCACTATCGGAGGCCATAGACGAGGCGTTCGCTCATCATGACGAGTACGGGCGCAATGCGAGTGCGTACGTGCGCTCAGAGACGGGAGCTACGAACCGCATTTACGATGCACTTTTTAGTGAAACAAAGATATGAAAAGACGATTATTGATATTGTTGATGGGCGTGGCGACACTCGTGGCATATGGTCAGCAACAAGAGTTCTTCGACCCGACTCGCAAGCAAGCCAAGCCGAAAGAGCCGTACGTGTTCTCTACCGACTGGCGACTACAGGTAGGTTACGTGCAGAATTGGCAGCACTCGAATAGCGGCAACATGATGAACCCCTACTTGCACGGCGTGGAGATGGGTGCCACTGTCGATTTCAACTTGCCCGTACACTTCTCGCTCCAGACGGGACTACTCTATACGGTTACGTACGGCATTATCGAGCAGCACTGGCCGGCGACGAGCATAGAGGCGCAACACACAGACGGTGACTATATCCGCCACCACATCATGGAGCATCAACTGAGCGTGCCCGTTCGCGCCTTTTATCGGCAACCGCTCTGGCGACAATTGAGCATGTTCTTCTATGGCGGTCCGCGGTTCGTGGTAGGACTGGCCCAACCGGATTATCTGCAACTGCATCTCTCGGACACGTACGGTTCGGTGATTGGCTCGAAAGAGGCGCTCGAAGCGATGGGTATCCGTACCGAGAACTACGACCGATATGCGGTGAACGACCTGTACCGCTTCAATATGCAGCTCGGAGTAGGCGGTGGGTTTGAATGGGACAAGTACCGCTTGCAAGCGGGATACGATTTCGGGCTCAATAACCTCGCCAAGACTCGCTCTGTGGCTCAACAGCACATGTGGGAGTGGGGATGGTATGTAAGTTTTGTTTACAAGTTATGAGTTAAGAGTTAAGAATTTGTAAATTATTGTTTGCTTTGCAAACATAGGTTTTACGCCGCAAGGTTATTAAATTACTAATCGCCTAATTTACAAATTTACAAATTGAAATAAAAGGGGTGCCGTGAGGCTGAGATCAGACCCTATGAACCTGGGCAAGTAATGCTGCCAAGGGAAGTATGTTCTTCTTGTCTGTGCACCCGCGTGTATGTATATAATAAATGGGTGCTATGAAACAATCAGTTTTTAGTATTAAAGTAAGTCTTATAGGACTAATGGGTCTTATGGGACTAATGGGGACAACCAGTGCGCATGCCGAGGAGACAGACACGCTGACTATCCTCATGACCGAGATGGCTGATATCGAGGTGATTGCAGAGCGTGTGCAACAGACGGCAAGCAACCACCAAGTGTATAACCGCGAGCAGCTGAACATCGACAACACGGGGCAGAACCTGCCTTTCCTGCTGTCAACGACCCCGGGCTTGCAAGTCACGTCCGATGATGGACTCGGCATCGGATACACGTATTTCCGTTTGCGGGGTACTGACCACACACGCATCACGATGTCCATCAACGATGTGCCGCTCAACGACCAAGAGAGTCAGACTGTTTTCTGGGTGAACATGACGGACATGGCCGAGTCGATGACCTCTATCGATGTGCAGCGTGGTGTAGGCTCGTCCACCAACGGCGTGGCGTTCGGCGGTTCGCTGAACATGCGCACTGACAAGACGTACCTTGACACTGCCAACCACGTCAAACTGGCCTTCAATGGTGGCATGTACAACACGTTCAAAGAGATGGGGTCGCTGCACATGGTATCACCCAAAGCGGGCGACGGACGGTTCGCACTCAATGCCCGCTTCTCGAAAGTCAACTCCGACGGGTTTCTGTACCGTACCAACTCTGACCTCTACTCGTATTTCAGCGATTTCGGGTACTACACCGACAAGACAAAAGTAGTGCTGAGTTTCTTCGGCGGCAACGAGAAAACGGGCATGGGCTGGGATGGTGTTGATTACAACACGGCCTACGGCATCGGAGGAGCCGATCGCCGCTATAATCCCGCGGGCGAATATACCGTCACGGCATCTGACGGCAGCGACTCGACCGTTTACTACGACAACCAAACTGACAACTATGCGCAGCAACATGTGCAGCTGAACATCGGCCATTCTTTCTCGCCTCATTGGAGCCTCAATGCCACGCTGTTCTACTCGCACGGCGGCGGATATTATGAGCAGTATAAGAACAAGAAATTCACGTATTTCGGTCTTGACCCGTACACCGACGATGAGGGCGTAAAACAGAAGAAAGCGTACGCGCTGTATCGCAAGTATTTAGACAACCATTTCTATGGATTGGTGGCCTCGTCGAAGTATATCTCCGAGCCTGTCGATGTGCAGTTCGGGGCAACAGCGAGCAACTATATGAACGACCATTTTGGCACGTTGCCCTTTATAGCCGACCCGCACTATTCGGCGTTGTTGCCGGTCAACTATGAGTATTATCGCAGTCGTGGCGGCAAGACGGATGCGAACGTGTATGCCAAGACCAATTGGCGCATCGTCCATCGTCATCGCGAGCGACTGACGCTGTACGCCGACCTACAGTACCGCTTCATCGATTACCGTATTGACGGCATCAACGACGAGGACATGTCACCGCTGAAACTGCATAAACAGTACCATTTCTTCAACCCGAAAGCAGGTCTGACGTACGAGAACGGTGGTCACATGGTGTATGGTACGTTCGCAATCGCTAACCGTGAGCCCAGTCGCGCCAATTTCACGGAGAACATCCACATGGAGGCAGACGGTTCGTATAGCGGCGAGATGCCGCAAGCCGAGCGACTCTACGACTATGAGTTGGGTTATACGTACTCACATAGTCGGTTCGCTCTTGGTGCCAATCTCTACTTCATGGACTACGACAACCAGCTCATTCTCACCGGCGACTACAACGATGTGGGGGCTATGTCCACCCGTAACGTGAAAGACTCGTACCGAATGGGTATCGAGTTGACCGGTGGGGTGAAGATAACCGATTGGTTTCGCTGGGATGCCAACATCGTGCTCTCACGCAACAAGATTCTGAACTACGAGCAGACGGTGGATATCTATGACGAGAACTACGAATGGACGGGTCAAGAGAAGTTGACCTTCGAGGAGGCGACCATCGCTTTCTCTCCGATGCTGACGGGTATGTCGCTCTTCACTTTCGATTACTCGGGCTTGCTGGCCACCATCCAGACGAACGTGACGAGTAAGCAGTACTTGGACAACACGATGCACGAGAGTGCCTCACTCAGAGCCTATACTACCACCAACGTCAATCTGCGTTACACGTTGCCGCTGCGGCGTTGGAGCACTGCGCGGTACGTGCCTGAGGTGAGTCTGCTCTGCCAACTGAACAATATCTTCAACGCTAAGTATGCGAGCAATGGCGGTGCAGACGCATCGTATATGGCCGATGGAACGCATCCATGGCCATGGTATTACGCGCAAGCAGGGTTCAATGTGCACGCAGGTTTTGTCGTGAATTTCTGACCTGTTTTTAGGAGTTTTTAAAGGAGTTCTTTAGAAGTTCCAACTCACGCCAAAGAGGCAGTTGACGCCTTGTGAGGGCGTCCCGTAGAGGATGAGCGGCGTAAAGTCGGCCGTCCATGCGAGGAAATTGTTGAGTTGTCCGAAGAAAGCGAGTCGGTCGTTGTAGGCATACTCGACGCCGACGTTGAGGTCGAAATACGGCTTGAGCGTGCGGTCTGCCTCTTTCTGCACGTACGTCCCTTGGTCGGACACCATGAGCACAGCTCGACTGCCGACCAAGTAGTTATCCGAATAAAGCGACCAATGCTTGTCAATGCGTCCATCGAACCGAGCGTGGATGCGCCATTTGGGCTTGCCGTACGGAGAGGCCGTGAAGGCACTGTCTTGCGTAAGTTCTAATGCCGAGCCCGCGTCTGTCACCAGTTCGCGACTCGGACAATAGAAATAGTCGCCACCTATCTCCATGGTGAAGATGTCCTGAAAATGGTAGTGCAGTGATCCACCGACCTTGACTATCTGTTGATCTTGTTCGAAATGGCGGAACTTGTTGCCATCGAAACCAAGCACGTGCTCATCGAGGATTATCGCATAGCCTGCATGAACGTCGAAGAGCAGCGTTGGCAACGGTTTGAATCGAAATCCTGCTGTAGCATCGACCGGCGTATAGGCGGCACAGCAACCATTGTTAATCACATCGTAGAGGTTTTGGATGTCGAGGAATCGGTTCTCGCTGAGTTCCTCATGTATGCTTTCTGCTCGGAGTCCACCGACAGCGTCGAGGAAGAACGTGAGCCACGTCTTGGTGATGTCTGCCTCGAAATGTACGTTAGGTGAGATGCCGAACGCGTTCGTCTGGGATTGGTTGAGTCGTCCCTTGTATCCGCCGAGTCCGAGGTCGAAATTTACGCCTGCATGTACACGTATGCGGTTGCCCTTGTATCCGTAGTACGGCTCAACGTGTATGCTGTGCTTCGCGGCAAGCTTCGTGGTAGTGTAGAACCGGTTCTCTACATCGGCGTGAAGACCGGCACTGTGCGCCTCTTTCGACCACTCAAACAGTGCTTGGGTATGCACTTGATGCTCTTGTATAGCGAGTGTGCCGGGGATGAAGAATCCCTCGTACCCCGTCTGCACGTGGTAGAGTACGTCCGCGCCGGGCACGTTCTGTACGCCAATGTGTGCGTCAGCTGTCCAGAACGTCTGATTGTCAGTGGAGTTGGTGCTGAACCGCCAGTCGGGGTCGAACCTATTCGTGGTGGTGTCGATATGGTGGTAGTAATGGTTGAAGAACTCATTGCCGCCGGATGCGCTGAAATACAGTTGAGTAGCGGGGAAAGTGTACGTGTAGTCGAGTCCGAGCGAACTCTTCTCCAGCGTTTTTCTGCCCCATTGCCCGAAATGGTTGGCATGTAGGTCGAGATAGCCCTCGTTGACCGCTTTACCTTTCGCGTTACGAATGCCGAGCGTCTCGTCATCGACGCGATAATTGAAGTCGAGCATCGTGTTCGTATGTCCTACTCCGCCGCGGATGTATCCGTGCCGTATGCGTGGGCGGTTGAACGCAGTGGATGCATAGCCGAGCGTGCTCACGTTCTTCTCGATGCCGAGCGGCGAACTGAAGTCGCTGTAGGTGACGGTCGCTTCGTCCATAACAGGTTGATACACCTGTGGTTTAGTCGATAGTTTGTCCGCTGCTTTCACGGTTGGTTGAAACTCACGTTCGACCGTCACCGTGCGGTCGATGACGCTGTCATTGGGCACTTGCGGCTCATCGTCGGTTGTCTGGGCAAGCAGTCCGAGGGGGCATAGCAGGATGAGGCTCCACAGAGCCGCCATATAGTTAATCTTCGTCTTCATCTTCGTCATCATCATCTTCTTCGTGGTTAGAGGATTCTAAGTTACGTGCCACGATGGCATCGAGTCTGTCAGCGCAGAGCGTACTGATGTCGTCGTCAGCGCGGTAGTTCTGTTGCAGTGAGAGCAGATACTGTTGCGCCTGGAAATCATCGCCGCGGCGCACGTAAATGTCGGCGAGTAGCACGAAAGCGCGCGCTAACCAGTACTGGTGCGATGTGTTCATGCCGGCGAATGCCATCACTTCATCTTCGGCAGCATCGAGGTTATCTTGGTCGAAGAACGTCTGTGCGAGTAGGTACTCGGCCTCTGCCCCATGTTCGGTGCGCACCTCTTCGGCCAGTGGTCGCAAGTCAGCAATGGCCTCGTTGTACTGCTTGAGAGCCACGTACGCCTTGGCGCGGTTGTAACGCGCTTCTTGCTGCACGTCGTAGTCGGTCGTGGGCTCGTTGAGCAGTAGTGAAGCAATCTCGATGGTGGTGGCGTTGTCGCCGAGAAAATACGCGGAGCGGAGTATGCCGAGACGGGCTATATCGGTGTTCTTGTTGGATGAGGCCACCTCTTGCAGATGTTGGAAATAGCGCAGAGATGTCTGATAATCGTGCTCATCGTACGTTATCTCTGCTACGCGAAGGGTTGCCTCTTCTTCGTGCACATTGCCGCGAAGTGCCGCAAGCGTGATAAACGCCTGTTTGGCTTGCAGTTTATGTCCGAGTCGGTAATGCGAGTCGGCGAGGAAATAGCGGGCTTGGATGCAGTACTTGCCATTGTCGCAGAAAGCGTTGATGTACTGATCGAGGGCGGGAATAGCTTCGCTGTATTTGTTCGTCAGGTAGAGCCGTTCGGCCGCGGCGAAAGTGAGTGAGTCTTCATCGGACACCACAGCCAGGCCGGTCTTGAGCGTCTTGGCGTAGGCGAGGTACTCTGACACGCGGTTAGTCTCTACGTAACACGTCTCGATACCCTCTAAAGCCGCTTTGGCCTCATCGGAGTTAGGGTATTTATCCACCACCACTTTGTACGCCTCGATGGCGTTGTCGTAGTGTCGGTCGTTGTAGTACAACATCGCTTTTTCCAGTGCCGCTTTGCGTGCGAGCGTTGAGCTTGGGTAACCTTGCAGCAGTCGGTCGTATGCGTTGATGGCGCCGTCTGTGTTGTCGCGTCGGAGCTCAGCACGAGCAGTCTCGTAGAGCGCATCATCGGCGTAATCGGAGCGGGGATAGAGTCGCACGAGGCGATCCATCTGCGTGATTTTGTCGCTGTGACGCCCCAAGAGTCCGAACGTGTAACCGCGCTGGAAGAGCGCATAATCGATGCCCGCTGCGCCCGTCTGAATAGCCTTGGCGTACCATGACTCGGCCTCCACAAAATCGCGTTCAGCAAAGGCGCAATCGCCTATTCGACTGAGCGCATCGGCGTACGTCCCTTGCGTTTTGTCGGCCCGTTCGATGAACATCTTGAAGCGCATCGAGGCTGCTTTATACTCCTTGAGGCGGAAATGGATATACGCCTGTAAGTAATTGGCAATGGGGTAGTTAGGTGACTGTGCAGCGGTTGCACTGCTGCGGAAAGCTTTGACGGATTGTGCCGCTTCGTCGTATTGTGCGAGTCGGTACTCGCTCTCCGCCTTCCAGAACCACGACTCGCGTAGGTAGATGGTTGCGTCGTTCATGCCGCTGAGGGTGGAGAGTGAACTGTTGTTTATCACCTCGTCGAACCAGCCGATGGCCGTGCTGTACTTGCCATTGAGGAAAGCGTCCGTGCCGAGTTGGTAACGCAAGTACTGTTTGGTCAGAATCATCTCGCGCGTGGGGTTCTCGATGGCATTGAGGGCGTTAAGCGAGCGGGTAAAGTCTTTCGACCGCATGAAAGCCGACGAGAGCAGCGAATATATCTCCGTCCGATGGGCTGATTGCGGGAAAGCGTCGATGAAATCGGTGAAAGCAGTTACGGACTCGCCGAGTGCTGTGCCTGACTCGTATGTGGTGAGTGCATAGTTGTACATTGCCTCTTCGCGTGTCTTGACGGCTGTGGGCATCTCTTTGCCGTTACCGCTGAACCGCATAGCAGCGGCGTACGCCATCTTGGCTTGCTGTATCTGTCCTTGCGAGCGATAACAATGCCCGAGGTGCAGTTGCGTCGATTGCGTGATGGTGTCGTTGATGGGCTTAACCTGTTTGAGCGAGGTGATGGCATCTGCCGGACGATTGGTCATGTACTCGCTGATACCCAGTAAGTAAAGGTCTTCTCGAACGGGCTTCTCGCCTTGTTCTGCGGCCAGTCGGGTGTACTCTTTCAGATGCACGATACAGCTGTCGTACTCGTGCTGCTGATAGGCAATCTCACCGAGAATACGGTAGAGCTCGCTGCGGTTGATGCCCGCATCCACGCCTTGCGCCAGTAGCGCTTTGGCACGAGCCTCCACTTGGTCGTACTGACCTTGTTGGTAGTACATCTGGACGATATAGTACGGCACGATGGACCCGAACTTATGCGTTTTCTCCACCGAGAGCAGTGCGGGCAGTGCCTTGCCATAGTTGCCGATAGCATACTCGGCATAGCCATAGTAGTACGTGGCCATCTGCGCATACGGTCCCTCATGATAACGTATGCTTTCGAACTCGCGCGCCGCTGCCCGCAAGTCGTTCATCTGCAGATGGGCATAGCCCGCGTAGAAAGAGAGGGCATCTTGATGCTGGCGGAACAGCTCGTCCTTGACGGCTTTCGACAACTCCTTGCGAGCTGCACGATACTTGCCTGCCTCCACGCGCAGCACCCCCAGCATGTAATGCACTTCTGAGGCGTAAGGCGTGTAGGGATGTTCCGACAGATACTCCTTGAGGTACTTCTGTGCAAGAGGTTGACGCAACTCAAAAGCACAAGCGACGAAATAGAAATCGTCCTTGTAGTCTTGCAGATGGGCTTGCGCTGTAGCGAACTGCCCCTGTTGATAGAGCGCGATTCCTTCAGTATATTCGGCATCGTCGGACGCATATATCTCCGACCACTGCGCTCGCAGCGGCCACGCCACGATGGCGCACAAAGCAATAAGTACGAATCGTTTTTTCATGTCTGTCATTATCTTCTATTCTGCACCACGCAATAATACGATTACAAACCGACATTACACAATAATGCGGTGCAAACCGACATTACGCAATAATGCTATTACAAACCGACATTACACAATAATGCGGTGCAAACCGACATTACACAATAATGCGGTTACAAACCGAAATTACGCAATAATGCGGTGCAAAGTTACAAAAATTTTTTGACATGTGCAAATAAAAAGGCAAAAAAAGTACGCCGACAAGCACTTTTTTACGTTTTTTGTTGCATATATGAAGCAAAAGTGCCCAAAAGTCCGTTTTTGGAAGTTTTTCATTTGTTTTGTTTGGGCGTCTTCATTTCCGCAAAAGTTTGTACAACTTTTTGCAACCCCCTTCGAACGGTCTTGCTACCCTCTCCGTACAGCCTCGCATACTTTTACATCAATTTGTAAATTTCTTTACCCCAATGGGTATGATCACTTCGTGTGGTCCAATAGCCCGTAAGGGCGGTAACTCGTCCTATCGTAAATCGTCCTATCGTAAATCGTCCAATCGTAAATTGTGTTATTCGTAAATTGTGTTATTCGTAAATTGTTTCATACCCCTCCCCCGCAAGCGGTCCCCCTCCCCTACCTTAGGGGAGGAGTCAGATTAGTACCGAAAGCTGAGGGGTAGAGCGAGAGGTGGATATTTTTTTGAACACGAATAGAACGAATTGAACGAATAGGAAACGCACTTGTCCAGGTCTCATCCCAAACAGGTGCGTTAACCAAACAGCTGTAGTCGTGTTACTACGTCTCAGTGGCTCTTAATACTCGTCGAAGTCGCGGAAACGGTCAGCAGAACCTGCATTGATAGTACCATCGGATGATGTAATGTCAGTTCCTACTCCGAGACTCGTTACAATGATATTTTTCTGACCAATACGCACAACCTCTAGGGTTGGATTTTCAAAATATTTCATAATTATTTCTATTTAGCAGTTATACATTCAGTTATTTCACATTGCGACCAATAACGTCGTACGTTTTTCCATCTCGGCGGATATAGAGTTGCCCGTTTTGGATAAATTTAACCACGTCATCATTGTTCTTTATTTCATTGAGTGAGGTTGCAGTATTTTCCACAAGTGGAATCTCAATATAACGTCCTGGTGCGCCGGCATCCACATAAACAGAAGCGCCACCACTTGCTTCATCGCTCGTTAAATCAAAATATGCACGGTTGGCCGCAAGATTAACTGATGCGCCAGAAGCCACTTTGCGAACTACGTCCCCAACCAAAACGTACTTGCCAACCAGAGCATTTTCAGAATTAGACAGGGCTACCAACGTTCCGTGAAGACCATTGTGCACGCTCGCACTTTCGTTTCCAGTGTGCGGAAGTGAAAACGTTCCAGCAGAAGTCATTTTATAAATGTATGGGCGACCTGCTTCCAAAACGCCGTTTTCTGCTACAAGGACCACTGATGTTGGGTTGTTACTACCATCAACTCGCTTTCCGGCAACGCTGTAGAATGTAGCGTTGGAATAATAAGACACATTCGATATACCCGGTAAGCAAATGGTACCCCAGTCGTTTGCTGATTGAGAAGACTCGCGGGTGTATGTAACAGGGTAAGTGATTGTCATATTACCATTACTGTAAGTGTAAGTGAAGACATACTTGCCAGCATCAGCAGTTGAAATGGTAGCATGAATACTACTAAAAGCCAAGTTGCCGGACTTGTAACTGCTATTGAAATTATAATTTCCAAGATAGGTCGAACCAGCCACAACTACCTCAAACTCATACGAGGAATTTCCTGATAGATCAGCTGAAAAAGAGCAAGTTAAATAATCATCTGAACGCTCCATATCGCTTAACACCCACACTCCAGAAATATTACTATTAAATTTCATAGTATGAGTGCAAACACGAGCAGAAGCGGTATTGTTCTCCAAATCAAAAACAAACATTATATCATAACTTCCAGCAGAACCGATACTAAAAGAAAAGTTACCTACTCCGTCTGGCCATTGCCCACTACCATAACTATGATTTTTAACAATTTTAAAATTGTATGTTTGGGCAGAAAGACTTAAATTTTCTCTGGTATAGACATACTTTCCCATTGATTCATTATAAGTCATATCATTAGACAAACTGGAAGGACTCCAGCCGTCACCTTCTACTATAGCGGCGTCACCCACAACCGAATACGTGTCGGC